>JBLIOI010000027.1:0-42382 GCA_047639675.1 Planctomycetota bacterium | reverse complement strand
CACCACAACAGCCCCGCCCGCCGCCGCCCTGTGGCTGGCGGGCGCGCGCTGCTGTTCTGTCATGCGTTTTGTTCGGCGCAACCAATCTGACCGTCTAGTCCCTCCAATCTGTAAGTCGAGCAAGCAATGCCTCGGTGATTAGCGCATGCCCCACATGTATTGATGTGCAGATCAGTTTCCCAGTAGCCGAATTCTTCACTTCGTCTGTAAGCATCACTCATAACGATTCTCTCAATGCCCTGCTCGTTCAGGAAGCTCAAGTAATCATCAGTCAGCTGATTTTTTGAATACACCTCGCCGGAGCCCACCCCATGGCTTCGCCCAACTCGTCAAGAGACTCAACGTACATTTGGGGCTGCGCATCGGTGAAAGGTGGGATCTAGACGACGATGAAGCGAATGTCGTTTTCGTCGAAGACAGCCAACACAAGAACGGCGGGGTCAAGCGGAAGAGTCTTTCCCAATACTCCCACGTAGTTGCAAAACGAATAGCCGCCCTTGAGACCCTCGATCGACTTGTCAGGATTCAATTTCCCCAGCCTAGCTTCAAGTCGATTCACGAACTGCTCATGGTTCAGCACGACGCCCGCCGTGTGTGAATCACCGGTAACTATGATTCACAGGTCGGGCTTCGGCTTGGATCAAGCACTCGACCATGGGGCGGTTGTTATCGGTCTTGACGTTCCGACTTATGGGACGTTGTTGCAAGAACAGAAGCGCGACGCCGCTAGCCACGATGCCTGAAGCGGCTAGGAAAAGACTCTTCTTGAGCGCATTCGATCTGAACGACAATCCTATGCATGAATAGACTACTTGGACCGACGGCTTTTGCCCGTTCCATCTAATCCGCGTGGTATAGGGCGACCAATTAGAGTCCCAGGTTTGACGACGTCCTTCCCGAAACGCCGGCGCAGTTTGTCCATTTCTGTAGTAGCGCGTTCGAGTTTGGCATTCGTTGCGATCCATGCCGAACGACCCTCGCCGGGTGCTGGTTCGACTCCCTCAAACAGTGAGCTCTGCACCGGTTTGCGCACGTCCTCTAGGTTGGAGACCTGAATACCAACCAAACGCAAAGGACCAGGATTGATGCGTTCGAACAGCTCGCGAACGACGGAGTAGATGCGCGGCCCCAGGTTTGTCGCCGCTCCCAAGGTCTTGGTGCGCGTGATCGTCTTGAAGTCGGAGTAGCGCGCCTTGAGCGTGATAGTACGTCCGCGTAGCCCCTTGCTGCGCAGCCCGTAGGCCACTTCTTCGCAGAATTGGAGCAGAAATACACGCAGCTCTTCACGGTCTTCTATGTCCTCCGCAAAGGTCCGTTCGCAACCGTGGGACTTTTCTTCGCGGCGTGGCGTGACTCGGCGGGCATCGATGCCGTGAGCTAAATCGTGAATCCACGCGCCACTAGCCCCGAACTCTTTAACAACATCTTGCCTAGATTTCGAAGCCAGGTCACCGACGGTCTCGATCCCCAACCCACCGAGACGTTTGGCAGTTCGCTCCCCCACGCCGAAGATCTTAGACACAGGCAAGGGGTCGAGTACCTCGCGAATCTCGTCGGATTGGATCACGCAAAAGCCATTGGGCTTCTCCAAGTCCGAGGCCAGTTTCGCCAAGAACTTCGAGGGAGCTACTCCAACCGACGCCACTAGCCCCGTCTCTCGCAGGATTTCGCGTTTGATCGACTGCCCGATCTGGACAGCATTCCCTAGCAAGCGCTCGCAGCCCTTCACGTCCAAGAAGGCTTCGTCGAGGGAAAGCGGTTCAACGAGCGGCGTGTAGCTCCGAAAAATCCCCATGATCCGGCGCGATGCCTCGGTATAGCGATCGAAGTCCGGAGGCAAGAGAACGATGTCTGGACACAGGCGGCGTGCCATCGCGCTGGGCATTGCGGAATGAATTCCAAAGGCGCGCGCTTCGTAGCTCGCCGCCGAAATTACGCCTCGCCCGGAGGCGGGACCGCCTACACATACCGGTAGCCCAGCCAGCGACGGATTGTCACGGACCTCCACAGACGCATAGAAAGCGTCCATATCGACGTGAAGAATGTGCAGAGAACTCTCGTCCATGGGCCTCAGATTGTCCGCGAACTGACCAATCCGTCAACTAGGAGAATGGCTGGTGGCTTGCACGGGGGCGTTACGCCCCTATCCTGCTTGCCCAAAGTCCGCCATGAAATTCGAACACGTCCACATAGAGTCCTTCGGGCATGCCCTGCCCAAAGTCTCAACGAGCTCAGAAGAGCTCGAACGAGAGCTGGACCCGGTCTATCGAAAACTAGGCCTGTCCGTCGGTCGACTCGAGTTAATGAGCGGGATTCGGGAGCGTCGTTTTTGGCCTGAGGGCACGCGCCCAAGCGACGTTGCCACACGCGCCGCACAGTCAGCGATCAAGAAGGCGGGCATTCCTCGCGAGCGCATCGGTTTGATGATCAATGCTTCAGTCTGTCGCGACTTCATGGAGCCCGCCACGGCTTCGGTTGTGCACGGTGCCCTGGGCTTATCTGAAACATGCGCGGCCTTCGACCTATCGAATGCTTGCCTCGGATTTGTCAACGCGATGACGATGGTTGCCCAGTCGATCGACGCGGGAGTGATCGAAGCGGGACTCGTCGTTGCCGGCGAAGACGGCGGACCCTTGGTACGTCAAACCTTGCGCAGCTTGATCGAGAACGAATGGGTCACACGCCGTGATGTCAAAACGGCCTATGCCTCGCTAACCATAGCCTCAGGGGCAGCAGCCTGCGTTTTGACGCGCGACACTCTTTCCAATTCGAGCACGAAGTTAGTCTGCAGCGTTTCACGTGCAGCGACAGAACACGTCAAGCTTTGCCAAGGCGATCACACACCTGGTATGGCTGGACCGTTGATGGAAACGGATTCGGAATCGCTCTTGCATGCAGGCAATGCGCTTGCAGCTCGTACCTGGGAGAGCTTCTTGACTGAGCTCAACTGGGACGAACAAGACATCGATCGAGTGATCACTCACCAAGTAGGCGCAGCACATCGCAGACTCTTGCTCGAGACTCTAGAGATCGACTCAACCAAGGACTTCCCGACCTTCGGAAGCCTCGGAAACATCGGCTCCGTGTCGCTCCCATTGACCTTCGATTTGGCACAAGAAACGGGCCACATCGAGGCCGGTCAACAAGTGGCCATGCTTGGGATTGGCAGTGGCCTGCACTGCTGCATGTTGGGCGTCCGCACCTAGGCCCGCCGGTCGCCTCCAGCCCCCTGCGGGGAGGATTTCTCTGCGGGGCTTTTTACGCTGGAATTTTCCTCGGGAATGGTGGACGTAAGGTTCCCCGTGTGTTCAATTGCCCGCCGCTCCACATCGAATATCAGGAAAATCTTATATTCTTGGAGTACGCAGCATGACCAATACGACCCCCGCCACCACCGACGCTCCCTTCGAAGGCCTGGACCCGCGGCTAGCGGAGCAGCTGCCGACCTTCGAGCTGTTCTTCAAGACGTTTGGATTCAAGCGCATTCATGGGCGCGTCTGGGGTCTTTTGGTGCTGGCAGGTACGCCGCTGACGAGTAAGGAGATCTCCAATGCCTTGGACATCTCCCAAGGAGCGACTTCCAGCTGCCTGAACGAGCTGGGAGAGTGGGGCGCGATTCGATCCTCCTTCGACTCAGCCTGCCGCAGCCAATCGCACTCACCAGTCGGCAACACCCTTTCGATTGTCGCGACGGTTTTCCGGCGCCGCGAGCAGGTCGTTCTCGGCAAATTGCGAGTGAGCGTTCGCGGCACGCTTGAATACGTTCAGGGGCGCTACGGCGATTTGGATCCGCGCGTACTGACGCTGCGTTCAATCCTCAGCTCCTGCGAGATTGCGGACGCGGTCATGCAACTCGTATTCAGCTCCGTGGAGCGCGCCTTGGGCGACCACTCAAGTCTGCTCTCCAAGGCGCTCGGCGCCGCCCTCAAGGTCGGCATCGGTGTCCCGGCGCGCGTGGCATCGTGGGGCAGCAACGAGGCCGAGCAAGCGGCTGAACAAGCAGCCGAACAAGATCAGGAGACTCCGGTAAACGGATCTCAGAGCGAAACGCCCACCTCCGAGGCGCTTCAAGAAAACAGTCCAAACGAGCAAGAGTTGCGACATGGCTAATCTTCCCCGCGTAGTGATCACCGGCGTTGGACTTGCTAGTCCCAACGGCGACGACTTGACCAGCTACCGTGCCAATTTGCTCGCTGGCGTGTCCGGTGTCGAGAAGTACGAAATTCGTCACGTGGGAGAAACCCTCGCGGGCATTTGTCACTTCGATACTAGTCGCCACCAGAATCGCAAGGAACTCCGTCGCGGCACGCGCGCGGGTTCGATTTCGATCTACTGCACGGGCGAGGCGTTGAATGACGCTGGCCTCACGGCAGACACCTACGGCAAGGATCGCGTCGGTATCTACGTCGGCATCACCGAGCATGGCAACGTCGAAACTGAGAACGAAGTGCACGCCGTCTCCCAATACGACTACGACCTCAGCTACTGGTCGCACCACCACAATCCTCGCACCGTGGCCAACAACCCGGCGGGCGAAGTAACGCTCAACCAGGGAATTACTGGCCCTGCGTACTGCTTGGGTGGTGCGTGTGCTGCTGGTAACTTGGGTCTCATTCAAGGCATGCAGATGCTGCAGCTGGGCGAGGTCGACTTGGCCCTCGCCGGCGGCGTTTCAGAGAGCATCCACACCTTTGGGATCTTCGCCAGCTTCATGTCACAGGGCGCATTGGCTACCAACACGGATCCCGTCAAGGCATCACGGCCCTTCGACCGCGCGCGCAACGGCATCGTAGTTTCGGAAGGCGGTTGCTTGTACACGCTTGAGCGCTTGGAAGACGCGGAGAAGCGCGGCGCCAAGATCTACGGCGAGATCGTCGGCCACGCAGTCAACTCGGACGCGGCGGACTTCGTCCTGCCCCTTCCGGAGCGCCAGAACCAGTGCATGCGCATCGCACTTGGACGCGCCGGTATGCAGCCTGAAGACATCGATATCGTCAATACCCACGCCACCTCAACTCCGCAGGGCGACATTCAAGAATGTCAGGCCGTAAGCGAAGTCTTCGGCGATAGTGAGCGCACGCATATCAACAACACCAAGAGCTTCATCGGCCACACGATGGGAGCCGCCGGCGCCCTCGAGCTGGCCGGCAACTTGGGCTCATTCAAGGATGCTGTCATCCACCCAACGATCAATGTTGACGATTTGGATCCGGACTGTGATGTACGGGGGCTCGTGATAAACACCCCCAAGCAGGTCAGTTCCGTCGACAACATCCTCTGTCTCTCCTTCGGAATGCTCGGCATCAACTCCGCCGTCATCATCCGCAAGTACTAACACCTCTTCTTTTTCTAAAGGACCCATACCATGACCCGCGACGAGACCATTCTGGCTGTCAAAGACATTATCGCCACCATCGCTCCCGACGAGGATCTCGATGGGCTTGATACCAAAACTCCCCTGCGTGACCAGATCGAGCTGGACTCGATGGACTTCCTCGACATCGTCATGGAACTCCGCAAGCGCTACGGTGTGCAAATGCCCGAAGAAGACTACGGCGAACTGAACACCCTCGACACCTGCGCGGACTATCTTGTACCGCGCCTCGAAGGCAAAGAGCTCAAGCTCGCCTAAGCACTGGGGCTCTCCCTACCTAAAGTTCACCCCCTAACCAACGCGGGTCTTGATCCCATGCCTAGCGCGTCTTACGACACGATCATTATCGGTGCAGGCATGAGCGGCCTGGCAGCCGGAATCCGTCTGGCTCAATTCGACCAACGGGTTCTGATCCTGGAGAAACACTATCTCTGGGGAGGGTTGAACTCCTTCTACAAGCAAGCAGGCCGACGTTTCGACGTTGGCCTGCATGCATTGACTAACTATGTGCCAAAGGGCACGCGTGGCACGCCGCTGATCAAGCTCTTGCGTCAGTTGCGCCTGCGCTATGACGACTTGAACTTGCGCCCGCAAGGGCACTCTGCCATCCGCTTCCCCGATTGCAGCTTGGTCTTCACTAATGAGTTTGCGCGCTTCGAGCAGGAAGTGGTCGAACGTTTTCCGTCCCAACGAGACGGCTTCGCGCGCTTGGTAGCAGCTATCACCGAGTACGACGCCTTCAATCCGCCGGACACGAATATCGGTGCTCGGGAAATTCTGGCGGAGTATCTAAGTGATCAGCTCTTGATCGAGATGCTGCTCTGCCCGCTTTCCTTCTACGGCAGCGCACGTGAGGGCGACGTGGATTGGTACCAATTCGTAATCCTGTTCCGCAGCATCTTCCAGGAAGGTTTCGCGAGACCGGAAGGAGGCATCAAACCGCTCTTGGACTTGTTGATTGCTCGCTACAAAGAGCTCGGAGGCGAACTGCGTATGCGCACCGGTGTCTCTGAAATATTGCACGAGGATGGGCACTGCTCTGGAGTCCGGCTGATGGACGGAACGGAGATTTCCGCAACACGGGTCCTCTCCTCTGTCGGATGGGCGGAAACACTGAAACTCGCTGGTCCAGAGCTCTACGCGGAACACGCGAATCCGGACGAAATCGGAACGCTGTCCTTCACGGAATCGATTTTCGTGATGAATAAGGAACCGCGCGATCTAGGCTTCGACAGCACGATAGTGTTCTTCAACGACTCCGAAACCTTCGACTATAAGAGCCCCACGAGTCTGATCGATCCGCGTAGCGGAGTGATCGCCTGCCCGAACAACTACTTGTCGGATGCGCCCCTCAAGGAAGGCATTTACCGCCTGACGACCCTGGCCAACTATGAGGCTTGGAAGGGCCTCAATAAGGATGAGTACGCTGCCGCCAAAGAGAGCTCAATGGCCGAGGCCCTGGAGGTCTCGAACCGCTACGGAATCGACCCCAGACCACATACGGTGCATCTAGATTCATTCACCCCCTGCACCGTGGAGCGATTTACAGATAAGATGCGCGGCGCCGTTTATGGCGCGACCAAAAAGCGCTTGGATGGGAACACTCCCCTCGCAAACCTACACATCATCGGAACCGATCAAGGACTGCTCGGCGTTACTGGCTCGATGCTCTCGGGCATCTCGATTGCCAACCGCTACGCCCTCGTCCCCCAGTAGAATCTCAGCATGGCCTCATCCAAAAAATACTTCCGCGGAAGTACCGACGGCAAAGCCCCCCACGCCAAGGACCCGCTCGACGGCGCCAAGGATCACTACGACTTGATCGTGATCGGCAGCGGATTGGCTGGCTTAACATCAGCCAACGTAATGGCACGTGCTGGCTTCAGCGTGCTACTCGTCGAACAACACTACAACTACGGTGGCATGGCCACCTGGTTCAAGCGTCCCGGCGGTCACATCTTTGACATCTCCTTGCACGGTTTCCCAGTTGGGATGAAGAAGACCTGCCGCAAGTATTGGAGCAAGGAAATCGCCGACCGCATCGTCCCTCTCGACAGCGTTCAATTTCGCAATCCGCAGTTCGACATCGAGACGAGCTTCACCAAGGAAGACTTCACGCGTCATCTTGTGGAGACCTTCGGGTTGACCCGCAAATCCGTCGACGATTTCTTTGAACACGTGCGCAAGATGAACTTCTACGACGACTCCGGTGAGACCACCGGAGAGTTGTTCGAAGCGCACTTCCCAGGTCGCAACGATGTTCACCGTTTGCTGATGGAGCCAATCTCCTATGCCAACGGCTCAAGCTTGCAGGATCCGGCGATTTCTTACGGCATCGTCTTCTCGAACTTCATGAGCAAGGGGGTCTACACCTACATCGGTGGAACCGATCACTTTGTCAAGCAGATGCGCGGCGAGTTACAGAAGAGCGGCGTCGAGTTGCGTAACCGCGTTCAAGTGGATCGCATCATCATCGAGGACGGGATGGTCGCTGGTATCGAAGCGAACGGTAGGACAATCACGGCTGACGCAGTGATCTCCAATTCAAACCTGAAGAGCACAATCTTATCGCTGGTTGGCAAGGAGCACTTTAGACCGCAGTTCGTCCAGGAAGTCGAAGCGGTGCGTCTCAACAACTCCAGTACCCAGGTCTACATGGGCATCAAGGCGGGCGAGACTGTCCCGTTCGTGACAGACCTTTTGTTCACGTCGACGCGCAAGGAGTTCGACTCACCCTCGTTGTGCGATCTGCACGGTGATAGTCGGACCTTCTCGTTCTATTACCCGACGGGCCGGCCGGGCAGTGATCGCTACACGATCGTCAGCTCGACGAATGCCAACTGGGATGACTGGGCAAACTTCTCCGAGACGGAGTACGAAGCGAATAAGGCGCGCTTGATCGAGGACACGCTGGTCGCACTCGAGAGACTCGTCCCCGGAACTAGGTCGAAGATCAATTACACGGAGGCTTCCACACCTCGCACCTTCAAGTTCTATACACAACACAACGCTGGGTCCTCATTCGGAACCAAGTTTGAGGGGCTCGGCTACTCGATGGATCTCTCCAAGGAAATCCCCGGCCTCTACCACGCTGGCAGCGTGGGAATCATCATGTCCGGTTGGCTAGGAGCAGCTAACTACGGTGTGATCACCGCAAATAAGGTCGATGCCTATCTGCATCAGCTGCAATCACAAATTCAAGAGCAAGAAGTCGAAGCATGAGTTCCGAAACACAAATAGAGGCAGGCGCAGGTCGTTTCGCCGGACAGAATGTCATCGTCACGGGCGGAACGCGCGGCCTGGGGCTCGCCATCACGACTGCATTCTTGAAAGATGGTGCTACGGTTCACGCGACCTACCGTTCCAATAAAGAAGCCGCCGATGCAGCGCGCGAGAGTCTCGCCGAAGCGGGAGATCGCTTGCACTTGCACGGATTCGATGTCTCTAACTACGCGCAAGTCGAAGAGTTTTGGGGCTCAATGGACAGCGTTGAGGGCGGCATTCAAGTTCTCGTCAACAACGCTGGTTTGCGCAAGGACGGTATCCTGGCAACCATGCCAGAGTCCGACTGGAACGATGTGATCAGCACCAACCTGACGGGTTCCTTTAGCATGAGCAAGTTCGCCGTGCTCAACATGCTTCGTCAGAGATATGGCCGCATCATCTTGATCACATCTCCTGCTGGGAGTTTCGGCTTCCAAGGTCAGTGCAACTACAGCGCCTCAAAAGCCGGCCAGGTCGGATTCATGCGCGCGCTCTGCAAGGAAGTTGCCAAGCGCAAGATCACAGTCAACTGCGTTTCCCCCGGTTTCATCGATACTGAACTCTTGGAAGACTTGCCCGACGCCCTGCGCAAGCAGTACACGGACATGGTTCCGATGAAGCGCTTTGGATCTGCACAGGACATTGCCTACGCGGTTCAGTGCTTGGCATCGAAGGACGCTTCCTACATCACGGGAACGACCTTGGAGGTCACAGGTGGACTGTGAAACAAGCGGCCCGGTCGTCATGGACCGCGAGCAGATCAAGGAACTGATCCCCCATCGCGATCCGTTCTTATTTGTCGATCGCGTCGTAGAGCTCACAGACGAAGCCATTACGACAGAATGGGATGTGGATCCGGCAGCGGCTTTCTTTCAGGGGCACTATCCCGGCGACCCGATCGTCCCCGGGGTCTTGCTGAATGAGTTCGTCTTTCAATCCGCTGCAGTCTTCATGTCGAAGACCTTAGCGGGCGACCTAGGAGCGGGCGCTGTGCCGGTTTTGACGCGCATCGAGGACGCGCGCTTTAAACAGATCGTACGCCCCGGTGAAGTCGTGCGCGCTGTTGTTACGTTGACTGACCGTGTCGGCCCGGCTTGCTACATGAAGGCGCAGATCACTGCTAACGGCAAGAAAGCCGTGCGCCTGAGCTTCGTCGTGGCACTGACCAACCCCGGAGGATCCCAGTGAGTTGGCTCAATCTGGAAGGCAAGACCTTTGTCGTCACCGGCGTCGCCAACCGTAAGAGTGTCGCCTGGCAGATTGCTAAGCAACTCGAAGAGGAAGGCGCTACTGTCATCTATTCCGTCCGCACCGAAGCGCGTCGTGATTCAACGGCTAAATTGTTGAAGGATCGCGAGGTCTACGTTTGCGATGTTTCTTCTGAAGACTCGATCTCCAAGCTTGTAGCCGACATCTCCAAGAAGCACGACAGCATCGATGGTTTGGTGCACTCGATCGCTTTCGCTAACTACTCGGAAGGGCTCAAGAGTTTTCATGAAACGGTCAAAGCTGACTTCATGGAAGCAGTCGACATTTCGTGCTTCTCCCTGCTGAAGCTCGCCAACGAGCTGAAGGGACTGTTCACGCCCAACGCATCGGTAGTCACGATTTCGATCTCAACCACAACGATGGCCGCCGAGAACTACGGCTACATGGCTCCGATCAAAGCAGCGCTTGATTCGATGACAGTGTTCCTAGCCAAGAGTTTCAGTGCCTTTAGTCACGTACGCTTCAATGCGGTGCGCGCAGGATTGCTTAAGACTTCGGCTTCGGCTGGTATTCCTGGATACTTGGAAAGCTACCTGTATGGCGAAGCTGCCACCTTGCGCAAACAAGGTGTCAAGACCGAAGAAGTCGCTAGCACCGCTGTTTATCTCCTCAGCGATCGTTCGAGCGCCATCAACGCCCAGGGCATCGTTGTCGACGCGGGCATGGGCGTCAATTATTTCGACCAAGAGCTAGTGACGCGTGCAACAGCCATCGATCAGGAGCCGAGCCTGTAATGCAACCCCATCTGTGCCCCGTCATGCGTGCAACTCCCGGCCAGGGTTCCCACCTGCCCGCCGCCATGCGCGTATCGAATCAGCGCAGGGCTGCTCGCGAAGCATGCATGGACAGCGCTGAGCGCCTCGGATTGCGACTCGACGAACTACGCCAAAACGAGGATGGCGTCCCGCAACCTCAAAAAGGTTGGTACTGGTCAGTGAGCCATACGAAGGGTGTCGTTTGTGGAGTGGTTTACCCCGCGCCGATTGGCATTGATGTAGAACGTGTTCAGCAACGCCGCCAAGAGATTGTCAGCGCCACTGCTTCGCGCGCCGAATACGACGTCGCGGGCGGTTTCCGTTGGCACAATTTCACGCGCATCTGGTCCGCCAAAGAGGCCGTGCTCAAGAAGGCCGGTTGCGGATTACGTGAGCTTTCTAAATGTGTCGTCGTGACCATGCCTTCGGATCGCGCTATGGTCATTCACCATCGTGATTCCTTGCACTACGTTCACCAGAGCTACCAAAAAGGTCACTACGTCTCGATCACGGCAGACATCGCCGACGACGCAGAAATTCGCTGGCAATGGAAAGACAATGCGACTGAAGAGCTCAACTTCGATGGCTGGGGAGATTGCTAGTGAATACAACGCTAGAGAGTGGCCCGGTGCAAGCGGCAGCCGTACGCATCCGGGGGTCAATTCAAAGCGAGTATCCTTTCGAGTCGAACTTCTTGCAAACTCGTGCAGGCCTACTGCACTACATCGATGAAGGTGACAAGAACGCTCCGCCCGTGCTCTGCATACACGGCAACCCTACCTGGTCGTTCTACTACCGCCGCATTGCCAAAGAGTTTCGTTCCGATTCTCGCGTGATCGCTCCGGATCACATTGGCTGCGGATTGTCAGAGAAGCCTCAGGACTGGAGTTACGAACTCGCTGATCACATAGCGAACCTGGAACAGTTGGTACTCGACCTAGATCTGAAAGACATCACGCTGGTCGTGCACGATTGGGGTGGTGCGATCGGTTGCGGCGTTGCGGTTCGACACCCGGAGCGCTTCAAGCGGATCTTCGTGATGAACACAGCCGCCTTCCTCTTCGACCAGATCCCCCTTCGAATCAATGTCTGCAAGACGCCACTGTTGGGCGAATTAGCTGTGCGCGGACTGAATGCCTTCGCTCGAGCCGCGGTGACGATGGCGATGGAAGATCAAGCGCGCATGACCCCCGAGGTGCGCCAAGGGTACCTTGCTCCCTACGACTCTTGGCGCTCGCGCATCGCAACGCACCGCTTTGTCCGTGACATTCCAATGTCTCCCAAGCATCCGAGCTACGCGACCTTGGAGGCGATCCAGGAAGGCCTCGCGAAGCTACGCGACAAGCCCATGCGTATTGCCTGGGGCATGCGCGATTGGTGCTTCACTCCCGCATTTAAGTCGATTTGGGAAGAGCGCTTCCCCGCCGCCGAATCTCTCGCGCTGGAACGCGCGGGTCATTATGTTCTCGAAGATGCGCACGAGGAGGTCTTGCCGTGGCTACAAGGCTTCATGCAGGCGGAGTAAGGTCGGCACCTGCTGACAGCTCTGAAGCCATCAACATCGGTGGACTTCTATCCGACTTCGCCGCTCGGCAACCAGACCGCGCCGCGGTGATGGTGGCTAAGGGTCTCGGATCAAAGTTCAATATACGCGGGCCAAGTTACGCACAGCTTGACGCCGACTCCAACCGGATTGCGCGCGGGCTGCGCGACCGAGGGTTGAATGTTGGCGACAGGGTCTGCCTGTTTGTACGACCAGGCGTCGAGCTGATCGCGATCACCTTCGCACTGATGAAAGCTGGCGCCGTACCGGTCTTGATCGATCCGGGCATGGGGCGCAAGAGCATGTTGTCCTGCGTTGAACGCATGCAACCGCGCGCTTTCATCGGCATCCCGCTCGCCCATGCTCTTAAGCGCGTGTTCCCACGGGTCTTCCGAACAGTAGAACTCTCCGTCACCGTCGGGACCCGCTGGTTTTGGGGCGGTACAACCCTTGCCGAGTTGCTTCAGACTCGCGATGACTCACGCTTCGTCGAGGAGATGACCAGCACTCAAGAAGCAGCCATTCTGTTCACTTCGGGAAGTACCGGACCCGCCAAGGGTGTGACGTACACCCACAGTACCTTTGGGGCTCAAATTCGTGCGCTGCGCGAGTTGTACGATTTTCAAGACGGTGAAGTCGACGCCGCCTGTTTCCCACTGTTCGCACTGTTCAGCCCGGGCTTGGAGCTCACCTGCGTCTTTCCAGAGATGGACCCTTCCAAGCCCGCTTCCTGCGATCCGGAACGAATCGTCGAAAGTATCCAGCGAGCCGAGGCAACCAGCACCTTCGGCTCCCCTGCCATCTGGCAGCGCGTCGTTCCTTGGTGCATCGAACGCAGCGTCAAGCTACCTTCTTTGCGGCGCGTGTTGATCGCCGGGGCGCCGGTATCACCGGAGCTCGTTGCGGGCTTTCACAAGGTCCTCGTCGGGGACGCGGACGTACATACACCCTACGGTGCTACAGAATCGTTGCCGGTTTCAAGTATCTCCGGTCGCGAAATACTTGAGCGCGCTCAGCAGACCGCCGGGCGCGCCGTTGGTACTTGCGTCGGCAAGCCAGCAGCGGGTATCGACCTCCAGCTCATTCGTATCGACGACAGTGCGCAGCGCGAGTGGTCAAGCAAGCGAATCGTTCCTGCGGGCGAGATGGGTGAAATCTGCGTGCGCGGCGATGTGGTCACTCGCGAGTATAAGTTTCAGGAAGAGCAAACCGATCTGGCGAAGATTGGAACGGGCAAGGAGCTCCGCCATCGCATCGGCGACGTGGGCTACTTCGACGCCCAAGGCAATCTTTGGTTCTGTGGGCGCAAGAGTCATCGCTTAGAGACCGCAGCGGGCTTGGTCATGCCCGTCCCCACAGAGGTCCTATTCAATTCAACGCCACGCGTGCACCGCACAGCATTGGTCGGAGTTGGTGAGCGCGGCATGGAGCGCCCGGTACTGATCGTTGAGCCGGAGCGAGGGGCACTTCCAATGAGCGAGAAGATGCGTCAGAAATTCATCGAAGAATTGCGCGCCCACGTCCAGGGCATGAGTGGCGTCGCACCAATCGAACACTTCCTATTTCATCCATCCTTCCCGGTCGACGTGCGTCACAACGCCAAGATCCATCGTGGAGACTTGAAGCGATGGGCCGAGGAGCAGCTCGCTTGAGAGCGCTGGTCACCGGCGGCGGCGGATTCTTGGGAACAGCCCTCTGCCGGAAACTACGGGAACAGGATGCAACGGTGACCTCGTTTTCGCGTGGCGACTATCCACATCTACGCGAGTGGGGTGTGAAAACTGTCCGGGGCGATCTCTCCGATCGAGACTCGATTACCAATGCAGTTCGAGATCACGACATTGTCTTCCACGTGGCCGCCAAGGCTGGCGTTTGGGGGAAACGGAACGAATACTTCGAAAGCAATGTGCGCGGCACAGAACATGTCGTCGCCGCTTGCCGCGCGAGCGGAGTAGCTCGACTCGTACACACAAGTTCGCCGTCGGTTTGCTTCGATGGTAATGATCATCGCATGGCCGCATCGGACTTGCCCTACGCAGAGAGCTTTCTAGCCGACTACCCCGAGAGCAAGGCCCTTGCCGAACAGATGGTATTGGCGGAGAACGGACCCAATCTCGCCACCTGCGCCTTGCGACCACACCTGATTTTTGGTCCAGGTGATCCGCATTTGCTACCTCGCCTCATCGCGACTGCAAAATCGGGCAAACTAGCAGTGGTTGGCGATGGGAGGAACGAAGTCACTCTTTGCTATGTGGAGAACGCAGCGCAAGCGCACCTCATTGCCGGACAAACACTTGACGATAGCGCGCCGCACGCAGGTCGAGCTTATTTCATCGGTCAAGAAGAGCCCGTCAATCTCTGGCAATGGCTGAATAAAATTCTGAAGGCGTTGGATATTCCACAGATCAAACGAACAGTTTCACAGAATACGGCCTACCGCGTGGGGGCTGTGCTTGAGCTCGTGTGGAAGCTCTTTAGGCTCAGCGGCGAACCGCGCATGACGCGCTTCGTTGCAACACAACTCGCCACGACACACACCTATACGATGAAGCCTGCACGCGACGACTTTGGCTACTCGGAGGAGATTGACATCGAAGAAGCCACGCAAGCCACTCTTGAATGGCTGAAGAGGACTCGTTGAGCTCCACTCCGATGCCCTACAATCGCGCCATGCTGGAAGGACGAGCAGCCCGCTGGATCGCAATCGCGATCATCGCAATCGTAGGAGCGATCGTCTATTCGAACAGTCTGCAGGGTCCTTTCATTTTCGATGACTCGATTTCAATTGTCGAGAGCGAGAACATCCGAAGCCTCTGGCCCCTGACTCAGTCACTTTCAGCGGAAGCTGGCTCTGGCGCTAGCGGGCGACCAATCGTTGCCCTCTCACTAGCCCTGAACTATGCCCTTGGAGGATTGGAGGTATTCGGCTACCACCTATTCAACGTCATCCTTCACATTTTGACGGGCTTGATACTCTTCGGGTTTGTCCGGCGTTGCCTCTTGCGCACGGAGTTGAAGGACGCAGCACAACAGTTATCTTTTGCCAGCGCGCTGATTTGGATCGTGCATCCGTTGAACACGGATGCGCTGAATCATGTGATCACGCGCCAGGAAGTACTCCTAGCCGGATTCTACCTACTCACGCTGTACGCCGCCGATCGCTCATTCACCGGGAAACGGGCTGCTCGTTGGGGCGGCCTCGCGGTAGCCGCTTGCGCAGGTGCGATGCTCTCAAAAGAGATTGCGGTCTCCGCTCCACTATTGGTCCTCGCTTACGACAGGACCTTTGTGAGCGGAGACTTCAAGAGTGCCTTCGCCCAGCACAAAAAGCTCTATTTCGGTCTGGCCTCCACCTGGATCCTTTTGGCGCTGGCCATATCCAGCGGTGATCGCGGCGCAACGGTGGGCTTCGGGCGTGACATTTCAAGCCTCGACTACTTGCGCACCCAGGCTCAAGCGATTCCACACTACTTGCGCCTTTCACTATTCCCCCAAGGACTGGCGCTCGACTACTCCGGCTGGCCTCCGCTGCGCGAATGGAGTCCGGCACTCTTGCCCGGTGCAGGAGTCATCGCACTGTTCCTCGCTACTCTCGTCGCGTTCATTCGCAAGCGGCCTGAGGGCTTCGCCGGGTTGTTGTTCTTCGCGGTACTCGCTCCAAGCAGCAGTTTCATTCCGCTTACGGGCGAGTGGATTGCAGAACATCGCATGTACCTGCCATTGACTGCAATCACTTCTGTGCTCGTTGCTTGGGGATTTTCCCTCTGCAAGCGCTTCGCTGGAAGCAATGCACTTCTACTGCAAGCCGTACTCCTCTTCGCCATAGTCTCGCCGCTTGCCTATGGAACCGTCCAACGTAACCGCGATTACAAAACGGCGCGCGGAATCTGGGAAGACACACTCGTCAAGTACCCAGAGAACGCTAGAGCTCACGACAACCTTGCCGTCATCGACTTGGAGGCTGCTGATTACCAAGCGGCGCTCGTCCACGCGGAAGCCGCCTTGCGCATTGACCCACAGCTCGACACGGTTAGCTTCAATCTCGGAACGATATTGATGCAACTCGGCCAAGCCGAGCGCGCGACGGAACACCTCCTAATCGCGGAATCGCTTCATCCGAACGATCCCGTTCTGCATGGCAATCTCGGTGTTGTTCTAATGCAAACGGGATCAAAACAAGAAGCAGAGCGGCACCTTTTGCTCTCCCTGAAATTGGCGCCAAGCTACATGGTCGCCCGCCGAAACTTGGCCTTGTTGTTGCGCGACTCTGGTCGCTCAGCCGAAAGCCTCCCCCACTTCCAGAGGCTACTGCGCGAACATGCAGATCCGCGCATCCTGGAGATTGTCGCCAACATTCTCGCCACCGATCCCGATCCAAAAGCGCGCAATGGTGCCGAAGCCCTGCGCATGGCTCAGGCACTGATCCAGGGAAACGCTCGTAACCCTCAGTTCTACGATCTTCTGGGTACTGCCTATGCGGAGCTTGGGAGGTTCGAGGATGCCCAACAGGCGGCCAAGAAGGCTCTCGAAGGCGCTATTCAATTAGGCCAAGCTGAATTCGAGGCAGCCGTTCGGGCGCGCTTGGAACTCTACTCAAACGGAATGCCGTATCGCTCTCTGCGCAATCCCTTTTAGTCCCTGGTGAAGCTGCTAATTCTCCCACGCTGCGGCCATGAATGGCGCAATCCGCGAGCCGTCTTCGCTGACCAACAATATCCCGACAAACTGCTCGTCTCCGCGACCAAAGACCAAAGCTCCGTGCCAGCTCGACTCCACCTCGAAGTCAGGGTCTAGCTCCCAGCCTTCCGTGCTCGCCGACAGGCGAGTGTGCGATAGCGACAAGGCTGTTGCTTGATCGGGGGCGTAGGCAAGGCAGTCCTGTAGTTCCGGTGCAAAGCGCACTTGGGTAGGCGATAGAGACTTCTGGGCCAGTCCCTTTCGAGCGCGCAACGCAAGTCCACGACCTTGCCAAAGCAGCGGGTCCTCAAGTGAAACGGGCTTGCCAGAAACCTTCAGCTCTCCGGACTTGGCTGAGCGAGGAATCAAGAGCAGGTCATCGGGCCCCAAGATTCCTTGCGGCAAGCGTACGACACAGCCCTGGCTACTCCCGTCGCGCCGCAAGAACTTCCCGCTCTCCCATTGAAGTTCTGCACGGGCTAGGTAGCCGTCAACATCAACGACTGGGGTATCGTCAATCCCCACGATCAAAGCGGGACGCCACTCGTCCATTTCCTCATGAGGATTAGGGTGCACGAAGAAGGCAGCGCCATTTGTCACGGTATCACCAGCATCTGTCGGAGTTGCAAAAGCCAACCCACCAATCAGGAGCGTGCGCAGTGAGTCCATTTTGACCGAGAGTCCGCCAGCTAATGCCATGCTGACTTCCAATCCACCGGTCTTCCAAAACCATGTATTGGTACGCACGAGCTCCGTGTAGGACGGGCGGATGTAGACATCGATTTCTACAGATCCAGCATCAGAAGCCAGACGCGTAGCCAATACGGACCCGACCACAATCCCGCGATAGGTAATCTGCGCGCCACTTGAGAGATTCGACCGCACCGGAGCTTCAAGACTGAGATGCAAGCCAGCCTCCTCAATTTCTTCGGCGATAGGCGCCTCAATCAAGGCATCGAATTCGTACATCACTGGATCATCCAGCGTGCCCGGCAGCACGGAGAGATAGCGCGCCCCCACGATTGTCTCCAGACCTTGAACGCTATCGAAAGCCATGCGAGGTCGTACGATCCAGAATTGGCTACCAGCCCGGCACAGTCCCCTTGCTTCAGGTTCAAGTTGAACTTGCAAAGCAACCTGTCCCAAGTCCTCAGTCAGCTCGAGGTCGAGCAAGCGGCCGACATCCACGCCGCGATAACGCAAAGGATCGCCGACCCCAAGTCCATGACCTTGGGCCGCATAGACGGTGATCGTCGGACCATGATCGATCCATGCCTCGGCAGCCAGGTAGATTGCAAATAAGACAGCAAGCAACGGGAGCAGCCAAGGAAATCGACGCGGTGAAACCGACTCCACTCGCGCCACTGGCATGTTTGATTCAGTCCCCATCAATCTTTCTCCGTTCCGATCCATTCAGGTTCCGTCCACAAAGCATGATGGTCAAAGTTCGCGCTTGCGAGCAAACTCAGAGTCACGCAGATACTGAAAGCCAAAGCCGCCGGGCCCGTGGTCACTTCCACCAAGTCGCCCACCTTGACCCAAGCAACGACTACTGCGACCAACAAGACATCGAGCATTCCCCATCGCCCGGACAACTCCACGGCACGATAGAAGCCTGCGCGTCTTTTGGATGAAAAGCTCTGTGAAGTACAAAGCAACACCAAGAGACTCAGTTTGACGAGGGGTAAAATAACCGAGCAAACGAGCACCAGGCCCCCAACAAAGAAATCGCCAGCGCGCAAGAGCCCAACACTTCCGCTCCAAACACTCGCTATGGTCGTATGCCCAAATCGCTCTAGCCGCATAATCGGCAAGGACACCGCGAGTGGGTAAATCACGAGCGCTCCGATCGCACAAGCCAACGTGACTCGATTGCCCGAAGCGCGGCGTGCACCGCAAAGGACAACCGCATTGCAACGCTCGCAGTGAGCACGCTCTTCTGATGAGAGCTCGCTCACGCGCTGAACCAAACCACAGGTTGGGCAGGCGCGCAGAGTCTCTCGTGGTTGTTCCGAGGGAATATCCATGTTCTCGTCGATAGGTTACTGGCTCTCCGCTTCGCTAGCCCTGTCTATTCACCAGTCCAGTCGCTAACAAGCCCAAACCAGCGCCAAATGCACAGCGCCCCGCCCTCCGGCTTGGAGGGCGGGGCGCCATATTCCGCAGAGTCGCTGGCTCAGTCAGCCGTGGTGATCGCGGGCAAAGGAAGCGGTTGAGCGGAGAAGGTTCCGCGCTCCATTCCCGTCCGGTTGATTTGCATGCGCGCCATGTCCTCGTAGTCCACTTGCTTTTGGCTGTTGGAAAGGATGTCGAGTTCAGCGGTCTGGCGATTGCGGATCTCATCAAGGCGACTCGTCAAGTTGTCGAGGCTAATGCCTTCGTAGCGACTGCAGTCCTCGATGGTCTTGTTGCGCTTCTCAAGCAGGCCGATCAAGCGCCCGTTGCGGGCGATGGCGTCCACCTGGCGAGTCAATTGGGTGATTTGGGTTTGGAACTGTGCACGCTCGGTTTCCAGAGTCATCAAGAGCTCCTCCAGACGGCCTTCCTGTTGCTGCAAGTAGACCAAGTCGTGCTTCGCATCAGCGCTGCGGTTGGTGTAAGCCATCAGCGTCTGGCGAACCTGGTTCAGTTGGTTAGATGCACGGTCATAACTGTAGACCTTGTCATCCCAGGCGACCACTGAAACGGCCGATGCACCGTTTTGCATACGCATGGCAGTCGCCTCGTTCAGGACCGGCTCTAGGGCGGAAAAGTCCGCACTCGCCATCTCAACGACGCGTTCGCAGATCGCTTGATCGCGTTGTAATTGGCGAACTTGCTCGCGCAACTCAGCTAGGTCGCCGCGCACTTGACCGATACGCTCGGGATACTCCGCTTCAAGATCGCGTAATTGCGAGCGCAGGGCAGTCGGATCATCGACGTTGGCATCGATTTGCTGAAGGATGTCAGTATGAACCTGGTTCATGACCGCGTGAGTCCTTTGAGGACCGGCAATCAGGAGAGCACCGCCGAGACCGGCGCCAGTAAGGACAACGACCCCGAGACCGACTTTGAAGAATGACTTAAACATGTGAGGCTTGCTCCTTGCCCGGAAGGCCGGGTCAATTTTGATGTTGCGGGCCAGCGTGGCCCATTTCTGCGTGAACAAGGGGTTAGTGGGAAGCCGCCCGCTGTGATTTCAGGATCTGGCCAGGAAGCTCTAGATTTGCTTCTTTGACCACTAACTGCGTCGAATAAAGCCTCGAGGTCTTCGTTAGAGAGGGCGCCAGAGCCAATCCGCCCAAGCACAGCCAAGACCTTCCTTATGTGCGGTACCATGGGCGGACTCGAAAAGACTCCCCAGCAACTCAGAAAACGCTGTTTTGAACGATCTCACGACATCCTTCGTGAAGCGCCTTCGCGCCCGCGACCCCCAGGCTTGGTTTGAGCTATGGGAGACCTTTGGGCCCGTATTGCGCGCTCAGCTCCATCGTTGGGGCCGCGGACGAATAGGCCAAGAAACCGTGGCCGACCTTTCCCAGGAGACGTTGGCCGCCCTGAGTACCGCTATCGACCGCCACGATCCTTCGCGCGGTGCCCGTTTTTCGACCTGGCTACTCGCTATCGCGCGCTACACGCTCGGCGACGAAATGGACCGTCGCAACGCCCAAAAGCGCGGTAGCGGGGTGAAGCCTCGCTCAATCGACGACGAGTTCCGCGCTGCCAGCCCGGACGCAGGCCCCGGCGAAGCCTATGAACGATCGGTTTTTGAGGCCAAGGTCGGAGCCGCACTCCGTGCTGCAGAACGCAACTGTGACTTCATGGACTTCTCCGTTTACCGCATGCGCGTTTTCGACGGACAGACTGGGCGTGAAGTCGCCAGCAATTTAGGAGTCAGTCCCCCAACAGTCAGTCGACGCCTAGCCTCCGTCCGCAAGATGCTTAGAGAGCGTCTCTTTGAGGTATTTTCCAAGTACAGCTTCACAGAAGAGGAAATGAATGAGCTGGAGCGAAATGGTCTGATCATGAATCCCAGTAAGGAAGATGAGACACGCTTCGATGAGGCAGTTGCGGAGATTTACCACCGCATCAGCCAGGCAGAGGCACGTGACGCATCCCCCTCGCAGACCTCAGAGTTCAACTAAGGAGACCGATTAGACATGACCGGAGTAGCTGTTCTACTGAAGGTATTCATCGCTGGCGCCCTCATCATCGTCGGCGCAGTCCTCGCAATTTGGTTGCTCGTTAAGGGTAGCCAAGGGCTTATCTGGGGGCTCTCAGGCATCGCCCGTGGAATCGGCTTCCTGGTCAAGCAAGTGCTAACCTTCGTCCGTAATACATTCGGCGATGCTTTCAAGTCCATTGGAGCTTTGTTGACCGCGGTCGTGCTCTTGCCGCTAGCTCTGCTCAATCTGCTCTTCTTCCGTTGGAGCGCGGCGAAGCACTACGCACGGGCACTTGAGGATGAAGTCATCAGCTTCGGGCTCGGCGCTTACCGAGTGTTCCTCGGCAATCCGTTGCAATTAGTTGGAATGGGAATAATCACTGATGGCTTCGAACGCCGCATACCCGATGTCGTGGCACGCGCGCCACGTAACTCAACTGGGAGCATCAAAGACGGCAAGTTCGACGGCTACAAAGTTACAGGTGTCCTACCTGCCGGTGGATCCGGAGCACGACTGTTCCTCGCTACTCCCCTTCCGGACAAACTCAAGGCATTGCAAGCCGCAGGCTTTTCAGATCCTGGTAAAGTCGTCATCAAAGCCTTCAGCCTTAGCGCCGGGTCGACTCTCTCGCAAATCGTTCGCGAGAGTCGCGCGCTCGAGTCTGCGCGTAGATTGGGGCTGATCCTCGAACACAACCTCGCTGACAAAGCCTTCCATTACGTGATGCCTTACGTGCCCGGTGACAACCTGGACGTGGTCATCACCAAGATGCACGCCAAGCATGGCGACAAGGGGCTTAGCGATCGTCAGGTGCGCGTTGCACTCGGCTATGTTGGCGATCTCCTATACACCCTCGATGCCTTCCACGATGGCGGGCTTTGGCACAAGGACATCAAGCCCAGCAACCTGATCATCTCTGAAGGTCGTGCGCACCTGGTCGACCTAGGACTTGTCACGCCGCTTAGTTCGGCGATGACTCTTACCACCCATGGCACCGAGTACTTCCGCGATCCAGAGATGGTCCGTCAAGCGATGCGCGGCGTGAAAGTAAACGAGGTCAACGGAGTCAAGTTCGACCTCTATAGTACGGGCGCTCTCCTGTTCACCATGATCGAGAACTCGTTCCCGGCCCATGGCAGCTTGTCGCGCGTGACAGCCCGTTGCCCAAGCGTCATCACTTGGATCATTCG
The DNA here is from genome assembly GCA_047639675.1 of Planctomycetota bacterium. Taxonomy (GTDB): domain Bacteria; phylum Planctomycetota; class UBA1135; order UBA1135; genus JABACD01. The sequence continues at coordinate 20,165 of JBLIOI010000027.1, read as the reverse complement.
CCGCGCCATGGCAGATCTCGATGACCGCTATGACTCCTCGCAAGAGATGTTGGCCGATGTACGCACGGTTCTCGCCGCCAAGGATCCCTTTGCAGTGCGTCCCGCCGACTTGCCCTCAGTCAACGGTAATAGCGACTGGAGCATCCCGCGTGGCGCACGAGAGAGCATGTCAATGGCGTCGACCGCCAGTTCCAGTTCCACCAAGACAGCGCCGGACAAGCCCAAGCGTAACTCTCGCGGTAAACGTCTACGCCCGATTCCTCACACCACAACCGGTGAGAAGACCCGTCGCCGTTCAACGGGACGCAGTTTGGCTGCTTCCTGCATTGGCCTCTTGTTCCTTCTGGGAGCTATGACCGTCGGCGGCCTGATGCTTGGGACGACTAGAACGATGAGCGCGCAGCCCGATAGCTACTCCGTCTTTTCAGAGGACCCTGTTGAGTGGCGCGTGGGGAACAATTCAGTTGGATCGCTCCCGGTACCCGTTCGGCCGCAGCCGATTGAACTTAGTATTGCTGCGGAGAAGGCACAGGAGACCGAACTGAATGCTGAAAAGAACCTCCGCGATCTACGCCGTAAGTGGTCACGCAAGCTCGACTCTCATCTTGACCACCTGACAGATGTCGCGCGTCGCGAAGCCAAGAAAGCGGGCGAAGCATTCGAGCAGTCCGGGATGATTCTTCTGCTACAGGACTTGGATGCAGAAATTGATCACGAGTGGATCGACGCTCTGCAGGGCGAACTCGAACAACGCAACTTCAAAGTCTTCGGCAACCCCAGTGACGGGATCGGTGACGAACACGACATCCTCCTTACCGCTGGCGCACGCACAGCACTGGGCATTTCAGGTCAAGATGACCCCGAAGGAGTTGCGCGGTTGGAACAGTACCTCAAAGAGAACCCTAGCCTGAATGCCTTGATCTGGGTCGGCGAGGGCCAAGAGAAAGACTCCTTGCAATTCCACTTCGTTCGCGCTCAAGAAGCGCAAGGAAGCAAGCAAGGAACCTTCGCCCTATCTGCGCAGTAGCTCTGTTGCAGTAGCTCTGTTGCAGTAGCTCTGTTGCAGTAGCTCTGTTGCAGTAGCTCTGTTGCAGTAGCTCTGTTGCAGTAGCTCTGTTGCAGTAGCTCAGTGCAGTACGGAAGGCTCCTCGCTCGCAGCTTGCCAGTCAAATCGGGAGAGCCTTCCTCACCCCCGCACCATAAGCTTCGTCCGCGCGGATAAAGTGCGCTAGTTGTCGCTCGACGATCTCTTCCGGGACTCCTTTCATAGCTCCCGCGATGCTTGCAAATAGCCGTTCTTGCTGCTCCGTAGAGAAAATACGAAAGAGATTGCCGGCCTGGATGTAGTCATCGTTGTCATGGCGATGGTTGTAACGATCTGCGGCACCATCGAGTGCCAACGCCGGCTCCTTCACGCTCGGATCCTCCTGTGGCCCGCCGAAGGAATTCGGCTCGTACTGTAGGTATGTGAGCCATAGCCATTTATGTGACGGTAAGAGCGTGGTATTCCTCTATCAGAAAACAGGATCGTGACTTGCTGCAACGATTCTGGGCTTTGGGACCAGAAGTCCCACATCACCACCGAGTTGCGCAGGTGCGAGCGTGGGTCACGCTTCTGAGTTCGGATGAAGTCTGGAAACTTGTAGAGATCGCGGATGATGAACACGGGAGTGTTGCTGCCGACAAGATCCCAATTACCCTCGCCCGTGTAGAGCTTCAACTCAAAGCCGCGCACATCGCGCTCCGCGTCCGCAGCCCCCATCTCTTCGGCGACGGTCGAGACACGCAGCCCGCAACCTGACGCTACTGCCCTTCAGCGGTGCGCGCCCCGAACGTACCATCGTCGCTACCTGGAGGCGTGGCGCGCTACGCTCGGGGGAGCACCGCTTGTTCTCTCAGGCTCTGCGCCCATAACTCGCCTGTCAGAAATGAGGCCGCGACGAGGATGCCCATGCTAGACGGACAGGCCCTGTCCTTACTCGTCCCGCTCAATGGGAGGAATGTCGGAACCCTTGCGCCAGGCGGACGGATCAAAACTCCCAGGTTCTGACTGAAGATCTTGCTCATCAGTAGGCGCTGCTTTTGGCTCGGGATCCGGCTCTACGGGACTTGTAACCTCGGCTTCAACCTCACGCGGTTCCGCGGCCGGCACAGTCGCGTCCCAACCACTCTCGTCGTCGTAGTTTTCTCGAGTTCCGCCCCCCGAAGATCCAGTGGGGCCAGCTTTCTCCCCGTCGATCCACCATTCACCGCCATCTTCGCGACTGGCTTGGATGTAGAGTTCGCAAAACAAGACTTCCGCCCCAATCTTGGATGCAGTTGCGGTAACTATAACCCCCAAGCAGCAGGCCAGAACCCCAGAGATCGCCAGCCCGAACAAAGCCAAGTGTATCCCAATGAGTTGAAACCGAACCCCACAGGCAACCGCCCAAGACTTCCCGACAGATTCCAGCGGCCCGCACTCATCTAGCACAACGGCCTGGGACATGAACCCCAATCCAAGCGCCACATACACGGCGATGGGCGCGTACGCGAGCGAGCTAATGATGCCCATCGCAGCGATCGGACCCTCACCAACGTTCAAGGCACTTCCGACCGCAATAGAAACCAGAACGCACAAGCCGAATGGTACTGCGAGCAGCAGCAGAAGAAACCTGTTCAAGAGAGTTGCCAGGAACACATCCAGCCAGCGACTATCACGCCTGAACAGTTCCTCGAACTCGATTTCCCCACGACGCATGACAGTCCGCACGCCCTTGTAGAATCCCAGGCGAATCCACGAACTCAGCGCAAGGACTGCCAGGAGAATCAGAAGACCCAGAATGCTCAGTGGCAGGATCCAGAGCAGCATGTGCTGCATGTCCTTGGGAAGCCTGAAATTGATTCCAGTGCCATGATCGCCGGAACTGCCAAAGCCATCCACCACTACCAAGATCAATCCACCCACCCACATTGCGAGGGGCGCCTTCATTAGAATCAGCCAAGCGCTGTTGAGGGCTCGCATCGGACTGAAGACTTGATTCTTATGCATTGGGTTCCGCTAGGTGAAGGCAGGCGATTGAAGTTTACTCGGGAAGTGCGCCGGACCAGCCGGCCTTCAGCTGCTTCCGAAGCATTCTGATGAGGCTCTCGTACTGCGGATCGCCTGCTAGGTTCTCACGTTCAAAGCGATCCTCGCGTAAATCGTAGAGTTCCAGCTCGGTGAAGTCAGCGTCGGAAGAATCCCACTTGGTAAACCGGTAATCCACAGTTCGAATCGATCGACCTCGGATCTTGCCAAGTTCGAGGTAGCGGCGTTCGTATTCTCCAAATACTGCGGTCTTCCACGGAGTCTTCGGGTTTTCCAGAAGCGGCTGCATACTGAGTCCCTCCAGCCCCGCAGGAGCTTCCAGTCCGCAAAGCTCAGCTAAGGTCGGGTAGAGGTCCACAGTCTCCACCAAACGGTCGCAAGTCTTGCCTGCCGCCCCCATGCTCGGAGTCACAACAATTATCGGCGAACGATGGCTCGCCTCAAAATTCGTGTGCTTTCCCCACAGACCTTGGTCGCCCAAATGCCAGCCGTGATCGCCCCACAGAACGATCACCGTCGACTCGCGCAAGCCCTGCTCGTCAAGTTCCGCGAGTACCCGACCAACTTGAGCATCCACGAAGCTGACGCAAGCGCGGTACCCACGGATCAGCTGAACCGCTTCCTCGTCGTCAACACCCTCGGGACGGACCTGACTGAAGCCGAGGACTTCATCTGAGTTATTCGTCGCCATCGCAGGCGTGCTCTTCGGAAATTCGGGATAGGGACTCTTCTGCACCTCGTCAGCTGGATAGAGATCCCAGTACTTCTTCGGCGCAACAAAAGGCATGTGCGGCTTTAGAAATCCAACCGCGAGGAAAAATGGCTTCTCGTGTTCTTCGCGCAAGAAACGAATCGCCTCCTCCGCGATCATTCCGTCGGGGAGTTCACTAGCCGGCACATCGGGTGCCTCCCAAGCAATCACCCGGGGCAAACTATCTTTGCGCTTCCAAGTCTCAGTAACCTTTTCGATCGCCGCATTCGATTCGGGCATTGCGTAGTAGGTCTGCCACCGCGACGGTCGCCAACACGGTTCACTCCAAGCTTGCTTGTCATCTATCTGGCCAGTGCCATGATGAATCTTGCCCAGTGCACGAGTCTTCCAGCCCGCCTTCAAGAACAGCTCGGGCATCACAACCACGTCAGGCATGGATTTGCGATAATCCACCCACTGCCCACGTGCACCGGTTGTTTCCGGGCGCAGGCCAGTCAACAGAGCAACGCGCGAGGGTCCGCAACTCGGGAACTGGCAGAAGGCGTTGGTGAACAACATCCCACGCTCTGCCAACCCGTCAATGGCTGGTGTCACCATCCCAGCCACTCCATAACAGCCAAGTTCCGGGCGCAAGTCATCGATGCTGAGGAAGAGAACATTCAGAGGCGAGTTCTCTTCCGTATCCTCATCGTCTACGAGCTCCCGATCTATGCCAATGTAGGCAATCATAAAAAGGAGCACCGAGACGACTAGGAATCGCATCATCAGGCAAGCAGCTCCGAGCGCTCCTCAGCGAGACGAGTAACCATGCTCAAGAAGTCATCGAAAGGCACAACTTCTTGCTCGCGGGTCCCGCGACGACGAATAGCGACGGTGCCATCTTCCATTTCGCGCTCACCGACGATCAACATGAAGGGCACCTGACGATTCTGCGCCTCCTTGATCTTCTTGTTCATGTGGCCAGGAGCCAGCATGCCATCAGCTCGCAATCCCGCCGCCGTCAAGCGCTCGGCGAGTTCGCGACAGTGCTCCGTTTGCTCCTCACGAATAGGAATCACAGCAACCTGTGTCGGAGCCAACCACAGCGGGAATTTACCGCCGTAGTGCTCGATCAAGACGCCAACAAAACGCTCCAAGCTACCAAGGATGGCACGGTGCACCATGATCGGCCGCTTTTGCGCGCCATCTGAATCTGTGAAGTGCAAGTCAAAGCGCTCAGGCAAGTTGAAGTCGCACTGAATCGTCGAGTTCTGCCATTCGCGCCCAAGAGCGTCCTTGATCTTGTAATCGATCTTCGGGCCGTAGAAGGCGCCACCGCCTTCGTCGAGTACCAAGTCCAAGTTCTGAATTTCCGCAGCGTCTTTCAAGGCCTGAGTTGCGCGCTCCCAAACCTCATCATCGCCGATGGTCTTATCTGCCGGACGGGTCGCTAAGTAAGCGGTGTACTTGAACCCAAAGGCGGTCAGAATGTCATCGACTAGGCCGCAGACTTTCGCGATCTCATCGGCCAACTGTTCCGGGGTACAGAACACGTGCGCATCATCTTGAGTGAAGCCACGCACCCGCAACATTCCGTGCAAGACGCCGGACCTTTCGTATCGATAGACCGTACCGAGTTCGGCCCAGCGCAAGGGCAACTCGCGATAGGAACGCCCACGATTCTTGTAGATCAAGATGTGACCGGGACAGTTCATCGGCTTCACCCTATAGGGCAAGTCATCGATGCTCATCTGCGCGTACATCAAGTCTTCGTAGTTCTCGAGGTGGCCCGAGACAGCAAACAAGGCTTCGCGTGAAACGTGTGGGGTGTAGACCGGCTTGTAGCCGCCCTTGGTGTGCAAGTCCCACCAGAAGTTTTCGATCTCGCGGCGCACGATTCCAAGGTCAGGGTGCCAGAAGACAAAGCCGCTGCCCGCTTCCTTGTGGGAACTGAACAGATCGAGCTCAACGCCCAACTTGCGGTGGTCGCGCAGCTTGACATCTTCAATCCAAGCTAGGTGATTGGTTAGATCCTCTTCACTCCAGAAGGCAGTGCCGTAGACGCGCTGCAACATCGGGTTCTTTTCGTCTCCACGCCAGTAGGCGCCAGCGAGACTGAGAAGCTTGAACTTGTAGCTCCGATCAAGTCTGTCGATGTGGGGCCCTTCGCACAGATCCTGCCAATCTCCGTGTGAGTAGAAGCTGAGAGTCTCATCCACGGGGATATTCTCAAGATGCTCGAGCTTATAGGTCTGCCCAACCAATCGCTCGCGAGCGTCCTCGCGAGTCACGGCGTGACACACAAGCTCCGGCGAGCGCTTCGCGATCTTGCGCATCTCCTTTTCGATGCGCTTGAGATCTTTGTCCGTGAGCGGCTCTTCCAGATCAAAGTCGTAGTAGAAGCCGTGTTCGATCGATGGACCGAAACCAAACTTCACATTGGGATATAATTTTCCGACGGCCGAAGCCATCAGGTGCGCAACAGAATGGCGCAGGGTCGAGAGCGGGTAAGCCTCCACGACTTGCGGAGCTGATTCGAGCTCTGACATGGGATTTCTCCTTGCGGGATACCTGACTCAAACGGCCCGACCTGGACTGTAGAGTTGCACTCCTCCCGTGAGAGCGCGCGAAAAGAATACTCCCCCATGGGCAGCTTGGCCACCTATGGAGGACGTTCAGTTATCTTCGACCAACCAGCGGCGAACTTCACACTCCAATTCCACGCCAGTCTCGTCTGCGACACGTTTCTTTAGCTCGTCGATCAAGCCAAAGACGTCCTGAGCTAGAGCTCCACCCCTGTTGATGATGAAGTTTCCGTGCAAAGGGCTCACTACCGCCCCACCGCGCTCCAGGCCGCGCAAGCCCAGCTGGTGGATCAATTGTCCCGCAGAACGCCCATCCGAGAGCTCCTTATCGGGGTTTTTGAAGATGCACCCGGCGCAGGCCTCCGTCACCGGCTGAACTCGATTCTTCTCGAGCAGGTATTGGCGAGCGCGATCCTTGACCTGCGCCTTGCTCTCCGGTTCCAGGCGTAAGACAGCAGCGACGACCACCCTTTTCCCGATCTGTCCATCGCGATAAGAGGGGCTGCAGTCCTTGCGATCGAGGTCGAGCACTTCGCCGGCCGACGTCAAGACCCGCAATGACTCGACGACATCCCAAATATCGCCCCAGCGCCCGCCGGCGTTGGTCGCGATAGCTCCACCAACCTTACCCGGAACGCCAACCAAGCCTTCGAGCCCCGACCAACCGAGTTCGCTGGCAGCACGCACCAAGCCCGGCAGGCTAGCCCCGCACCAAGCGACCAAGCGCGGGTCCGAAGTCAGCTCAGCAGGAGCCACACGCGAAGCCGCCTCAATGCCCACGTCGAAGGGCGTCTCAGTCTCCACTGTTCCAGGGCGAAAGATCCGATCCACGCGCGTCGTCGCAATCACAACTCCTCGGTGAACGCCGTCGTCAACGATGAGGTCAGCGCCCGCGCCGAGCAAACGTACCGGTAGCCCACTATCGTGGGCGGCCGCCCACGCTTGCTGCAACTCATCGGGAGTTTGCGGTTCGAGCAGCCACTCGGCTTGCCCGCCCACTTTCATCGTGGTCCTAGGCGCCAGCTCCGCTTTGGAGAGCGCTGCGCAAGGCCAGCTCACGGGTGAGGTCATCTCGAATGGAGTCAATGTCGCCGGCACCAAGTACGAGAAGCGCACTCTTTTCCGGCAAGTGTTTGAGGGTGAGCTCGAGGCTCTGCGCAAGGTCGCCGCCCGCCAAGGCTACGCCGCCTGCGCGGCGCAATCGAATCGCAAGCTCATCTGCACCCGCACCGAGCTCGTCGATGTGCACGCGTGCACCATAAACATCGCTGATCACACAATGATCGACTCCACGCAAACTCTCTACGAATTCTGGCAAAAAGCGCGCGGTTCGGCTGTGCTGGTGCGGCTGAAATAGTACGTGAATTGGGCAGTTGGGAAAGGCTCGGCGAGCGGCTTCCAAGGTCACGTTCACCTCGGTGGGATGATGCGCGTAGTCATGAACCACCTCGATTTCGCCGAAGGTCCCCCATGACTCGAAACGCCTCACGGCCCCGCAGAATCGTTCAATGGAGCGTGCGGCTTCTTTCGCCGCTTGGGCGGGATCCAGTCGCCATTCGTGTGCGGCGCGCCCCACGGCGAGCCCGATGGCCAGAGCCGCGTTGTCGATTTGGAACTCACCGACGACCGCCAATTTAAAGGTCGGCGTTGACCAACCGGGTCCGCGTACCTGAATAAGGAATCGGCCACGATCTTCGCCTAGGACGAGCACGTCCAATTCGCGCCCCAAGCGCCAAACCCGTGCACGCGAGGCGTTTGTCACGCGCTCGGGGACGTCCCGGCCGACAACTAGCAGACCGTCTGGATCGACTCGGTCACAAAAACGCGCGAAGGATTGCTCGATCGCATCCAGGTCACCGTAGTAGTCGAGATGGTCCTCCTCGACATTGATGACGATTGCGCCGGTGGACGAGAACTGCAGAAAACTGCGGTCGTACTCACAAGCTTCAAGAGCAAACCATCCGCCGGTTTCGGGCATCGCGGAATTCACGCCAAGCGATTGACACGAGCCGCCAATCAAGAAGCCACGGCGTGGTGCAGTCTCGCCAAGTGCATGCTGGAGACCGCGCAAGGCGTAGGCCAGAAGCCATGACACGCTGGTCTTGCCGTGGGTTCCAGCGACGGCAAGAGTTCGACGGTGCGGGGTCAGTTCGCGCAAGAGTCGTGCGTACTTCCAAACAGGAATTCCGCGGCGTAAGGCCTCGGCGCAATCGGGATCGCTTTCCGGTACGGCGGCAGAGCGCACCACCAATTCAACATCTGCAGCGAGCGGCGCTCGGCCTTCTTCCCCAACGTGCAGCTCCACGCCAAGCGAGCGCAATCCACCCAGGAAGCTCGATTCAGCTCGATCAACGCCGGTCACTAGGTGACCCGCCTGGGCCAGAATGCGAGCGCTGCCGCTCAAGCCTGCCCCCCCGATACCTACAATGTGAATTCGTTGGGGCAATGCCCCTCTACTAAGTGTCTCGGTCAAAATTGTACGGTGCTGTAACTCGGGGTGTGATCAATGGAGGGTACCAAGCGCATGGCGAGTATCAATGCGTGCATTGTGCTCCAGCCTCACTTTCTAACTCCGTTGGAGAATGAGTGTCAGCGAGATCCGGAGAGAGTCAGATAGGCCAGGTCCCTCAGAATCTCAAGGGACGCATCTGTGGGCGCGATATCGGCCAAAGCCAAGGCCATGTCCATACGACGGTCTTTGTAGCCATCACTACAAAACTCAACCAGGTCCCCCGCAAAGAGTTCATCCAAGCGATCGTCCGGAATGATGCGCACACCTTCACCCAGCTGACGTGCGTTGAGTTCTTGGTGATGATCGGAATGGTGCGGATAGGGCACGACAACCGCCGGTATCCGAGCCGCTGTGATCTCAGCCAAGGTGGAAGCTCCCCCCCGGCAAAGTACAAGGGTGGCGGCTTCTAAGGCGCTCGCCACTGGAGAGAAGTACTCCTCAACCCGGAAAGAATCGCTGTCAGCAGGAAGCTCAGAACGCCGATTCGGCCCGCACTGGTGCAGAACTTGCACCCCAGCTGATCGCAGCTGCGCGTGGTGGACCGAGATGAAGGAGTTCAGGCTGCCTGCGCCCTGACTTCCTCCAAGCACGACCAGAAGGGCGCGCCCAGGATCGAACCCCAAATCTCGGCAAGCTTGTGCTCGCTCGCAACCATTCATCCCAAGGCGCGCAACTGCGGGTGAGACCGGAGCGCCCACGTGACGATCATGGTGATCCGCGCCGGAGGCTGGCAAGGTCGACCTCCAGGCATGAAAAACGCGTTGCACAATCGGCGACAAACTGCGGGTCGCCTTGCCACGAGCGGCATTAATTTCAAGGAGGCCAACGGGCAAGCCGAGCGAACGAGCCGCCAAGGCTGCCGGTAGGGTCGTGAAGCCCCCCAGTCCAAGCAAGACCTGCGTACCGTGACGCTTGAGTTCGCGGCGCGCGGCGAGCACAGCCTGTGGTGTGTGTGTCCCCAGACGCAGAAGCGATGGCGCTCCGCCGCCGGGAGGTTCTACAGGTAAGATCACACGCTGCCAAGCGCAGTCCGGCTCGAAGTTCTCGAACACACGATCCTCTACACTCCGGCCACTCGTGAACCACAAGAGATCCGAGAGTTGCGGAGCGTCCCGATCGCTTGAGCAACTGCGTTCAACGAGATGGATCCCGGGGACAATGTGTCCCCCGGTTCCCCCACCTGCAAAGGCAATGCGCATGGCGACCTACCTAGTACTGCGCTGAAGTTTCTGCGACGACAATCAAGTCCGAAGACAGCTGCCCCTGAACTAGGTGGCCGTCCGCCAGCAACTCTTCCGAAGCGACCTGCCCCCCTGCGAGAGTGGCTTGTACTGGGAACATTTCCAACGGAAGCGAAACATCCGAAAGAGCTTCCCACGCTGATTGTGAATGCAGAGCAGCCAACGCGGCACAGCCGCTGATCAACTGCCAGTAGAGTGAGCGATTCAACGTACTCGGTTCTCCTTGCGGGTCGTCGGGGCGGAACTAGCAACCGCAACGCTGGCCGAGTTCGTAGACGAACGCTTGCCTATGGGAACACGCAGGCGCTGACCAGAAATTAGCACGTCCGCGTCCAAGCCTGGGTTGAGCGCAACGATCTCATTCCAACGCGAAGCCTTGCCGAGGAGATTCTGGGAGATCATCGAGAGACTGTCTCCAGGCATGATCGTGTAGTAGCCGCTCGCCTTACCTGATTGAGTCGTCTTCGAAGGTTGCGACTTGGTTGACACGCGCTTTGAATTGCTCGCAACGGTCCCACCGGTGGGCATTTTCAGGATCATTCCCACATAGATGCTGCTGGGATCAATGTCACCGTTAAGGGTTTGAATCTCACCCCAACGCCGTGATGAGCCGAGTTCTCCTTCGGCAATTTGACTCAGGGTGTCGCCAGGCTTGACCTTGTAGGTCGACGTATTTCTCTGACGATCGTCACGCGCAAAGCCTTTCGCACCGGTGTCTTTTTGCACGGGAACGTAGGGTGTGTCGCGCTTGGTGCTCTGTTCGGCATTGGCGGAATTTTTCGACAGGCTAGGAAAGATCACCTCATTTGACTCAGGCTGCGAAACCGCAACGCGCTTCTGTTTGGGCTCGCTCGCCGGGCTAACCACCGTCGCCGGAAGCGTCTTGAACGTCGACTTGCTGGATTTTCTCGGCAGTTCCTTTCGGCGTGAATTCGGGCTCGTCGCCGGCTTCTTTGCCGGCACGGGAGCGGCTTCTGAGGCGGCAGTTACCGGCAACTCTCGGTTTCCTACTCGCACCTGCTTGGGCTTGTTGGAACCAGGCCGAGCCAGTTGCTTTCGTTGAGCTACCTGCTCTTTCTTGGAGCCATTGGCGGAAGCGATCGTTTCGGAGCCGTCGTCCCAAAAGGACACGGCTGCGATTGTCACCAGGAGGAGCACCAAGGCCATGACTCCATAGCGTTCGATTCTTTGCATCGGATTTGTCGAGTAACCGTTAGAGAGAACGAGTCGATTGGCTAAGGCGCGCCGCACCTAGAGCCAAACCGACCGCGAGAGAGGAGACGACGAGTGAAGTCCCGCCATCAGATATAAATGGCAAAGTGATCCCTTTAGGGGGAGCAAGCCCCGTAACCACCTGCATATGAAGCATCGCCTGCAATCCAACGGACAATAGCAATCCGAAAGCAGCCAACGCGCAATATCGATCGCGAATCGTGATGACGAGTCGCAATGAAAACCAAAGGAAGGCAAGGATCAGGCTGATGCACAGCGCCATTCCAACAAAGCCCAATTCCTCGCCGACCAAGGCAAAGATGTAATCGGAGTCTTGGTATGGCATGCCGCTCGTTCGCCATTGACCTTGTCCCAATCCATTACCCAGTATTTGACCGCTACCGAGCGCTTCAATAGAAGAACTCACCTGGTCGTTTTGCGAGTTTCCGAAGAAGACATCCATGCGCTTGCGGATGTAGTCCACAGAAGAAATCCCCACGAAGAAACCCGCTCCGCCCAAGGCAGCCAAGGACATGGAGTGTTTCTTGGAAGCACCGCCTACGATCCAAGTACTCAGGAAAACAGCCAGGAAGACCAGAGCTCCCCCCAAGTCTGTCTCCGCTCCGATCAGAACGAAGAACACGGCGCACATGCCCAGAATGGGAGTGACTCCGTACTTGAGGTCGCCCAAGCGTGAACCCAATCGTGTGCAACGGTCCGCCACCCACAAAACGACGAAGACGCGGGCAAGCTCGGACGCTTGCAAGGTCATTTCTGTACCGGGGATATGAATCCAACGGTGCGAGCCATTCTTCGGTGCAGCGATTCCAGGAATCCAGCAGGCGATGAGCATCAAGGCCGAAGCCACAACCGCAAAGGGCAAGAGCGCTCGTAAACGGTTCGGGCCAAAGCGATAGCTCACAAGCAAAACGCACAAAGCGATGACTCGGAAAGAAGCCTGCTTGAAGATCTCCTTTCGGAACTCTAACGGATCGGAATAGACAGTCGCTGCGTGACTTGCTTGCAACACGAGCCCCATGGCCATCATCGCGAGAATGATGCAGAACAGTTTAACTGCCGGTTGAACTGGGCTTTGGGCTTCCGCCCGCGTTGCGACGAAGTTGTCCGCACGCTTGGTCAAGTTATCCCAACGATCAAAGATCGTTGTTTGATGCTCGGCCACAGCTTCGGCTCCGCTATGGACTTCTCCTGCCCTCTTCTTGAAGCGTGCCATCAGCGCACCTTGAGCAGGGCAAGGCTGGCCATCGCACCAACGGAAGCAATAATCCAGAATCGAACGACAACGGTCACTTCATGCCAAGCCTCGGTTCCGGGAGAGAAGATCCCTCCCGTTCGCTCAAGACCGTGGTGAACAGGAGCGCAGGTGAAGATACGCTTGCCTCCGCTTCGTCGGTACCAGAAGGTCTGCAACCAAGAGCTCCCCATATTCGCGAAGAACACAATCGCGATCAGAGGTAAGACAAGTTCTTGTTTCGAAACGAGCGCCAACCAACCCAATAGCCCGCCAATGGCCAGGGAACCGGAGTCTCCCATGAAGACTTTCGCGGGAAAGGCGTTGTACCAGAGGAATCCAAGACACGCGCCACACATAGCGCCGCCCACCACTGCCATCTCCGAGGCGGCGGGTACGTGCGGCAAGAATAAGTAGCGCGTCCAATCCCAACGTCCGCTGATGTAGCAGAAGATCGAGAGCGTCAGTCCCGAGATGATCATGCAACCGGCAGCCAAGCCGTCCATGCCGTCGGAAATGTTTGCTGCGTTTGCCGTACCCACCACAACGAACCACTGAAAGATAAGGAACAGCAAGATCCCCCAAAGCGCCATGCTTCCCAGGGGAATCACCGCATCCTTAAAGAAAGGCGGGTAGAGGTTGAGCAGGGTGTCGCGACCGGTTGAGTGAGCATAGTAGACGAGAGCCAGTAGCACTCCGATCACAACGACAGAAAGTCCGACCATCTTCGAAACGGTGCTGAGACCCTTCGACCCTGGTACGGTCAACTTCTTGTAGTCATCGATGAACCCAACCGCAGCCATGCCAGCTGTCAACACGATGGCGAGGATGACGTGAATGTTGTCGAGTCGCCCCCACAGAAGTACGGAAGCCAGGAGTGCCGCAACCAGGAAGCTGCCCCCCATAGTCGGCGTGTCACTCTTATCAACAATGCCCTTTGCACGCTCGATAGGTACAAGGTCTGTCTTCGTCAAGTCCTCCACGACTCGGTGGCTCTTCAGCCATCGAATTGTTCCGGAGCCCCACCAAAGCGCGAAGACGAAAGCTGTCAAGCCCGCCAACGCCACACGAAAGGTGATGTATCCGAAGAGCTGTAAGCCCAAGTACTCGTCGAAGATGGCCGGTATCACTTCAGCCACCCGAAGTACTCAAGGATCGATCGGCATTCGTGCCATTCGAATCATGCCCCGAATTTGCGCATTCTTTTTCAAGGGCTGCGACCAAGCGCTCCAACCCCATGCGACGGCTACCCTTGATCAGGACCAAGTCTCCGTCGGCTAGTAGACCTGGGATTTCGACCAGTGCCTCGTTCAGACTAGCGAAGTGGATGATCTGCTCGGCCAACAGCCCACCTTCGAGAGCGCCGGCCGCCGTGGCGCGGGTCAACTCCCCAATCAAGATCAAGAGATCGAGACCGCTCTGTGCCCCAAGGACGCCAACGGAGTGATGAGACTCAGCGGCCAAGTCCCCCAGCTCAAGCATATCGCCCAAAACGAGGATGCGACGGTCGTGACCATGAATGCCAGCGAGAACGCGCACGCTAGCCTTTGCCGAATCTGGATTCGCGTTGTAGGTATCGTCGAGCAGAGTCATCTTGCCGAGAATCTTTTTCTCGAGACGACGGCGACCGCCAGCGATATTCGAAACGTGCGGTAACACCTGTTCGAGATCAATGCCGAGTCCACGGCAAGCGGCGAGAGCCGCGAGCAAGTTCTGCAAGTTGTGCAATCCGAGCAAGGGGAAGGTCACCTCGCGACCCTCGAGCTTGAATGTAGTTCCAGCCGAGTGAAACCACACGTCGGTTGCATCCAGGTCACCATCGCCGTCCACGCTGAATGTGATCACCTTGGAACCTGTCAATGAACGCAAACGCGGAGTCCACAAACAATCTGCATTGAGAACGCAAAAGCCCTCAGGCGGCAAACAGGAAATCAACGCGCCCTTCTCTTCCGCCACACCTGCGATCGAGTGCAAGCCCTCTAAGTGAGAAGCACCAACATTCGTCAGAATCGCGCCATTGGGGCGCGTCGTGCGGCAAAGCGCAGAAATCTCACCGGGGCTGTTCGTGCCCATCTCGACCACCAGCACCTCCGTACTCTCTTCCGCCAAGAAGAGCGTATGCGGAACGCCAATGTCGTTATTAAAGGAGCTCGGTGATCCCACCACGCGCCGTACGGAGTTGAGCAACTCGCAAAGGATGTTCTTCGTAGTTGTCTTGCCGCAGGAGCCGGTAATGCCAACCACCGGAATGTCTAATCTCGAACGATGCCAAGCCGCCAAGTCGGACAACGCGCGACGCGGATCCGCGTGGCAGAGAACCGGGATATCTGCGGGGAGCTCCGCCAGAATATCCGCTATGGATTCCGCATCCCCTGCAAGCAGGAGTGCGCCAGCACCACCTTCGGCAGCCGCTACGGCAAACTGATTTCCGTCAAAATTCGGCCCGCTCAGAGAAACGAAAAGCGTCAGTTCCTCGATGGTCCGAGTGTCAGTGCTCACTCCGTGAAGTTTCGAATTCGGATCGCCGCGAAGCAGCTCCGCGCCCGTGCTCTTGACCACATCTTCTAATCGGCAACGAATCATGAGCACTCCTCCTGAACAACACTACGATCACAAAAGTCAATCACTCTCGAACCCAAGTCTTGAGTCGTTTCATGCCCCTTGCCTGCGATCAGGATCGTGTCGCGGGGACGAGATTCGCGCAGAGCACTTCGAATCGCCAAGCGCCGATCCGCCTCGACGAAGACCATCGCAGGCCCTGTCATACCCCTACGGATCTCGGCCATGATTTGATCGGGATCTTCAGAGCGCGGATTGTCGCTGGTAACGAAAGCCACGTCGGCCAGCTCTGAGACAACCTGCCCCATCTCACTCCGCTTGCCCTGATCACGATCACCACCACATCCGAAGACGCATAGAATGCGCCCTTCATCCCTGCAGCCGGATTGGCGCAATGAACTCAAGACGTTGTGCAACGCGTCGGGCGTGTGAGCGTAGTCGACGAAGACCCGAGGCGCATGAGCCACATCTAACTCGACTCGCTCGAGTCGTCCGGGTGGAGGAGAGACGGATGCGAGCCCCGCCACGACAGCGGAGGGACTCGCACCCGACAGAAGTACCGCAGCAGTGGCTGCCAGTGCATTCGAAACGTTGAAGCTACCCGACAGTGGAATCCGTAGCCTGGCTAGTGAAATCCCCATCCCACTCAGGGTCAGGTACGTAGCGTCAGGTTCGAATCTAAGCTTCGAAGCACACAGGTCAGCCGGCGCACCGGCACTGTTCGTTATTTGGTTTTCAGTAAGCGAATCGCTTGCCTGATCGTCGCAGAGAGAAGCGCTGTACGTCATGAAGTCGCAGCCATTTCGGGTCGCAGCTTCGGACATGAAAGACGACCATTCATCGTCTTGATTGATGACCGCAATAGCGCGAGTTTTGAGATTGGAAAACATGAGTGATTTAGCAGTCGCATACTGCTTCATATCACCGTGGTAATCCAGATGATCACGCGACAGATTCGTGAAGATCCCAAAGTCGATATCAAGTCCAGCAACTCGTTGTTGAACTAACGCATGGGAGCTCACTTCGAGAACAACACAATCGCCGCCGGCGTTCTTATGACGCGCGAGCAATCTCTGCAACTCTGTCGCATCCGGCGTAGTGTGACTGGCAGCGACGAACACATCTCCCGCTAGTTGATAACCGGTTGTACCCAAGACTGCGGGCCGCCGTCCGCACGCCTTCAGGAGTTCGCCGAGAATGTGAGCCGTTGTCGTCTTCCCATTGGTACCCGTTATGGCGAAGACAGTCATCTCCCTAGACGGATCACCAAGTACCTGTGCAGCCGCTCTTCCAGCAACTCCCTGAGCGTCGGCATGGACCCAGATCGGGACGCCATCCGCCATCGGAGATTGGACGTTATCCAGCATCTCCTGTACAAGGACGGCACTTGCGCCGGCCGCAACCGCCTTGGAGATGTGGCGCCGGCCGTCGTGGATCTTCCCCGCCAAAGCGACAAAAAGGTCTCCCACTCCAACCGCTCGGCTGTCGATTTGTACGCCGCTGATCTCCGGACCGTAGCCATCAACTTCACAGCGACCTCCAAGTTGCTTAACGAGATCGGTCAGCATCACCTCTCGTACTCCGCGTCTCTTGCGTTAACTGCCTCGCGCATCAACCATGGGCGTTCCGCGCCTTCCGCTTCATCTTCGTAGCCATAGGCCTGGACAAACTCGCCGCACTCAGTCGAACATTGTCCACCCTGGGTCAACCCCAAGGATTCCTTTAGGAGGCTAATGGCAGCAGGGCCCGCTACATCTGAACCAAATTTCAGCTTAACTCGAGGTTCGTCAACAACCATGAGAACCATAACCTCCCGCTCCTCCCCGGGGATCTTGCCTACAAGGCAAATCGAGGAGGTATAGCAAGAGCCGCTATGCGGTTTTTCCTTGGCTTTCATTTCAGGTAATAAAATGTAGTCAGGGTCAGATCTGCCACCCGTCAATTTCGAGTTTAGTAGATTGCACTCAAGCTCCAAGTGCAGACAAGGCACGTTGGGTTCTTTTTCTGTCGTACCCGTTTTCGAAAGCAATTCGATCCGCGTCCCAACATCATCCTCGCGTTTTGAAATATGACGGCCGGTCCCTGTGCGGGCGCCTTCTGCCATCATTTCACGCACTTGCGCACAGGCGCGTTCGGAGAACACCCGCTGACCCTCTTCAAGATACAGTTCGTAGTGGCTATCCCCCCACTCCACGCCGGAGATCAAACGCAGCGGGCGTGAAATCCCTCCGCGCAAAATGGTTCCGAGTGCTTTCGCATGTTGCCAGAGCGTCACCGAAACCTCGTGCCCGAAGCTCACCGATGCGTGAGTGTAAGCAGGAGTCCAAGGTAGATCCGTGACCCAACCTACCCTCTCCACACCAATGCCGCTTCCTGCGATCTGGTAGTAGCCCAGCTCCATCAGTTTCTCGTAGAAGAAGTGATCCGGAACCTTCATTCCGATCTGAACCATGACTGCATTCACGGACCGAGAGATTGCTGTAGCGGCAGTAATCTTGCCCCTCGGCGCCCCCTTCGCTTCATGAATCGTTCGCCCCGAATTCGGGATGCGATAATTACCGTTGTACGTATCGAACTCATCTGTCGGCTCGACTACACCCGCTTCCAGCGCGGTCGCCATTACGACAACTTTGAAGGTCGAACCGGGGCTGAATAAGTGCCACGTCGGTAGGAACTCGTAGACATCGTAGACGCTGTAACCGTCGACCGCGAGGACATCTCCGCTCGCGACATCGATCACGATCCCCATGGTCGCAGCAGCACGGTGCTCTTCAGCTGTCGCGCGTAACGTCTGATGCAGGAACTCTTGCAAATCGCTATCGATCGTCGTGAAGACCCTCGGGGTTGCTCCCTCGGAACTGTCCTCATAGAAGTAGCGGCGCGACTTCTGATGGACGGCAACGTTCTTGCGGTAGTGATAGATCGCAGACTCGGGGTCTATGAACTCAAAGTCTTCACGAGCAAGCAAGTTCGCTGCGATACCTTCCAAGCCGCCCTGCGGATGCTTCGCATCCAGCAATCGTCGCGCGAGATCCGCGCGTTTCTCGATGTTCGGTTCCTGCGCCGCTGCCAGTTCGCTCGCGCGTTCCTCGCTAACGTAGCGCCAATTGCCCAAAACTCCCCACGCTGCAGCACCCGCAAGTTGTTCGCGCACTGGATAAACGCGCTCGTGGTCGAACTTGATGCTCATCTGATGGCTCTGGACAAACTGAGCATCCAAGAGGCCCACCAGCCCCAAGACGCTAGTGGCTGGCAGATCCTTGATGGCAATCGTATCCGCACACGGAATCAAGGCGCGCCAAACGAGCGACCGTTGGTGCTCCAGCTCCTTGAAAGTCTGAGCCTCTTCTTCCTCGCTGCGCGCTCCAGCGCCCACCGGGGCGCGCGCCTCAAGCAATCCATCCGCCAGGATCCTCGTCCAGACGATCGGTGCAATGACCTTCTTCCCCAAGCTGTGCTTGCTGCGCGTTTCCCTGGAGAGCAGCTCGACGGGTCGCCAGTGAAGTCGGTATTCAGCGCGGTCTTTGGCGCGCTCTACCCACAAGTGGTCATCGATTCCTAGCTCGTGAGCCCAGCGCTCAACCCTGCGTGCCTCGTCGAATCCCATTCGCCATTGCAAACTCTTGATCCGAATCACTCCGGCCTTCGCACTTGGAAAAAACTCAGCGAGCAGACTCTCAACCGTGACTCCTCCCCCAACCAAGTCGACGACACCCTGGGCCATCTCGCGCGGGGTGTGGGCTTGCCACATCGAACGCGGGGAAAGGCGCAAGTCCATGCGCTGGACCGACATGGCCAAAGATGCGCGATCGCGATCGACGATGTCGAAGTCAGGCGCAGGTAAGCGCTCGACCTTGACGCTGCCTGTTGGCTGTGTGTGGTCGCCATGGGTCGCCAAGAACCATGCGCGGCCACAGACAAGCAGAAGAACCACCACAATTCCCATGTAGATGCCCGCGGGTCGCAGCCCGGAGGCCGTTTCGTATGGCTCCCTACTCAATGTTCTGGTAACTCCTTTTCCACTGATCGCGCTTCACGCTCGATCGCTGACATGCGCATCTGAATCCAGCAGCTACTTGATTCGCTGCCCGCTTCGATCAAGTCGCAACTACGCTTCAGCTTGTCAAGGCGTGCCGCACGCGCGAAGTTTTGGGATTGCACCTCCGCAGACGCTAAACCAATCCCAACGCACAGTGCAGAAATTAGGAATGAAAGGACGACGCGAGTCATGCTTGGGCTCCAGCGCCAGAGCGCAAGCGGGTTACGCCTCGTAGGCGAGCGCTTCGTGAACGACGGTTGCCGCGAATTTCATCGCGAGTGGCACTCAAGGGCTTCTTGGTCACAAGCGCCCAGCGTTTCTCCTTCACTCCCTCCTTAACGAATCGCTTAACGACACGATCTTCGCCTGAGTGAAATGAAATGATCGCTAAAGACCCGCCGTCGCCCAGCCAGTGTTCGGCTGCTTGCAAACCGAGCAAGAGCTCTTCGCCCTCTTCGTTCACAGCACGCCGCAATGCTTGGAAGGTTTTAGTTGCGGGATGAGTCTTGCCACCCGGGTTTCCAAGTGACATGGATATCGTGTTCGCCAATGCGGATGTTCGCAAGAAGGCAACCCGGCGACGCGCTTCAACGATACCCTTGGCAATCTTGCGTGCGCGTGTCTCGTCACCCTCGTAGTAGAAGAGATCAGCTAGGTCGCTCTCGTCCCAGTGATTGACGATGTCCGCAGCCGTACGCGGACGGCTGGGATCCATTCGCATGTCTAACGGCCCGTCTTTTTGAAACGAAAAGCCGCGATCAGCCCGATCGAAATGCAAGGAGCACACGCCGAGATCGAACAGCACGCCTTGCAGGCGCCCAATGCGTTCCTTACGAATCACTCGACACAACTCTGAATGGCGCGCGCGTCTCAGCAGGACGCGGGCACCAAAGGGCTTCAGACGTTCCGTCGCAAGCTGCAAGGCATCCGGATCCTGATCCGTGCAGAGCATGCGAATCTTCGGACAAGTTTGCAGCAAGAGTTCCGCGTGTCCTCCCGCGCCG
>JBLIOI010000026.1:0-43351 GCA_047639675.1 Planctomycetota bacterium | reverse complement strand
CGCTCGGGATACGGCGTCTAGGGATACGGCGTCAGTCACTTTCCTCCACGTTAGAAACCTGAACGACGAGCGCCGGGTGCATTGCCAGGAGTGTGGAGGAAAGTGACTGACGCCGTATGTCCGGACGCCGTATGTCCGTATTGCCAGGAGTGTGGAGGAAAGTGACTGACGCCGTATGCCGTATGTCGACGCCGTATGTCGTGGAAGGTAGTACTCCGATTGACCACTCCATCTGCAGCGCGCGCAAGCACGACTGCGTCGGAGACCGGCCTTCTCACCCCATCGCGCACTTTGTGGTACTTTTCTGCCGCAAAAGTGCGACAGGGTGTGCGACTCCGTATTGCCCCGTCCTATCCTGAAGCCGTGCAAGAACCCATAACGAGTCAGACCGACGAGAGCGAGCCTCCCACCACGGATAAGGAACGCCGGCGTCTCTACTGGCGCCAGAACCTCATCTACCTCGGAGTGCTGCTCTCAATCTGGGCCTTCGTCTCCTT
Source organism: Planctomycetota bacterium (assembly GCA_047639675.1). GTDB lineage: Bacteria > Planctomycetota > UBA1135 > UBA1135 > JABACD01. The sequence continues at coordinate 42,854 of JBLIOI010000026.1, read as the reverse complement.
CGGTTGCGGAATTCTCTTCGTCGATTACCTGAACCGCTTTCAGCTTCCGGGCACAGGCTTCCCCCTCGGCTTTTGGTTCGCGCAGCAAGGGTCTATCTACGTATTCGTGGTGTTGATTCTGGTCTACGTCCAGTTGATGAATCGCCTGGACCGTAAGTACGACTTCGACGAGGAATAGGGAGCCGCCATGACGATCCAGACCTGGACCTTCCTGCTCGTGGGCGTGAGCTTCGCGCTCTACATCGGCTTGGCCTTCGCGGCCAAGGCGCGCTCGACCAGCGAATTCTACGTGGCCGGCGGTCACGTGCCCCCTCTCGCGAACGGCCTGGCCACTGCGGCGGACTGGATGTCGGCTGCCTCGTTCATCTCCATGGCCGGGCTGATCTCCTTTCAGGGTTACGACGGTTCCGTCTACCTGATGGGCTGGACCGGAGGGTACGTGCTACTTGCGCTCCTCCTGGCACCCTACCTACGCAAGTTCGGCAAGTTCACTGTGCCCGATTTCGTCGGGGACCGTTACGACTCACGCCTGGCGCGGATTGTCGCCGTGGTCTGCGCGATCTTCATCTCTTTCACCTATGTCGCGGGTCAGATGCGAGGGGTGGGCATCGTCTTCAGTCGCTTCCTCGAAGTGGACATCGAGACGGGCGTCTACATCGGCATGGCCATCGTGTTCATGTATGCGGTGCTGGGCGGCATGAAGGGCATCACGTACACGCAGGTCGCCCAGTACTGCGTCCTGATCTTCGCCTACATGGTGCCCGCGATTTTCCTCTCGATCCTGATCACGGGTAATGCGATCCCGCAGATAGGGCTGGCAGGCACCTCGCTCGAAACGGGCGTGCCTCTGTTGGAGCGCTTGAATGGGCTACACGAGGAGCTCGGGTTTGACTCCTACACGGGCGGCTCGCGGGCCATGATCGATGTGTTCTGCATCACGGCTGCCCTGATGGTGGGCACGGCGGGTTTGCCCCACGTGATCGTGCGCTTCTACACGGTTCCCGGCGTGCGCGACGCCCGCAAATCAGCGGCCTGGGCGCTCTTCTTTATAGCCATTCTCTACACCACGGCTCCCGCCGTGGCGGTCTTCGCCCGCACCAACTTACTCCAGACAGTTTCCAACAAGCCCTACACCGAGATGCCCGAATGGTTCTCACGCTGGGAGGAAACAGAGCTGATCCAGTTTGAGGACAAGAACGGCGACGGCGTGATCCAATACGTGGGCCCGCGCGCGGTGGACGCGAATGGCGTGAAGATTGAGAACGAGCTCTCTATCGACCGGGACATCATCGTGCTGGCCAACCCGGAGATCGCGCACCTGCCCAACTGGGTCGTGGCCCTGGTTGCAGCGGGCGGCCTGGCCGCGGCCCTCTCGACCGCGGCGGGCCTCTTGCTCGTGGTCTCCTCCGCGATCAGCCATGACCTGCTCAAGCGCGCGCTCATGCCCGACATCACAGAGAAGCAAGAGCTGCTCACCGCGCGCGTCGCCGCCGCCCTTGCGGTAGTCGTCGCGGGCTACCTGGGCATCCATCCTCCCGGCTTTGTGGGACAGGTGGTGGCCTTCGCCTTTGGGCTAGCCGCGTCCTCCTTCTTCCCCATCATCATCATGGGGATCTTCTCGAAGCGCATGAATCGGCAGGGCGCTGTGGCGGGCATGAGCGTCGGACTGATCTTCACGGCTTCCTACATCGCCTACTTCCGCTTCCTGCATCCCGAATTCGATCTGCCCGAGAACTGGTGGTTTGGCATCTCACCCGAGGGCATCGGAACGCTGGGCATGTTGCTCAACTTCCTCGTCGCGGGCGTCGTGTCTTACTTCTTCCCGCCGCCTTCCGAGCGCATCCAACAACTCGTGGAAAGCATCCGCGTTCCGCGCGGGTGAGGGTGTGCGGAGTCGGGCCAACTGACAAACTTCCAACCTGAAGTGGCAAGGTGCAGAGGTTTCTCAGGGGATCTGCTCAGGTAGAGCTGAGTCCGGCAACTGCAAGTGAAACAATTGTGGCGGACAAAGATCACGTCGGAGCAATCCTCCTCCTCTCTCCCTGTGAATCCCAGTTCACCGAGGCCGTCCCCATCCAAGTCACTGAGCAGCGAAATGCGTTCCCCAAATTCCTTTCGCCGGGTGTGCTTGGGAACAGCCCAATCCTTGGTCGCCTGACGGGAAATCTTTCCATGGCCATCAGGAACAATGACCTCCGCCACATCCTTAGTAGCTCCGTCAATCACCCATGCAAGACCCCGAGCACCAATGACAAGATCGGGTGTCGAATCGCCGACCAACTGCTTGCCCGCAGCAAGCGAGCGTCCAAATTCGTGCACATGGGGAGGATTCGTGAAGGTGGCGAGTTCCGAACCCTTAAAGACGGACAAGAGCACAATCTTGAAGTAATGATCGCGCACCCCGTCCAATTCCCGAACGGCGAGGTCAATCACTCCGTCACCATCAAGATCACCCGCAGCCTCGAGGGTACTCCCAAATTCTTTTCCTCCGCGAAAGCTTCGCAGCACCTGGCCATCCTTTCCGGACAACACCCAAATCACGGGCTCTTGTTCCACAGAGGGCCACTCTTCCGTAGGTATCGCGCTCATCCCAAAAGGACGACTGCGATGGGCGAAAGCGAAATCGATGACGCCATCCCGATTGACGTCGCCGACCGCTACCAAGGATCCACGGACCCCGTCTACGTTGTCAAGGCCAAGATGAGGAGCGGACGAAACCGCAAGGAGGAGTGTCAGGACGTTCATCGTGTGATTTGAATCTGGTCGGAGGCGTCCTACTCGAACATGGCCGAGGCGGATCGGTTCCGCAAAAGTGCAACAGGGTGTGCGACTTCGTATTGAGGAGTCAGTCGCTTTTCGACCCTGGGCGCTCGCCGAGCAAAAAGTGTTGCCAGGTTCCGATGCGGTCGCCTTCCCCGTAGCGGCCGACAGATTTGACTGAACCGTCCTCGAAGTAAATCGTCCACATGCCGCTTCGACTGCCGTCGATGTAACCGCCGCTCTCGCGCAGGATGCCTTCAGAAGTCCAGTACTCCCAAAAGCCTTCGCGCCGGGCGTGCCGTGCGTTGCCCAGGGCTTTGAGCTGGCCGTTCTCATACCAGAACTTCATCGGCGATAAGCTGCCGTCCTCGCTGAAGGTGTGATCCGATTTTAGCTGACCGTTTTCATGCCAGCGTCGCAGGCGTCCACTCGGATCGCCGTGATCAAAGGAGCCTTCCGACATGCGCACACCGCTGGGGTACCAGTGGCGGTCTTCCCCGTGTTTTAGCTGGCGGCCATCAGCGTAAGCTAAAATGCTCCAAGAACGCGTGACCAGGCCGGTCTCGCGATCCTTGACGCTACAACGATGCTGCTCGGGCTCGGGCTCCGGAAGAGAATAGTCAAAGCTCTGGCGCTGGCAGCCCGCGAATTGCGGCGCTGCCGTTAGCAATGCGAAAACTGCGATATTCGCCAATCTGGCCATTAGAGGCCGTTCAAGAGGATTGCGCGGTGTACCAGCTGAAAGGTCGCTTGGGACCAACCGCGGTATTGCGGGCGGAATCCGAAGAGATGAACGGTGCCTTCGCCGTGCTTAGCGCTAACCCAAGCGGCCTTTCCTTCGATCACTTCAGAGTCGCGAATCCAGCCGGACATCAAGACGCGAGTGGGCGCGTAGCGGAGAAGCACTTCGAGCTCTGCCTCGCTACCGAAGTCCTTGTCCTTGCATTCGTCCTCAGTCATCTCGCGCCAAGCGCTGGAGCGCGAAAAGAATGCGGGGAGTGACGCGGGTAGGCCGGCTGTGATTGGGCTGTCTACGGGAATGGTGCGCAGAACGCTACCGGGGCAGGAGAACTCGCCTGAACCTTCGCCACGTGTGACGTCGACGAGCGGCAACTCGAACAAATCGATTGCGTAGCCACTCGAAGAACCCAAGGTGATCAAAGTGCCGCCGGCCCGCACGAACTCCTCAATGGCAACGGCGCCTTCCGCTTCGATGCCGCGCGCGTAGTCTGCTTGAACCGTTCCCGGAGCACGCCCGCGATCGAGTTGACCTGCGGAGATGCTGGGAATGATGAGGGCGTCAAGAAACTCGCTCAGGTTACCGGCGCGCAACATTTCGTTGCGAACACTGACGTAGGGAGCCTCCTGCGTGTCGAGGACGTAGCGCATCCAACCCTCGTCCATTGAACCCGACCACGGGCTGTAGAGCCCGACGCGCGGCAAGCCGCTCAATTGGATCGAGTCGTCTTCTTCGGAGACCTCGCCCCCGGGCAGGACCAATCCACGCTGCTCTGTGCGGTTCGACAGAAGGAAGTCTTTCCCGTCGGCAAGTCCTTCGTAGACGGCGGTCCAGGTTGAGCTGTCACTCGTCGACAAGGCGTTAGGCATAGTTGCAAGACGCTCGTCGCCTTCGAAGGCCGCCAGCGCGTTCGCGACATCAGTCACGGGAACCAAGGTGGCCAGCGGGCGTTCCATCGTCTCCACACGTTGCACCCCAAGCAAGAAGGGTAAGGTCCAACCCGCAACGTCGTAGGGCGAATCGCCGGCGGGATAGCGCTGAACATCGAATAGGTCTTTGACGTGCCCGCCATAGGGCTGGTCGCGCATGATCACGATCGAACCGGCGGGCCAAATGCGACCGTCCGCTGTCACTTCTTCATTAGCAACGTTGATTTCGACGCCGGTTCGCAAGAGTACATCGATCAAGCGTTTGACGGCACTCGGGTCGCGGTTATCGCTCGGCAAGATCCAGCCACGGGGCGCTTCCTGGCCATTGATCTCAATTACGTTCTTTGACGTATCCACGGCATTCTGTAACCAGAATGACGGTTCCCTTGAAAGGCTTCCGAGTAGCGAACTGCCAAAGGCGATCTCGTAGTCGATGATATCGCCAATGCGCCACCAGCCACCGGGCCAAGGCTTGGGGAAGCGGTTGGACGGCACATAGTCGCCCAAACCGCGCGGCGCGGACAACTCTGAGATCGGCAAGAAGATCGGCGAGGCGAGGTTCGCGGAAGCCGCTTCCGTAAGCAAGCCGATGATATTGTGGCGGACCGGCACGTTCCGATTGCCGCCGTTCCACCACATGTCGTAAGACACACCGGTTGAAACGCCGGTGAAGTCATTGCGCGTCAAATCGAGCAGCGCGCGGCTGCCGAGCACGTCGATACCGCCAATGATCGTCGCTTCCAAGTTCGGGTTGAGCGGATCGCGGAAGGGCGGTACGAAGAAGCGCTCGCGAGTTGATCCCTGCTGGTGCACGTCCCAATACACCTGCGGGTGCCAGGTCTTGTAGAGCAGCTCGCTCGTGATGCGCGTCTCCGCTTGGGTCAACATGAACCAATCGCGGTTGTTATCGTGGCCTGCATAGTATTGATACAGCTTGAGCAAACCGGTCGACTCGAAGGGAGTTCCGACGGTTTCGCGATACCAATTTGTGACGTGGTCAAGCCCGTCCGGATTCATGCTAGGAATGATCAGGACGACACAGTTTTCGCGGGCGGCTTGCCAACTGGCTTCCTCGCTAGTCGCCAATAAGTGCGCGAAGGCCATGCCGAACTGGGTGCCGGCGCACTCGGTGGCGTGCATGGCGCAGGACACGAAGAGGAAGACCTTGCCCTTCGTCACCGCTTCGTCGATCTCTTCCTCTGAATGCCCGCGCGGATCCGCCAGGATGGCGGAGTAGGCTTTTAGCTGTTCGAGGTTTGCCAGGTTCTCCTCACTGCTGATGGCCGAGAGCAGAAAGTCACGTCCCTCGGTCGTTTCTCCGACCTTATTTGTCTGCACCCGAGGCGATTCGAGCGAGAGGTGCTCAAAGTACGAAGAGACCTCTGCCCAGTCCGTCAGGGTGAAGTCTCCTCCCAATTCCCGTTCCAGGTGCTCACTAGGCGTCTTGATCTCCTCCATTCCGCTCCCAGGTACGGTCATTTTGGCGGGCGACGAACAGGCAAGGGCAGCAAGCAGGGGGATTGTGTGGAGCATCTTCTTCACGGTAGTACGCTAGCAGTCGATAGAGGCGGGGCGGCGATCCTACTCTGGCGCCGCTCCAGGCTCCATTCCTGTAACGTCTCTGCGCCCGCAAACCTTTCACCACCCTCCCCACCGCCCTTTTCATGACCTCCGACGAGCTGGATCACGGACGCCCGAACTCCGGTCTGCCGCCGAAGGACTTTTGGGACGTGCTGTATGGGCGCCGATCTGTGCGTCGCTTTAGCAAGGAGCCGGTGCCGGAGGAGCTTTGCAATCAGGTCTTGCACGCTGGAATTTGGGCGCCGAGCTCTTGCAACTATCAGATGTGGGATGTGGTCGCGGTGACTGACCCCGAGCTCAACGCAGAGCTCGCGGAGCTCTCGACCCAGCTAGGCAACGCGCCGACGAATCTCGTCGTTTCTTATGGCCGCGACTTCTCCGAGGAAGGTTGGGCCAACATTCAGTCGGCTAGCGCGATGATTCAGAATATGAGTCTCGCGGCGCACGCACTGGGCCTCGGCACCTTTTGGATCACGCAGATGGGTGACCGCGAGAAGCTACGTGAGATGGTGGGCCTACCCTACGACCGCTTGGTGATCGCGGTGCTCGCGCTCGGTTATCCGGAGAAGGTGAATACAAAAGCGCCCGCCCGTCGTCCGCTTGAAAGGGTGACGCACTACAACAGTTATGCGGGGGAAGCGGTGCCATCGTCGAGCGACCCTTCGGATTGGACACCGGAGCTGCTCAAAATTTATCAGCGCGCGCGAGTCTTGAACGGGCTGCGCCACAACAAGCCGCGGGCTTGGGAAGTGCGCGCAATAGAAGGGATGCTTGATGAGCTTATTCCCGAGGGCAAAGAGAAGCCTGATGGCGAGCAAGCGGAAGCTATGCGCTGGCTTGATGTCTTGCCCTGCAATGGAATCGTGACGGAACGACTCAGTCGCAAGCGCAAGGGATTCCATTTCGACATCGTTGAGCGCAGCCCGGAGGTCGGAGCGTTCATTGCGAAGCGGACGCGTCCGAAAGCAACTGCGCTGGCTTGGCCGGCGAGTGCTTCCAAAGACGGTTTTGAGAGTCCGAGCGGCGAGACCTACGACGTGGTGAGTTGTTTGTTCCGTCTTGAAGATCTCGCGCCCGACGAACGGACAGAATTGATGAGCGCGATGAAGTCCTGGCTCAAGCCTGGGGGCCTTTTGTTGCTCGGCTACGTCAGTTCTAATTCCTTTCACGAGACTACCGAGACCCTACGCAAGAAGCGCGGCGGTCCGCGCGGCGTGGAATATGTGCTTTCGCCAGATCCTAATATCGGACCCTTCGAAGCCTTAGCGCCCACGGAGCTCGATAAGTTATTGCAAGCCCAAGGCCTAGTCATCGACGGGCGCCTCGGACTGCAAGCCGTTCCGCAACCCGAAGAAATCGCCTTTCGCACACGCAACTTCTCCAAACGCTCGCAAGCGATCGTTGGAGTTGCCGCAAAGGTCTTGGCAATGCTCGAGAAACTCCCGGGCTTCGAGTCGCGGCGCGGACGCTTTCAGTTTGTGACGAGTCGCAAGTCATAGAACGCGCCAGAACAGTCCGGCCTCACACGATCAGAGCCTAAAGCTCCACGGCCACGGCGCGACCGCGGGTCAACGCCGCCAATCCTTCCCAGCGCTTGCGCATGCCCGGGGGAGCATCCACGACGATGACGTCGTAAGCCACGCGGTCGAAGCGGGCGGCTTGTACTAGTAGCGGCATCATCAGGTCGAGCTTCCAACGAGCGCCACCAGTGGGTGCGCCGTCTGTCAAAATGACGATGCGATCCGTGCTTCGGTCGCGCAGCGCCAGCAGAACGGCGTCGAAGACATTGCCGCTTCCTCGGTTTCTATTGGCCACGAAATCAGCCAAGGCTATGCGTATGTTGCGCTCGCTGGCGGCGACCAATCCTTCTCGCCAGGGGTGCGGAATCCCGGTGTACGGAATGATATTGAACTCCGTCTCTTCGTCGAGTCTCGGTAGCGCAGCATTCATCAACTCGTCCACCTTGCCCTTTCTCGCGGGCCGCCCCTCTCGCTCGTACCAAAGCGACCCAGAAAAATCGATCAGGAAGCAGACGCGATCCGACAGGATCGGTAAGCCCGCGATGGAGGCTGTCCCGCCGACTTCCGCTTGATGCGTCACGCGATTCGCTCTCGTCCAATCTTCGGGCAGCCGCTCGATCCAAAGACGCCAGGGCCGCGGGTCCATCTTGCTCTTTCGGCCTGTCATTTCTTGCAAGTGCTCTACGCAGGCCACGCGTAAGCGCAATCGCTCCTCCATTTCCAAGCGTTCCAGAAGCAACAACAAGGACTTCTTCGTCCCCCCACTCGCAATCACATCCAAAGCCGCAAGCCGCACACTGCCCTCTTCATCGTCTCGCAAGCGACTGCCAATCTCCATCGCCATAACTCCCCCAATCTGTTCCACACATTCAAGCGAAGCTACACGCAATTCGTGCTCCTTTGCCGTGAGCAGCTTTGGAAGCAGTTCCTCTACCTGTCCCAAATCTAATGCTGCCAAGGCACACAAAGCCTGGGCCCGAACGCGCACCTCCCCACCCTGCTTTGCGATCTTCCCCAGGGCCTTCGCGCACTTCTCCAAGTCCCCCCCGAGTCTGCCCGCCAACGCCAAACGCTCCACCGACCAGAGCAAAGTCTCCGACATCTCCGCGTCGCGCCGCGAGATGCGCTTCAACAATCCAATGCCGTCCAACTCCCCCGCATAACGCCCCAACATTTCCGCCACCCGCGAGCGAATCAACCCATCCTTCGCCCCGAGTCCCGCCTTTCCCATCAAGTCCCGCAGCAGCCGGTCCTCGTCCAATCCCGCTAGCTGAAATTGCGCCTCATCCGCCACCTCGCCCTTCTCGTCGGCGAGCGCCCCAATCACCAATTCCCAGGCCTTCCGTCCACCGAGTCCCGCCAAATCCCGCACGGCCCGACGTCGGGTTCCTCCCTCTTCGTCCCCCAAAGCCTCCTCTAACTCCGCTAACCGCTCCCCTCCCCCCGGCCCTGCCAGCAAGGCACGCGAGCCGCTCCCCAGTAGCACGCACAACGCCACCAGCACCAGCCCCTTCCCGCAACTTGCTACTCGTTTCATGTAGTAAGAGACGATTGGGGTGCGGGTCGGTTTCGGGTCTTGGGGAGAAGATTTGCTAGCTACCCAGCGACCTCAAGCTCCCGTGCTGATAGCGAACGATGAACACCTTCTCGCCAACTACCGAGAAGATGATCCGCCGCATATGAGGCTTGCGGCCGTAGAGCAACTGCCGGAGTTCAACCGAAAAAAAACGCTGCTCCGGAATCACGCTGCAACGCTCGGGCATCTCCGAGAGTGAAGCAATGGCCTTGATCAGCCCGAGGTACCACGCTTGCGCAACTCCAAAGCTAGAGCGGAAGTGGATGCGTTCGAGGTCTCGATCAATCGCAGTCTGCGCTTCCGGAGTGATCACTACTCGGAAGGCCATACTTCATACGCATCGCGCGATCGAACTCTTCTAGAGGAGCCCCCTTGCCACGCTGGGCCTCGTCGAGGCCGCGCTGAATGCCCTGCAAGGTTTCCAATTGCTCCAATTTCTCGAGGACCGATTGAAAGGTCGCCGCCCCTATAACCGCGACTTCCGCCTTCCCGTTGACAGTTAGGAGCAGGGCCCGATCCGTGGCCCGCAGCTGGTCCAGGAATGATGAGGTTCGGCGCTTGAAGTCCGTTAGTGAGTGGATGTCCTTGGAAATATTGAGCATGGGAGTCTTGTTCGCAGTCAATTCGATTCTCATACAATGCTAGCACAGGCCGCCTTGGGGCGCTTCCACGCTCATGATCCGCCCCTATTCTATCTAGCGCCGCACCCCTCCTAGCCAAAGTTGTCTTCATGTCATAACAAACTGCTGACAGCTGCATTGGTCACCAATCCTGCTCAGGATTGCCGCACGCGGACCTGCGTTAGAAGTGGCGCGCGACATCCGACTGATGCTGCGGCCTATCTTCTTCATCCGCGTGAGAACAGTTAGGCTCCCCTATGCCCAAAGAACTCCCCACGCGTGCTGGCTACGACCAATGGTCGGGGCATTACGACGAGTACCCCAACCCGCTCATCGTGCTAGAAACTCCCCAGGTTAAGCGCATGGTCGGTGACGTGGCCAATCGCGACGTACTCGACGTTGGCTGCGGCACTGGGCGGCACGCGACTTGGCTTGCTAAGGCTGGGGCGAGGGTGACCGCGATTGACTTTTCGGAAGGCATGCTTGCCGAGGCGCGAGCCAAGGATGAGTCGGGCGGACCACGTTACTTGCAACACGATTTGCATGACTCATTGCCTTTTGAAGCGGCGAGCTTCGACACGCTCGTGCATTGCCTCGCGTTGGATCACCTGGACTCACCGCGCACGATGATCGGCGAGTTTGCGCGAGTCCTACGGCCGGCAGGTCATGCGGTGATTTCGGTCCTGCATCCCGCCATGTACTTGAAAGGAACGCAGGCACGCTTCCTGGACCCGGAGAGTGGCGAGCTGATCCTGATTGAGAATAAGCGATACACGATCGCCGAATATGTCATGGCCGTGCGCGAGGCCGGATTGGAGCTTGAAGCACTGAGCGAACACAACTGCACGCAAGAAATCGCTGCGACGATTCCCCGCGCGGAAAAATACATCGACTATCCGATGCTACTGATGCTTGGGCTGAGAAAGTGAGCGCTGAGCGCTAGGGCTCGCAGAAACAGGAAGACTCGATCAGGGTATCGGACGAGGCGAAGGCTGCGGCTATTGGTTCATCGTAGGCCCTGGCCTCCTCGCTTCGACCTTGAGCAAAAAGCGCTGCACGCAGCCCCGTGAGAGCCCAGCCGTTCTTGGTATTGCGTTCGAGATCTTCGCGATAGACCTGTTCGGCTGCTTGGTACTGTCCGGCGCCCATCATGAGCGCACCGAGCGCGTGGCGGACGGGAAGCATCCACGCGGGGGGCTCGTCGTAGACGAGAGAGTCTTCATGTGCGATCCCCTCGCGCAGGATGGCGAAAGCTTCTTCGTGCTTGCCTTCGCGGTAGAGCAGCTCGCCCTGGATCACTGCGCGGGCAATAGGAAGAATGGTGTCGATAGAGTTATTGAAGACCATCCAATCACTAGGGACCAGAGCTACGCGCTTCTCAAACTCGGCCATCTCAGATCGAGCCTGCTCAGTGAGGCCCATGGCCGAAGAGGCGACGGATCGGGCATAGGACCAAGTAGCTCGCGACATAAAACGCCAATCGGGGTAGTCGGGCTCTTCGAGAATTTGCTCCCACTTTCCAAAGCGAATCAGAACGTGCAGGGAAGTGGGCATGATGCCCTCGAAGAGACTTGCGTAGTCACGTAGGGCTTGCTCGGGCACTTCGCTTTCAAGATCGCGCGCTGCCCCAATCGCCGTCTCGAAGTCGCCGGACATCATCGAGGCGAAGGCGAGAAAGTGAAGGTTGTGAGCGTAGTACATCGCGTAGAGCCCGGGCGCAGGGGCTTTTGTGAAGTACGTGCGGTCAGCCTCGATCGCGGCGGAGTTCGAAGCGGCTGCATCGGCGTAACGCCCCACTCGTATAAAGATGTGCGAAGGCATGTGGACGAGGTGCCCGGACCCTGGAACCAGGGTCAAGAGTCTTTCGGCGGCCGGCACTGCGCGATCGGGGGACTTTGAAGCCTCGGAAGCGTGAATGTAGAAGTGGTTGCCACCGGGGTGATGGGAGTCCATGACGAGGACTTCCTCCAAGATGCTCATGACCTCTTCTATTCGACCTTTGGGCTCACCATCAACTGCCCAGTAGTCCCATGGCTGAAGGTTCATCAAAGACTCTGCGTAGAGCGCCGCGACATCTGAGTCGCCGACGAATTCATCGTACACGTGGCCTAAGGCTGCCGCATAGGCTTCATCTAACGGAGTGCGATCTTTCGGCGCTGGATACTCGTACCTCGCTGAGAGGGCTTCGACCAAGGCTCGCTCAATGGGCGATTCATTGTCGAGGCGTGCGAGAGCCTTATCGGCGGCTTCCCGCGCGAGACGGGAACGCTCCTCTGTCATTTTGGGATCGTTGATGTTGATCCCGTGGCAATAGGCTATTCCCCACCAAGGCATCGCTGCCTCATCATCGAACGTCAGCGCTTTCTCGAAAGAACGAATCGCCTCATCGTGGTTGAAGCCATACATCAACTGCATGCCTTGGTTAAACCACAGTTGAGAGTCGGGCGAGTCTGTCGTGATCGCCCGTTCGTAGTTACCGAAGCCCTCGTAGATGTGGGCACCTTCGCCCAAGCTCGACGATTGACAACCGCCCACGATCTGAGGTGCAAGGCATACGCCCAGTATTAGCACCAGTGAGCTACTCAACCTATAGAGCTTTTGGTCGATCCGCATACTGTTTCCTTCCGAGTGAAGCGCCCGGCTGAATACCGATCGCGAGTGTTCAGTATGCTATCCGGCTAAAATGTGTCGCTCAAGGGCAGAAGGTCACGCTCAGGCCATCAGTCAGGTTAAAGCCTGCGCCACCCGCGTTGGGATCGCGGTACCAGTACTGGAAATTCATCGTCGAGCCTTCGATGGCTTCGCCCGAGCCAGAGTCGAAGGGGGCGCTGTTTAGATCGAGCAGCAGGCTAACCGTACCCAGAACATCTCCTTGCAGCGGCGAGAGCCGCGTGATGCTGCCGCCAACGCAACGCAACCCGTCGCCAAAGAACGCCGCGGTTTGGTTGGGGCCGTAGTAGAAGAGACCCGGAGTACTGACGGGCAGTCCCTGAACGTTGAGTTGCAGGCTGTTGAGAGTCAGGCTGGATGATCCATTGAAGGAAAGCAGTGCACCGGAGCCGACGGAGTTGGCTGAGGTTAGGCAGTAGTTGGAGGGATCAGGACATTGCTCTGCAAACTCGAACTTGGCGATGCGCGTGCCCCAATTGTTTTGAGAGCGAGTGTGCTCTTGGATAGCCCAGATACTCGTGTCGTCGTTAGGGTCGATACTCATGTTGCTGTAGTCACCCCAACGGTTGACGCCACTGCTATCCACGAAGTTGTAGGAGTCGTTGCCCGCCTTCAACAGCTCCGGAACGGACAATTGCCCGGGGGGGTCGGACGGTATGCGTCCAGCGAAGTAGGAGGATGCAAAGGTGTTCTCATCGGAACCAGAGAAAGCGACAACGACTTCGTCGTTGGCGTTGACCTCGATCGTGCCAAACATGTAGTTGAGCGACGGGTCATTGATCGTTCCGCTTTGAACGGTTGTTGCGCTACTCGCATCGAACTCATACCAACGGCAAGCGGCACGTCCGCCGGAGTTGACGCCGTGGGCCGTCCACACGGAACCGTTGCGATAAACGGCGTTCATCGGGCGCCAATCGAGGGCATCGAGGGGCGCAACGCTACCCATGGCAGGTGCGTTGGGCGGGCTACTGTGACCGGGAACGCTTGGGTTGCCAGCCTCGACGAGTGTCGGGTTACTTAGCGGAGCTTGGATGTAACGCAAGCGCATGGTGGTCGAAGAACGACGTGAAACAAGGTACTCACGTCCGGGGTTTCCATAAGTGACGCAAGGTTGAATAGCTCCTTCCCACGGCAAGTTGCGGAAGGCGGTGACTGCGCCGAGGCTCGGTAGCACGTTGAGCAAAGGAGCTTTGTCGATGGCAAAGATGCTCATCTGTCCGCCGCCTTCAACCATATAGGAAGCGGAGTAGACGCCGTTCTCATCGACACCGAGAGTCGGGTAATCGGGCCAACGACTGGCGTCCGCGCCTTGCGAGAGAACGATGGAAGATTTGAACCAGCTGCCGGTGGGGTCGCTGGTCATCGACATGGCAAACCACAGGCGCGTGTCAAAGTCGACGGCGATGACGAAGAAGCGGTCACTGTGCGGATCGTAGACAGCGCGCGGATCGCCAGCGCTGGCGCCTCCGGTTCCAAAGAAATTCGCGAGGCCGACATTCATCACGCGGGCGTGGGTGTCTCGCTCGTAGACGGACATGTTTTGGTTGACGACAGCGACGAAGTGTGTCGGGCCAATGGAGCCGTGGGTGTCAGGGGGCAACCAACCGGCCCCGGTGTCGCCCAACCTGGGACCATTGAAAGAATCAGTGAGAGTGGGCGCGGTGCCGCTGCCACCGAGAAAGTTGCTGTTCTGGATCATCGACTCGGCACCTTGGCCTTCCACGTCGAGCCCCGCAGGGATCACCGGTTTGTGCACGGTCTCAGCTTCCTGGTCGAAGTCGCCGCGCCCCTTGGGCCAGACAAGACCTGCGTAGCCAGAACCGAAGAGCTTCGTGTTGAAGCCGAGGTCGTCAAAGTCGATGACGACGCGTTCAGAGTCCGCCTGCTTGACGAAGGTTAAGTCGTCGAGGCCGTACCAGCCGCCCCCGCGATAGACGGCGCGGGCCTCGACGTCGATGCGGTCGACCTTGTCGAAGTCGGCCGAGAGCCACTTGCCTTCATCCTCTAGTTTCTCGAGCCAAGCACTCTCGGCAACGCGTTCTCCTTCATGGTAGCCGATAAAACGGACCCCTTCTGCCCAAAGAGAATTGTCTGCGTGCCCAGAAAGCCAAGCCCCTTCGAAAGCGACCTCGGCTTGAAACTCAATGGTCATCAAGGCGTCGCCCCACTTATTGATCAAGTAGTGCTCGCCCGAGTGCGCATGGAATGAACTTCGCATGGAGGGCACGGCCCAAGATCCTTGAGAGTCGCCGCGACTCTTTTGGTTCTCAGTCGAAGACGGGTTCGCCTTTTCACGTTCGAGCACGATCTCCATCGACTCGATCACCGCAGGCCCAAAAGCTGTCAGAGGATTGAGCTTTTCGCCAACCATGACTTCGGGCTTCTGCGCAATTTCAGTTGCAGGCTTTTCGGCCACGCCTTCTTGGGGAGACGGCATCTCGCCTTGATCCGCAACTTGTGCGGCGGAGGCGAAGGTCGAACCAAAGGCGAATACGAAGCCTAGTGAAAGACTGCGTCGAAGAGCGGAGGGGAACTGTTCGTGATTCATCGCTGGGTGGATTCGGGGGGCAGGTTGCAACTCGTTACATAGACGAGAGCTCCATAGCTTCTAAACCAATAATACCCGTGATTTTTCTCTCCTGGGCATTAGACCTCCCACCGTGGCGAATTCGCACGCATTTGCCCTTGCCATGCCCCGGAAGAAGCTTCGGGACGTTCGCTTGCGCAACAATCTGAGCGCCAAACGGTTCCCTATTCTCTATTCCAGAACGATCAGGTCGTGGACAGGAGCCCCGATGAGGAGCGGCGGGTTAGCTATCAACTGCCGGCTGACCGTGTCGATCACGAGAATTCGCGAGGAGCAGGTCGCCTCTGCACTGGGCACTGGGCACTGGGCAGGAAGAGGAACTCTTGTCGCGGATCGTAGGCAAGCACTTCGGCTTGATCCCCGAACAAAATAGCGATCTCCGGAGTGTCATCTGGACTCATCGCGATCGTGAAATGCTTCAGAGGGGTTGAAGCCAAGAGGTCCGTGTGGAAGACGAAGAAACCCTCGTCCGGCGAAGTCATGAGGAAGCCGCCGAGGCCCAAAATGACTTGCTCCGATGCCAAGACTCTGCGGTCGAGTTGGCGAGCAAGCACCCCAACGCTTGATGACTTTGCCCCCTGGTGTGGAGCGAGGTTCGTGGCTTGGGGCGCACTGAGGGCTAACGCGCTAGAGATGGGTTACGCAAGGAAGTTGAGGTGCAGCATGTAACTTTGGGGTGACTGCTCAATAGGCTACGCGGAGTAGGATGCATGCCTTATCCCCGATCGATTCCAAAATCCATGGCGAACGACCACTCCCCCACCTCCATCCGCATTCGTGGAGCGCGCGAGAATAACCTAGCGGGCGTCGACTTGGACTTGCCGCTGGGCAAGTGGATTGCGGTGACGGGGCCATCGGGATCGGGAAAAACCTCGCTGGTCTTTGAGACGTTGGTGCGAGAGGGCGAGAGGCGTTTTCTGGGTAGCCTCTCCACCAGGGCGCGGCACTTCTTTGGCAAGTTGGGTCGAAGCGACGTAGAAAGCCTTCAAGGCTTGCCGGCGACCATCGCGGTGGGACAGAAGGCGACGACTCCAAGTTCGCGTTCAACCGTCGGTACATTGACGGGGATGCTCGACTTGTTGCGACTCGCCTTTGCAAGGCTCGCCGTTGATCCGAAAGGAGAAGAACTGACTCGCAGTCACTTCAGCTTCAATCATCCAATTGGGCAATGCGAGGAATGCCGCGGGCTTGGATTCGAGGATCATGTTGATGCAGAGAAGATTGTTGCGGATCCGACGAAGAGCCTGCGAGCGGGTGCGCTCCTCCCAACACTCAAGAACGGCTACACGGTCTACAGCCAAGTTACCTTGGAAGTCATGGATCGTATTTGCCAGGCCCACGGCTTCAGTGTGGACACGGTTTGGGAAACGTTGAACGACGAGCAAAGAGATGTGATTCTTTACGGAACACGAGCTTTGAAGGTCCCTTTCGGAAAGCACCCGATCGAGTCGCGAATGAAGTGGGAAGGCATCACCGCACGCCCGCGAGAAGAGGGCTACTACCTCGGACTCATCCCCGTCATCCAAGAGACGTTGAAGCGCAACCGTAACGAGAACATCTTGCGCTTCGTAAGTTCCGCTGCATGTAGCGCATGCTCGGGAACGCGGCTTGGAAGGCCCGGGCGCGAAGCGCGCCTGGGCAGGTTCACACTGCCGGAACTGCTCGCCATGCCCGCATCACGCGCCATCGAAGAATGGAGCCAGATTCCAAATACCGGCGCTTGGGAACCCTTGCGAAATCCGCTGGAAGAGCGCATCACGCGCCTCGTGCGGCTTGGCCTCGGGCACTTGAGCCTCGACCGTGTCAGCACCAGCCTTTCAGGCGGTGAAGCGCAACGCGTGCGATTGAGTGCGCAACTCGGGGCAGGCCTAAGCGGGGTTCTATTTGCCCTCGATGAACCGACGCTTGGACTGCATCCCGAAAGCCAAGATGGCATGCGCGCCGTTCTCGATGAGCTGATCGAAGCTGGCAATAGCTTGATCGTTGTCGAACATGACCCCGACATGGTGCGGCACGCGGACTATGTAGTTGCGCTTGGGCCTGGAGCAGGCAGTGAGGGCGGTCGAGTTGAGGCAACGGACATTCCCGGTCATCCCCAATCGGTAGAACGCGCGAGCGATCCGCTGGGCCGCTTGCCACAGAAGGTGAAAACGAAGCGGACGGGGAGCGGTTCGCTGATACTCACAGGAGCAAGGCTCAACAACCTAGCGGGCGCAAAGCTCATCCTCGAACTCGGCACGCTCAATGTCATCACAGGGCCGTCGGGCGCTGGCAAGAGCTCGCTCGTCTTCGGGACCTTGCTGCCCGCTCTCCTAAATACTCCGGGCGGAGAATATGACTCTCTGACCTTCGAGAAGGCGAAGCACACCAAGTCAGCGATTCAAGCGGTGGATGCCCGCCCGATTGGAAAGACGCCGCGCAGTACTCCGGCTACTTGGTGTGGGCTATTCGATCTCGTCCGCAAGCGCTTTGGAAAGCTCGACTTCAGTGTCGAGCGCAAGCTAACGGCCAGCCATTTTTCGTTCAATAACAAGCGTGGACGTTGCCAGACCTGCGAAGGGCTGGGTGTGACGCGTTTGACTTTGCATCTCTTTGATGACGTGGAGCTTCCGTGCGACACATGCGCAGGAGGGCGCTACGTGAAGGACGTGCTCGAGGTTCGGCTGCGCGGCAAGAACATTGCCGAGGTGCTCGCGCTTAGCTTTCGGGATGCTGCGGAGTTCTTCGCGGATGATGCGGATGCCGCCAGACTCTGCGAAGCGATGGTCACTTTGGGTTTGGGCTATCTAACCCTTGGGCAATCATCTGGCAGCTTGAGCCGCGGAGAATCGCAACGAATCAAGCTCGGGACACTGCTGGGATCCAAGCGCAAGACGCCCACCCTTATTCTGCTCGATGAACCCGACCGCGGACTCTCTCCTACCGACGTGAGCGCCCTACTGCTTGCGCTAGACGCGCTGGTAGATATGGGGCACACGGTTGTTGCGATCTCACATCACAGACAGGTTTGGTCAGCGGCCGACAACTTGATCGAGGTGCGTGACGGACACACGAATCACGAGCCGAGTGTCGATTGGGAACCAATCAGTCAACGGCGACCAGTACGTGACGCATCTGGCACGGCAGCAGAGCGAATCGAACTACGGGGGGTGCGCACTCATAACTTGCGCGCCATCGACGTTAGCTTTCCCCGGGGCCAGATCAGCGCCGTCTGTGGTGTCTCAGGCAGCGGAAAGTCCTCGCTTGTATTCTCTACTCTTGCGGGTTTGGCGGAAGCTCGCTTCGCTGAAAGCCTGCCTTTTCAAGTGCGCCGCTTCATGCGCAGATTGCCACAAGCACAGGTTCAAAGCGCGAATGGGCTCACGCCGACTCTCAGCTTACGCCAGGGGAATGCGCAAGTAGGCAGCCGCTCCACAATCGCCACACAATCAGAATGCGGCCCACTCTTGCGGCTACTGTTCTCGCGCGCCGGAGTCCTCAACGGCAAACCCTGTGGGTTGAGCGCCGCGCACTTCAGCCGTGAACGAGCGCTGGGTGCCTGCGTATCCTGTGGAGGGAAGGGCACGCTGCAACGTTGCGACCCGGTGCGCTTAATCACCGCGCCGGAACAGCCCTTGGCGGGAAAGGGTGCCTTGCAAGGAACACGCTCCGGACGCTTCTTCAGCGAACAGGACGGACAGTACATCGCAACATTAAGGGCAGCACTTTCGGGCCGTGGATTCGACTCCGTTGACCTTGTGACGACTCCATGGAACGAGCTTTCAAGCGAGGTGCAGGAGATCGCATTGTATGGAACTGGCGCAACGAGTTACTCCATCAACTGGGAGCTTGCGTCACAAGTTGAAGGCAGCGGCTCGCATCACTTCCAATCGACATGGGACGGGTTTTGCGCGCTCGTCGAACGCGAAGCCAAGAACCGCGCCGGTTCGAAAAAGGCCGGAGAATGGGCTGCGGCACTCGCCCCCAAGGCCTGCACAAGTTGCTCGGGCTCCGGGCTTACAGAAGCCGCCCGCCAAACGACTGTTCTGGGCCACAACCTACCCAGTATCGAAGACCTACCAATTCACTCCATCATCGAAACCCTTCGTGGAGAAGCCAAGGGAAGTGTGCAGGCCGCACTCAATGCACTGCTCCCCGAACTCCAGGACCGCGCCCGGGAGCTCGTCAGTCTTGGCCTGGGGCATCTGAATTTGAGTCGCGATGCCGCCAGCCTTTCTCGCGGCGAGCTTCAACGGGTGCGACTCGCGAGCGTGCTGCGTTCCGGTCTTTCCAACGTGACCTTGGTACTCGACGAACCGACCGCTGGATTGCACGAAAGTGATGTAGATGCCTTGCAGAGCCGCCTACGCAGGTTCCGCTCCGAAGGCAATACGATCGTACTCGTCTCTCATCGCCCCTCCGTGTTGCGCGCGGCGGATCACTTAATTGAGCTAGGACCCGGTGCGGGCATAGAAGGTGGAACTCTTCTCGCCGCAGGAACTCCGGGTGAAGTCTTGGCGGGTGAAGGGCCGACTGCCCGGGCTATCCAACAAGGCCTAGCCCCGTTTACGAAACACGAGGATGCGAACCGTATCGAGATTCGTGGCGCGTGCGCCAACAACCTTGGGGGCATTGATTTCAATTTGCCGCGCTCCGGATTCGTCTGCGTTCGCGGTGTCTCTGGAAGCGGAAAGAGCAGCCTACTCTTCGACGTCATCGCTCCCTCCTTCAGAGAACAGCGAGCCGTGAATTGCGACTCGATCACACTCCCCGGCGGTTACGGACACTTTGTCGCCCTGCACGATTCACGCTCCATCGCTAACAGCAGATCAACCCTCGCAGTCCTCAACATCGCGAACGATGTCGCGGCTCTATTCGATGGAAATAGAATTCCAACTCGCGCTTTCAAGCCGGGTGACGCGGCGGGACGTTGCCCAGCCTGTCGCGGAACGGGCCGCGAACGCGTGGCGATGGACTTCCTCGCTGATCTCAACTTGCCCTGCCAAATCTGCGCAGGCAAGCGCTTCCTTCCAGAAGTACTCGCGGTCACCTGGCGCGGCAAGAGCATTGCAGATCTACTCCAAGAACCCGCAAGCGTGTTGCTGCAGGAACTGAACGCGCTCGACCCCAAGGCCCGAAATCAATCTCACGCAAAGGTAGCCGCCGCCCTTCTGACTCTAGAGCAAGTCGCCGCCAGCCACATCCCGTTGGGCGCCCCTCTAAATGAGCTCTCCGGCGGTGAAGCCGCACGCGTTGGGCTCACAGCAAACCTTCTGCACTCGGGCTCACCCGCACTCTATCTCTTCGACGAGCCATCGACTGGTTTGCACGAAGCTGATCTCGCAATGATCGTCGCCGCCTTCCGCGAATTGGGTCAGCGCGGCGATCTTGTTCTCGCAACCGAGCACCGCGAATCGGCAATAGCCGCCGCAGACTCAGTTCTAACACTCCACATGCAACCTACTGAAGTTTGAATCCAAGGCAGAGCCTACGGCCGATGGATTTGGACAGATAGAGTCGGCCTTTCGCAAAGCCCTCCTCAAAGCGCGATGAATAAACAGCTCTTCTACATAGCCGACCCGATGTGCTCCTGGTGCTTCGCCTTTGCACCACTCATCGATCGTGTTCAACAAAGCTTGGCCGCAGGGGTCACCCTGCGCTACGTCCTCGGAGGTCTCGCCCCCGACGATCAGCAGCCGATGTCCGATGAGACGAAAGGCTACATCAAGTCCGCCTGGCAAAGCATCGAAGCGCGCACGACCACGCGTTTCAATTGGGAGTATTGGGATGTCTGCCAGCCTAAGCGCTCCACCTGGCCCGCCTGTCGCGCCGTGCTAGCCGCCGGGGACCGGGGCCCGGAGATGTTCGCCGCGATTCAACAGGCCTACTATCTCGATGCTCGCGATCCGTCGAACTTTGAGGTCTTGGTGGAGATTGGCGCGCAACTTGGGTTTGACCCCAGCGCCTTCCACGAGGCAATCGACTCTCCAAAAGCGAGCGCAGCCCTGACCCAAGACTTCGAGTTGCGCGACAAGCTAGGCGCCCGCTCCTTTCCCAGCCTAGGGGTTGGGCAAAATGGCCAACTGAAGCTCCTGACTAGTGGTTGGATCGAGGAAGCGCAGCTACTCAGCACGCTAGAGCGCGAGGGTTTGCTCACCGAGTGAGCGCAACCCTCAAGAGTAGAAGCGGCTCGTCTCCGCCATTCCGCGCGCAGCGATCGCTTCGGCGATTCGCGCGAGCTGCTCTACAGATAAATCAAATCGTAGTGCTTCGGCTGACTCCTCAATCTGCCAAGCGCGTTTCGCTCCACACAGGGCTGCAGTGATGCCGGGCTGGCGGATGGTCCAGTTGATGACTACGGCGGGAACGGACTGATTGCACTCGGAGGCGATCTCGCGAAGGTGCGCTACGAACTTCTGATTACGATCCCACTCTTCGCCCTGATACATCGGATAGGTGCGGCGCATATCTTCAAGCGCCAGATCGCTTTCGGTACGTAACTTGCCCGCTAGCAGCCCTTTCATCAGCGGCCAATAGACAGCGACGGACACCTGATTCTTACGGCACCAGGGAACCGTCAAGCGCTCGATGTCACGCTGCAACATGTTGTAGGGAAGTTGCACAGCTGTCAGCGGGCAGGCCGCATGGAAGGCTTCGATTTGATGAAGAGTGCTGTTCGAGAGCCCCGCGCAACGCACCTTGCCCTCCGTGATCAAATCTGCGATGGCTCCAGCAGAGTCCTCCAAGGGAACGACTGGATCGGGCTCATGCAGATAGTAGAGCTCCACGCGATCGGTACCGAGGCGCTGCAGGCTCTCCTCACATTCTCGGCGAATCGTCTCCGGTCGTGCGTCGCTCCGGACTTGACCTGAATCGTCGAAGTACTTGCCGCACTTCGTTGCGATCACAAAATCGTCACGCCTGTCGCCAAGCGCCTCAGAGATCAGCTTCTCGCTCTCACCATTCCGCCCATAGACATGAGCCGTGTCGATGAAATTGATCCCGAGCTCGGCACAAATGCGAAGCGTCGCCAGGCTATCAGTGTCGTTGACATCGAGTGAAGTGACGCCAGCGATCGGCCAGGTGCCGAAAGCAACCGGCGACACAAAGAGATCGCTTTGTCCTAGCTGTACTTGTCCTTGCCCCATGCCAGATCTTAGAGCATCACCCGCCAACCAAGCAGAGAAAGCAAGCCAAGCCTGGTTCCGGACCGAGCAGTCCCGTACTTTCTCGCGCATCTATTTAGTTGGGGCTCGTCGAAGGAGATCACACATGGCAAAGAAAAATCAGCGCGGCTTCACAATCTGCAGTTTGAACCTGAATGGCATCCGCGCCGCCGAAAAGCATGGCTTTGGCGAATGGCTCGCGCGTGAGAAACCGGATGTCTTGTGCACGCAAGAAGTGCGGGCACAGACGGATCAAGTGCCCGATGAGGTGCGCTCACCCGCGGGTTACAACACACGCTGGAACTCCGCGGTCAAGAAGGGCTACGCGGGAACCGCGCTCTTCACTCGCGAAGCGCCTGACTCCTATCAAGTGGGTAGCGGGCTCGATTGGGGCGACCTGGAAGGTCGTGCGTTGCGCGCTAGCTTCCCCGACCTTGAAGTGATTAGCCTCTACGTTCCTTCTGGCTCCTCCTCCGAAGAGCGGCTCGAACGCAAATTCGAGTACATGAAACACATGACGAAGTGGTTTGCCAAATTGCTGAAGGAGAACCGCCCGATCGCCGTTTGTGGCGACTTCAACGTCGCGCACACGGAGCTCGACATTTGGTCGCCGAAGACCAACGTCAAGAACTCAGGCTTCTTGCCCGAAGAACGCAATTGGTTCTCCAAGCTGCTCGCCCAAGGCTGGCGTGATGTTGTGCGAGAGCAGAACCCGGGAGCCCCGGGGCTTTACTCTTGGTGGTCTACCCGCGGCCAAGCGCGCGAAAAGGACCGCGGTTGGCGCCTCGACTACTGCTTGATGACGCCTTCACTTGCAGATCGCGTCACCAATGCCTGGGTCGAGAAGGACGCTGGCCTGTCTGACCACGCGCCGGTTTGGATCGAACTGGCCGACAAGTAACCACTACGGCGAGGTCCAGGAAGCAAAGATGAATCCCAAGCTAAAATCGGCCCTGCAAGAATCGGACAGCTGTCTGCTGCTCTGCTCGGGCAACATGATTCGCTCCGCTTTTGCAGAGCTCTACGCGCTACATCTTGGTTGGAGTGTTCCTGTGCGCTCGGCGGGCACGACCTATCCCAACTCGCGCATTCATCCCGAGGCGCGCGCGGCACTCTTAGCCCTTGATGTTGACTCAGATCTGATCAAGCAATTTCGCCCACGCCTGATTTCAGACCTAGCTCCGGCGCCCAGCGACAATGAGCTTGTGATTGGAATGACGAACGCGCACTTGGCGGAAGCCTTCGACCAAGGAGCCTCAGGCCCTGCCTTCCTTTTGACGGCAGCTGTAGGAGAGGATCATGAGATCGCGGACCCCTACTTCGAAGGCGGCTACGATTCCGTTTTCGCGGATATCGCTCGCTGCATCGAGTCCTTGATTCAGTAGCAGAGCGTGTTTCGCGCAAAGGAGTCGCTCTTGAACCGTCCCGCTCAAGTTTCTCGTTCGGTTACAGGCCGATGCGCACGCCCAATAATAACTGGCGCGTGAACCTCGAGTCGTTGTCCGTTTCGGCCTTGTAGTAACGAGCCCCGATGAAAGCCACCGCACCATTGCCGACTTCCACATCCATCCCGACAGTGGTATCAAACAATTCTTCGCCGTCCCCAAAAGTGATCGGCTCAGGCGCAAAGCTGACCTCCCCGGTGAGTCTCATCGGGATCTTAAACGACAAGCCGTATTCCACGCTGGCTGCAACAGCCAGTGCGTATAAATCGTCCCCTGAGCGGTCGTAGAAAACGGCATAGGTAGCCAAGCCAACCCCAAGTCGCAAGGGTGTGTCTTCCACTTCGCCGGTGCGCATGATGCGGCCGCGGAACGAGTAATCATCGTGCTCGTTATTCATTGCCTCCACATCCCAGTAACCATCATCTCCGCCCTTGTAGCGCCGGAAGTTGGCCTGGAAGCTATCACTGCTAACTCCGACAGATACCGAAGTGCGGGGGCGAGCCTCCGCCACGCCGGCCACCTCAGAAGGAGCGGGCGCGGGCGCAGATGATTTTTCCTGGCTCTTGCAACTGCTGGCGAGCAGGAGCAGGCCCGCGGTACAAAGGGCGAACGCTGTGCGCGGGCCGGAGGGATTTCTCTTCATGCGGAAATCATAGGGCAGGCAAGCGAGCGAAGAACGGGAATTCCAGAGTCTCATGCACGTTCAGCTGGAGGGAACCTTGCGGTGCTTCGACACGACCAATCCCCTTCAAGACCGAAGCGTGTGCTCACCGCAAAGGCCGCTTTAGCTGACTCAATGCAGTTCGAGTCCGCATGGCCAGCCCAGGCCGTTCCTGTAGCACTTGCGTCAGCAGTGCTAAGTCCGCGCCCTGATCGACGTCGAATTCCATGCCCAGCTCGGTCACGCACAAGCCTGCTTCGCGTGCTCGCTCGAGTGTCTCAGCATGCACCGCTGCGCTGCTCCAGGTGATGTCCTCGAATAGGTGCGGTTGATCCGAACGCAACCCAATCAGGTAGTACCCCCCATCCTCGGAAGGCCCAAGGCAAACCTCGCTAGTGTCGAGCGCACAGAAGGCAGCGCCAAAAATCTCCGGTTGCAGATGGGGCGTGTCCATTCCAATCACAACGCAACGCGTGGCGCCTCGCAGGAAAGTCTCGCGAGTAGCGCCATGAATACGGGGGCCGAGTGTGCCTTCCGGTTGGCAATAAAAGTCTGCGCCGGGAGCCTTGTCTTGAAACCACTCAAGGCCTGCCTCGGGGGCATAGGCCACGAGGACATGAGCGCCCGCATAACTCGTCGCAAGAGCCAGCGTATCGAGGACAAAGGCTTCAGCAAGCACTTGCGCAGCGGCGCTGCCGATATCCCGCGCCAAGCGTGTTTTGGACTGACCGACAATCGGCTCTTTGGCGAGCACAACGATCCAATCGGTGAAAGACTCTGCGCGGTTCATGCGCTGCCCTTCCCCGGGATCGGGAACGGCTCGCGCGTTCCGCTCGCGAAGGGTATCAACGCTGCGCAGCGATGGATCGTGGGTTGGTATTGCATGGTGGGCTGGAGCAATAGCGCGCTCCTGCAGGCAACCTCAAGGATATGCGCTCCTTCGGCTTAGCACCGCCCCTTAGGCTTGGGTAGCGCGGACCATCGGCCATGTGTCCGCATACTGGTCGAAGCGTATGACCTGTTTGCCTTCAACTCGGTAGATGTGTACGAAGCCTGCAGACATACCTTTTCCCGTTACAGCATGTGTACCCGAGTAGGTGCCCAAGACTACGACGGATCCTCCGCTGACAATGTATTCTCCGATCTCAGCTGCGAATCCTGTCCACATGCCTCGGTTGCCATGCAGTACACCGCTTAGCACGTCTTCGATTCCCTTACGCCGAGCTCCCCCGGGAAAGCCCTCGCACTGGTTCCATTCGACGTCTTCGTGAATGAGCTGCCTTAGTTGCTGTTCATCCTTCGTGGCATAGGAGGCATAGAGCGCCTGAACGACTTCTATTGGTTCCATTGCTTCAGCTTAGCCCCCGTACCGAAACAGCGCAAAGCGTTGATCCCAATTGCGCGGTTCGAGTTCGGGGTCGACGGCAGCGCTCTCTTGCAGCTCGAAGTCTGAGCCTAGGAGTTTCTCGAGGTCAGAGGCCGTGTAACCCCACGGCGGACCGCCAGCTTCCGGGCCCTTGTTCGCGGGAAAGATCAACACCGCGAGTTGGCCGCCGGGCGCTAGCGAACTTTGAACCATCGCCGCCCACGCTTGGCGCTGATCGGGATCTAGCGCACACAAAAAGGTGTGCTCCCAGATCAAGTCGAAGGCTTTAGCTTGCGGCGCGAGGGCATCCCCCACGATGAAGCAACCGCCGAAGGGTTCGAGCTTCGCGGACAAGTCATCTGCAAGCTCTGCCACCACATCAATCGCGGTCACTTGCCAGCCAGCTTTCGCAAGGGCGACGGCATCATGCCCGCGCCCGCAACCGGGCACGTAGGCGCTCGCGCCGGATCGCGACGCGGCGAGTTGGCCGCTCGCAATACGCAAAGCGAGTTCCGCGTGCGCACGCCCTCGATCCCAAGGCGTGCTCTTATCGCGGTATCGCTGAGCCCAGTCGACGTGCTCGTGTTCAGGTGTCTGCAAGCGAAGTCGACTGCGCCCCTTAGACGGGCTTCCGCGGCTTGACGCCGGGCAAGAAGCTGGCGTGATCCGGATCGATGAAGGAGCGGCTGGAATCGCCACGCGAGGTTAACTTCTTCGCCAAGTTGTTGTAGACGCTGAAGGCCTTGGCTTCGATACGACCCGCCGTTGTGTGATAGGTATCATTCGCCAAGCGGTCAGCAGCACGCTTCTCCCACAAGCCACGCTTCTCGCGCGCGAAGCCGTAGTCGAGGG
Organism: Planctomycetota bacterium; assembly: GCA_047639675.1. GTDB lineage: Bacteria > Planctomycetota > UBA1135 > UBA1135 > JABACD01. The sequence continues at coordinate 16,403 of JBLIOI010000026.1, read as the reverse complement.
TCACGTAGTGCTGATACATCTTGCGCATGTCAGCGACACTCTGCGGGATCTTGCCGGGCCAAGTCTCCTCCATGTGGTACTCACCGATGGAGCCCCACTCGCTGATCGTCGAGGGCGCAATGTAGCCGAGCTTGATCGCTTGATCCCACATAACCGTGCCGGGGATCGGGCGGAAGGGCCAAACGGTGGGACGTGCTAACGGCGCAGCCACGTGCAAGCGGCGGCACTGATCGATGGTCTTGCGCATCGAGTCCTCCTCTTCGTGGGGATAGCCGATGATGTAAGTCACCGAAGCACAAATATCGCGCTTGTCCATCTCTACGGAGGCGTTGATGTTGTCGTCGCCTTTGATCGGCTTGCCGATCTTCTCCATCATCTCATCCGTACCGGCTTCCGCGCCAATCTCGGCGATGTAGAGGCCTGACTCCGCCAGAACATCAAGAGTGCTCGGATCGTAGTTAAGAATCGAGTGGGTCTCGAGGAAGGCGTTGTACTTCCAAGTCATGTTGCTGGCGAGTTTGCGCTCAGCAAAATCTTTGACGCGCTTCTCAGCAACGCCCCAGTTAGCATCGTGAAAGCGAACAACGTCAAAGCCCCAACGATCGTGCAGCTCCGCCAATTCGTCGAACATCTCGTTGCCGCGCTGCGCTTTCCAACGACGGTTGGTGACCATCGGTGAACAGCAGAAGGTGCAAGGCTCCGGGCATCCGTAGCTCGAGTAGTAAGAGATTCCGAAGTAGGGCTTGCGCTCCGCACCGTCGTGTCCAGGGCCAGGCATACGCAGGTAATCGCCACTGGACTGCGCGCGCATCTGGTGCTCGCGATAGGGCTCGATGTCGATCAGGTGCCAAGGGTTCTTCGGTAGGTTGTCAAAGTTGACCACCTTGCGCGTCTCAGTCAGGATGATCTCGCCGTCGCGCAAGAGCGCCAATCCGGGAATGTCATCAAGCGGCTCACCTGCGTCGATCGCGCGAACCACGTCGTGGAAGGTTAGTTCGCCTTGTGCGAGCACAACCGCATCGTAGAAGCCCGTCGCCAATTGCAGGTCGTACTTCACTGAAGCGAACCAGCCACCGACAATCATCGGAAGGTCCGGGTAGGTCTCGCTGATCAACTTCGAGGCGTGGTAGCCATCGACAACCATGTAACCCAAGATCCCTGTCGTCGCGTACATCATCGCGCCCTCGCAGGCGGCGACTAAACGCTTGTGGGCTTCCTCTTCACTGTACAAGCTGGCGTCTACGATTTGGATCTCGTAGCCATCTTGAAGCGGCAAACCTGAGATGGCCAACATCTCCAAGGGCAGGAGGTCCTTCGCGGAGGGCAAGCCACGGCTCTGATCAACCTGCTGCGGTTGGTAGAGAACGATCTTCTTTTTGCGTGAGATCATGGGGTCAGGCAGGGGGCGGCTGGGTCTGGTATAGCTGAGTAAAGCGGAGGGGGAGCAGGGAGAAGTGTACCTCAAAATCCCCATCCGGGAGGGGCAGGGCCCAATTCAAGCTACCGATCGACCGTGAGTGGCTCGAAGCTTGACCTGACTCTGCGTTAGCGACGGGCCCAGCGCGCCGCCTGCACTATCGTCACCTCAAGATCCGAAGAGCGTGCCGTGCCCTTTCCCACTAAATCGAAGGCAACGCCGTGTGCGGGGCTCATACGGAGGTACGGCAGGCCAATGAGCACCGTCATGCCGCAGCCCTCGCCTAAAAGCTTGATCGGAATGAAGGCTTGATCGTGGTAAAGGGCCAGGACGCCGTCATATTCCCCAGCTGCGGCGTTGGCGAAGACTGCGTCCGGAGAGACAGGCCCTGTGACGTGGATGCCCCTGGCCTGTGCCCGCGCGCAGGCGGGCTCCAAGATTTCCGCTTCTTCCTGACCTAGCAAACCGTTTTCCCCCGCGTGAGGGTTGAGTCCGGCGAGGGCCAGATGCGGCGCGCTAAAGCCGAGATCGAGCAATCCGTCGTGCAGCATCTGCAAATGACGTAACACTCGCTCTTCATCGATCAAATCCAAGGCCCCGCGCAGGGGAAGATGTCGCGTCAGGAGCATCACCCGCAATTTACCCGCGATCGCAAGCATTTGATGATCGTGCACATCGCACCAATTGCCCAAGAGTTCCGTTTGGCCTTCGACTTGTTCCCCGGCGAGGTGCAAAGCTTCCTTGCAGACCGGCGCGGTGACGAGCACATCAACGTGCTTGGCAAGAGCAAGTTCGTGGCCGATGCGCAGGGCGGCGAGGGCGGCGCGCCCGCCTTCAACCTGAATCTCGCCCATACGCCAGTCAGCGGGAGCTTCGCTGGAAATCCAGACCGCTTCTCCAGCGCCTAGCTCGCATCGCAAACGGCCTACCGCCTGCGCATCGATTTCCTCGACGTCTTCGGGACGCAAAGCGGCTGGACCAATCAGAACCAAGCGTGCCGCAGCGCGCACCTCTTGCTCCCCGATTGCACGCAAGCAAATCTCCGGCCCAATACCAGTAGGGTCGCCGAGGGTCAGCGCGATTAGCGGGGGCAGGCTCATGCCCCTAGCTTACGAAAATTCTGGATCAAAGAAGCCACTGCTCGAAAGCATTGGCGAGTTGCACGACATCTTCGCGCGTGAGTAGCTTGCGCTCGACAAGCGATTCTGCGGATGACAGGCAGCGTTCCTCGCGCGTCTCGGCCGAGAGCGGCTCCTCCGGTGCGAACAATCCGCGTTCTTCAAGGTCTGAGCGCAGCTCGTCAATCTTGTTGCGCTTGAACCCCTTGAGACGCTTGTCGCGGTCCTTACCCTTGCGCTCCAATGCCTCGATCAAGGCTTTCGCATCGCCATCGAATTCGGCCGCCACTTCGACTAGCCGATCGATATAGACAGTCTTACCCGTCGGCCCCTCGCGTAAAATCTCCGGGTCGAGCCGCGCGGCGCGTCCGATTTGGTAGTGATCCAGAAAAGCAGCCGCGACGGAACGCTGGGCCTGAAAGCGCTCGCGCTGGCCAATCGTCCAGATGGCTTGGTGCGCTTCAAATAACTTGCAGCTAGCGCCCACCGTATCCACTCGTTCGCAAAGCAACTGATGTAAGCCATCGAGATCCTCACGACAAAGATAGAAGGGATGGAGAAGATCGACGCCGGCGAAGGGATCGATTTCTGGAACCGCCAAGCGTTCCGCGTATGCGGCGGCTAGCTCGCCAGGCTGCGGAGCGGGCACGCTGGCGATGGCTTGAACCTCAAGAGTTTCCGCTGCGGAGTCCCCCGCGCGCACCTCGTCCAAGTTGAACTCGCGCGCCGGTTCGAAATCTAACTCTTCCAGAACCTTGGAGAGTCGTGCGGCATCGGTCGGATCCGAGGTCAGGAAAAATATCTGTCGGCCGCTCTCTGCGAGTTCCGCCAAGCTGCGCACGACTTCGCGAAAGCGCACCGGGTCGGAGTTCGTCAACGCTTCGTCGAGGAAGAGAGGTAACTCCTCTCCCTCCTCAACACTTTGCGCAACGGAGAGGCGCAGCGCCAAACATAGCTGCGAGAGCGTCCCGCTCGACAGATCGTTGGGCTTCTTGGTTGCCCCACCGGATTCTTGAACCTCGAAGACTTGCTTCTCGTCACCAGAATAGCCGGCCAAGGACAAGCTGTAGCGATGGCGCGTGAATTCGCCAAACCACTCACTCGCGCGACGCAAGATGTCCGGCTGCGAGAGGTTCTGGTGATCGCGAGCAACACTGTCGAGCAGAAACTCAGCAGCGGCAGACTCGAATAACTCTTCGCGTGAGTCCAGCAAGGCTTCGCGCGCCATTTCTTCGGACGCCAGCGCTTCTTCTAGTTCGTGGCCTTTGCGCGCCTTCTCGATCTTCGTGCGAACATCGGCCACGTGCTCCGTCAAAGGCTCATAACGCTTGGCATGTTCGGCATTGTCGATCTGGGCGTGTTGAGCTTCGGCGATCTCAAATTGAAGCAGCGCGGGATGCTTTTCTAAACGTAGCTCGAGATCCCCAACGCGGCGGCGGGCTTCATCGAACGCCTCGCGAGCCTCGACCCACCCTGCACGAGCTTCCAACATGTGCGCGAGATGCGACTCACCTTCATCGCCCAAACCCAAGTCAGCAATCAGAGCGGCTACGGCCTTGGTGCGCTTGCTGAGCTGCTTGGCGAAACGCTCTCCATCAGCATGGGCAGCAGCTAGTAATCGGCTCGCTTGCGAACGAGCGTTCTCGCGCGAGGCAAGACCATCATGCCGACTTCGCAATCCTTCCGCATCGTCCGCGCCCTCGACAAGGTAGCGCGCCAGCACCTCGTTGGCACGATCACGTTCGCTCGCGCCCTGCGTTTGCGTCTGGCCCTTGTGCGCTTGGGCGCTGGCCAAGTCATTAGTCGCTTCAGTTTGTTGTCCAAGCGCGCGCGAGATTTCGACCAAACCCAAGAGGGCTACCTCTTCGGACAGGCCGCAATCAGCACTAATCGATCCCAGTTGCGCGCGCAAGACTGCGCGCTCTTCCTCACGCTTGCGCAACTTGCGTTCCAAGCTCACTCGCACTTCATGCCTAAAAACAGCGCGGCGCTGCTCTTCCAATTCATCGAGCAATTCCGACAGGCGAGCGCTGACTGCGCCCGAACTCCAAGAACTCGGCTGCACGAGCCCCAGCGACTCAAACTCTTGTTCCCATTGCCCGCGCTTGCTTCCGCGGCCCGCGATCCATTGCCAAATGGCGAGGGTCACGAGCGCAAGACCAACGCTAATGAAAGTAGCAGCGCTAATCGCTCCAACAGCGCCAAGCAGAACGAGCAACGCTCCGATCCCGCCGCTGGTCATCACCTGCAAACGAGCATGGGGCGTACGCGCATCTCCACTTTCGAGCCAACTAGAAAGCGTACTGATCGCGCGTTCAAGCGGCACAACCTCGGTTGCCTCGCTTTTGTCGGCCGGCAAATCCTCGAGCTCAGCCTCGAGCTGTGCGCATCCGGCTTCAACAGCTTCGAGATCGCGCAGATGCCCCTCCAGTTGTTTCCAACGTTCAGGTCCAAGCTCACTGCGGTTCTGTGCAACACCTTCACTTCGCAACTTGTTGCGCGCTTCGATTAGTTGTGCGGCAGCCTGCGCCTCTGCATCACTCGCAGCCTTCAATTCCGCTTCAATCGTGCGTAAGTTCTTCACCCGAGACAAGATCAGCTTGAGGTCCTCTTCAGGAACGGCAGCTGTCAGCCCGGTTTCATCGAGCGCGTTTTGTGCCTCACACGCAGCTTGCTTGGCGCGCTCCAAGTCATCCTCCGCTTCGATCAATTGAGCTCGCTTTTCTTCGAGCACTTGCTGTTCGTCGCCGCGCAACTCAGACATCTGCTCTGGAAAACCTTCCATAGCAAATGCGCTCGCCGCCAGAGCAACGCGCGCCTCCGCCAACTCAAGCGCGGCTGCGTAGAGGGATACATCGCGCTGCGCCTGTGCGGCTGTATCGAGTTCTGAAAGACTCAGCTCGAGACGTTTTTCATCTCGCAGGAGTTCGCGATGATCGTCGCGGACTCGTTCCGCCTCTCCGCTCGCTTTGATCAATGCGCTAGCCTTAACCGTAACCGCGCCAGAGGCGGCGCTATGCCGCTTGCGATCCGCAAGCACGATCGACAAGTCAAAGCCGGCAGCGAGTTCCTTACTTATCTCGCGACGGATCTCATCGTCCGTGTCTCCATCCGTCAGAAAATCATCGACTGATAAGGTGAAGCAGCGACGGAAGCGTTTGTCCGGAATCGGCGGCTGTTGCGGCTCCCCCGCCTTTGTCCAACGCGGGCCCGCACCACTCTCACGCGTGGCGGAGAAGTCACCATCTGACACGCTCCACTGCGCTGAAACTGCGCCGTGAAAATCGTCCGTATCCCAAAGCAAAGCCGCGACGGCTCGACACAAACTAGACTTGCCGGAACCGTTACTACCAACAATGACATTGAAGCGCGGACTCAAGTCGTCAAGCCTAATCGCGGAGTTCAGGCCCCGCGATCGCTCCAGATCGATTCGTTGCAATCTCATGCAAGAACCTCATCGGCCTGTACGGAAGGTGAACTAGTGTTTTTCTGGGCGAGTAACTCGCCAAGCGCCCTGGAGGCCGTGCGGAGCAGTAATTGGCGCACAGACTCATCATCCGGCGCAGTTCCTCCCAGGCGGCTGAAGTTGGGGTGGCGGGCAACCTTCTCTAACCTCTCGCGCGCTTCGGCCACAAGTTTGGCGCCCGCAGCTTCGTTCGCCTGCAAAGCCAGCAAACTACTGGCGACAAGCGCGGCAGGATCATTGCCCTGCGCGAGGAATTCCAGGTTGAGCGCCGGGCTTGTCTCGTCGGCGACCTTGTCTACGAAGTAAGCGGCGCCATCAATCTTACTTTGAAATGAGCCGGCCAGCGCCATCGCCCTGCGCACTTCCCCACTCGCCATCTTAGTGCGCCCCACGAGTCGCGGGCGCAAACCGACCACGCGCGTGCCATCCATTTCGTGCGCAAGCTTTTCCGCCAAGACAGTAACGACGCGGATCAACATGCTTTCCACTGCTTCGGCGTTCTCGCAGTCGTCGATGGGCACTACAGGATCTTCCCAACGCAGTGGCGATAGCGCGATTTGCTCTAGCTCCCAACGGCCGGGCATGGCGCGCGCCATCCACGGCCCGCGAGCGCCGAGATCCGTCGGCTTCAAGCTCACCAGTGATCCAAGGTAGCCCATCGGTCGTCCCGAAACACCGATACTCGGAATGTGAATGTGGCCGAGAAACCAAGCAGAGATGTTGGTTGAAAGGTGCGCCAGTGCCTTCGTCGTCACCGGTGCGTAGCGACTACCGCTGGCGTCCAGGTCGCAATGCAAGAGACCGACCGTGCGCAAGTCATCCTGCGCATCATCGTCGTAGCGCCCGGCGCGAAAGCTAGCCGACATCGCATCCAATGGGCTGCTTTCTACATGCGTCTTCGGAAAGGACCAGCCTAGGACGCGCACCAAGGGCTCGCCATCGCGGCGCACGATGCGACTCTGCCAAGTCCCTCGCCGTCCGAGCAAATGAAAGCTCTCGATTTCATCCGCCAGCCGCGGCAAGACTTCCACATCATGATTGCCGGCGACAGCGATAACTTCGATCGACTCAGCCGCAAGACGTTCAACGCCTTCGTGCAACGCCCCATAGGCTTCCATGAAACCGTTGCTCGACTCGACAACATCTCCGGCCAGAAGCACGGCGTCAACGCCACCCTCGATTGCGCGCTCGACGACCTGACGCCAAGCCGTCCGCGGATCAAGGCCCGCTGGATCGATTCCATATACGGCAAGGAGGTCCTCCGGCAAGCGGCTGGGCCGCCTACCAAGGTGCATGTCACCGACACAAAGCAGATTTGCTTGCACGAACTAGATCGCTTCGCTTAAGCGAGCGACTTCGAGACCTTTTCGAAGACGTCCTTCGAGAGCTTATCCACATCCATGATCTTCTTTAGCTCTGTTTTCAAGAGGACTTGACGGTTCTCATCAAGTCGACGCCAACCAAGCAAGGGATCGATCAAGCGTGATGCGATTTGCGGGTTGATTTCATCCATCATGATCACGCACTGAGCAATCAGGCGATAACCACTGCCGTCCGCAGCATGGAATGCTGCGGGGTTCCCCGTGGCATAAGCACCGATCAAGGAGCGCGCACGGTTAGGATTCTTGAAGGTGAAGTCCGGGTGCTTGAGCAGCTTCGCGACGCGCGCCGTTACATCAGCAAGCCCGCAAACCGCTTGAACGGTGAACCACTTGTTGAGCACCAGCGGTTCGCCCTTCCACTTGTCGTAGAAGGAAGCCAGAGCCGTCTCGCGCGCAGCGCCTTCAATGCCGGCCAGGCAAGAGAGAGCGGCGATCCAGTCCGTCATATTGTTGGCGGAGCCGTAACGCCCAACCGCCAAGGCGGTAGTTTCCGCTTCGCCCAGCATCGTCAGGTAGGCCATGCAAATGTTCGCCATGCCACGCCTGCCAACCGCTTCCCCCGAGAACTCATAGGCACCCGGAGTTTGATTGGCCTCAAAGCAAGCCTTCATCTTGCCCTGCAGGGCCTTGGCCAACTGCGTACGCGCAGCTTCACGAACCTTGTGCACGACAACCGGATCAGAAACCTTCATGCGATCCGCAAGCCAACCTTCGCCGGGCAGGGATAGCGCCTGAGCTTTCAGCGAGAGATCGAGAGCTGTGTCATCGAGAGTCTTCTCAAAGGCCGCAACAAAGGCTGCGGGAAGCTCCCACGATTCGCCTGCCTCGAATTTGGCAATGCCATCCAAGAGCAACGTCGTCGCGTACTGCTGTCCCGCATCCCAGCGGTTGAAGGCGTCCTCGTCGTGCGCCATCAGGAAGGCGTAGTCGGACTCCGGGCGATCGTAATCCACAACCATAGGCGCCGAGAAGTTGCGCAACACCGAAGCGATCGGCTCGGCGCTGAGTCCGATGAAAGTGAAGGTCTGTTCAGCTTCGCGCAATTCAAGAACGCGCGTCGTGCCACAGGCTTGCGGTTCCCCTTCAAGCTGTATAGCGAGCGCCGATCCATCTTGCCCCAACAATCCAACAGCAACCGGAACGTGGAACGGCTTCTTTGTCGCCATGTCGGGTGTCGCCGGACAAGACTGGGCAAGAGTTAGTGAGAAACTGCCCGCGGTCGCGTCGTAACTCGAAGTGACCTTCAAAGTCGGCGTGCCACCCTGCAAGTACCACAGCTCGAACTGCGACAAGTCGATGTCGTTCGCATCTGAGATGGCTGCACGGAAATCGTTGCAAGTCACCGCTTGGCCGTCGTGGCGTTCGAAGTACAGGTCCATTCCTTTACGGAAACCCGCATCGCCCACCAAGGTGTGGTACATGCGAATCACCTCTGCCCCTTTTTCGTACACCGTCGAGGTGTAGAAGTTGTTCATCTCCATGTACGACTCAGGGCGAATCGGATGCGCCATCGGTCCTGCATCTTCAGCGAACTGACGTCCACGCAAACCGCGCACGTTGCCGATCCGCTCGATCGCAGCCGAGTTCATGTCGGAAGAGAACTGCTGGTCGCGGAAGACCGTCAGTCCCTCTTTCAACGTCAACTGAAACCAATCGCGACAGGTGACGCGGTTGCCGGTCCAGTTGTGAAAGTACTCGTGCGCTACGATCGCTTCGATAGAGAGGTAGTTGGCGTCCGTCGCAGTTTCCGGGTTCGCGAGTACACAACTTGAGTTGAATACATTGAGACCCTTATTCTCCATAGCGCCCATGTTGAAGTCATCAACAGCCACGATCATGAACTGATCAAGGTCGTACTCGAGTCCGAAGATCTCTTCGTCCCACTTCATCGACTTCTTCAGCGAGTCCATGGCGTGCTCGCACTTCTCGATGTTCTGCGCTTCCACGTAGATTTCAAGCTTCACATCGCGTCCCGAGCGTGTTGTAAAGCTATCCGCGTGACAACTCAGTTGGCCAGCGACCAAAGCAAATAGGTAGCTCGGCTTCATGAAGGGATCTTCCCAACGTGTCCAGTGCTTGCCGCCTTCCAAGTCTCCGCTACCGACGAGATTGCCATTCGAGAGCATCACCGGGTTCGCGACCTTATCGCCCTCGACATAGGTCGTGAACTTGGCCATCACATCAGGTCGGTCCATGTACCAAGTAATGCGGCGAAAGCCTTCGGCTTCACACTGCGTGCAATAGTTGGTGCTGGTCTTGTAGAGACCGGAGAGCGCGGAGTTGCCGCGCGGATTGATGCGAACCTCTGTCACCAAGGTGAAAGACTCACCCGGCGCGGAAATCGTAAGTTCCGTTTTACCAACCGTGTACTGATCCGTCGAAAGCATCTTGCCGTCGATGGCAGCGCTGACGTGCTTGAGTTCTTCGCCATCAAGAACCAGGTCCGCGCCGGCTTCTTTTGAGAGCGGATTGCGCCTGACTGCGAGCGTCGCACGAACGAGCGTATTCTCGTCTTCCAAGAAGAACTCCAAATCGATCGTGTCGATCAGGAAGGGAGTGGGCGCGTAGTCCTTGCGGTAATTAACTTCCGGAGTCGCCGGGGCACTGGTGGTCGTCATAAGGGCAGAGTCAGGTCTGTGCCCGTGTTTGAAGACGAGCGGGATCGAGTTGCGCAGAGGATAACCGCTCGCGCCCTCCGCTGCTTCCCTCGTCAGCCACTGCCCGTCAAATAGATTTGACTAGCCCTTGAGACTGCTATTCACCCCGTAAAGCCAGCTCAGCAGCTCTGCCACCGCAGAATACATGTCCTCGGGGATTTCCGTCCCCATGTCGCAGGTCGAGAGGAGGGCTACCAAGTCAGGATCTTCGCTGATCGCCACGCCGTGCTCCTCGGCAACCGCCAAGATCTTCTCCGCGGTATCCCCTGCTCCCTTGGCCATTACGCGCGGGGCGCTCCCCCCATCTTGGTCATAGCGCAGGGCAACGGCCTGAAAAAGCCATTCTTCCGGTTGAGATTCTGATGTCATAGCGTCTAGCCTGAAAGGTCCATCAAGTGATGCTCGCGCAACCAACGAATGTCTGTACTGAGAGCGTCGATCGCCGTGTCCTTCGGTTCGCCGAGCACTACTGAAATGCGTGCCTCGCGGCCACCGACCGAGAGTCGTTCCGCGAGCATCGAAGCTTCACCTTGCAATCGCTCGGCGATCTCCGGTCGCGACACTACTAAGCGCAATCCGACCCAATTGTCCCGCACGCCAATTTCTGCGCGCAGCGGGCCGAGCGCTGAGAAATCGACGGCCACGGTCAGGCGTTGCATTTCGTCGCCGCTAGCTTCGCGCTTCTCTCCAGGCATCTCTGAATCGTGATAAAAGACGTGCGCCGTCGCCCAGCGATCTCCGTCCGGCACCGGGAGGCTCAAGTGCCAACCCTCGTTGAATTCACGGCGCGCGAGATTGAGAAGCTGTTCCGATTCGATTCCGGCCAGCGTGCGCGCTGCCGCATCGCTCGCCTCGCCCGCCGGTAGCTGAGCCAGGGCTGCGAGAATCTGCCCCTTGAGGTTTCGCGCGATGAGCTGCGGGTCGTTCCGCTCAAGCAGGTGGCGCAAGAGCTGCTGCATGGACTTATTGCCTGATTTGGAGCGTAGTAGCGTCTCCAGGCTCCCCTCTAGAGAAGCGAGCAGCGCATCTCGGCGTACGCCGCTGGCCATGCCTTTAAGGACACTCGATAGTTTTCCCTTGGCGCCCTTCGCCAAGCGCGCAAGCAGTTCATCCGCCCGGAGCCCCTCGCCTTCCAACTCCAAACCCTCAAGTCCCAGTAAGAAGGACTTCTCCAAACTGCGCTGCTCCTCTTTTGACAGGGCGAGTCCAAGCTGCGAGAGATTCGATTGCATAATGCTCAGGAGTTCGACCGTGAACCCCGACAGTGATGCGAGCATTCCTGCCGGAGGCTTTGCTCCTTCGGTCATCGCCAAGAGCTGCGACTCAAAGTTCATTCCTGAGCGCGCCAAGAGCTGACGCAATTCTGCAATCGAGGCGCCGGGTCGAAAGATGTGTTCGCCGAGTTGCTTTAGTAAGTCCCCACTGGCGCCTGACTGAGCGCCTTCACCTCGACCGCGCAGCTTGGAAGCCAAGTCGCCCAGCAACTCGCCGACCGGTCGATCATTGGCCACCACCGACCGCAATGCTTGAAGTAGCTTGGGCTCAGCACCTCCGTGCGGGCCCAAAACCCGCAGCACCACGCCATTCGCGCCCTGCTCGACCCGCGCCAAGAAACGGTCCCCGAGTTGCAGATCCACTCCTGAATCCGCCGGCACCTTGTGCCCCGCCACCCCTATCAGGAGGCTCTTCCCGTCAAAGGTCTGGAGCACCTCTCCAGCAACGATACGACCCTCCTGCATCACCGCCGCCAGGTTGGCGTTCAGCGACAAAGATGGCCTAATGCTAGTGACAGGGCCTATTTTCTGGGCAAAGGGATCCATTTGAGCGACCCGGATCACTATCCGGACCTACTCCGGTTATCGGAGCCCCCTCGTTCCATCTGAGTCCATCCGGACAAGAAAACGACGTTTGGACACGAAAAAGGGCGCTCACCCTTTCGGGAAGCGCCCTTCTAATTCCTAAATGGCTCTCCGCTATTCGAGAGGCCCCTGGGTGACGTGGACGTTTCCGCCACAAGCACTGACTCCCATCACACCGCGCCCGAAGGTCCGGTTGGCGGTCACGACCTGAACTCCGTCGTACTGCAAGAGCCCGCTTTGCTCGTAGGAGCTGAAGGGAATTTCCAAGCTGCCCGCTTCGACCGGTTCGATCATCAGCATCGTCGTTTCAGTCATTGCTGAAGCGATGGTCGTTCCAAAATCGACGTTGGCATGAACACCAAGCTGAATGACGTTGGTGTCCAACACGGAGCGGTCGAGAGTGACCTCGAGGTCGCCCATAAAGTACACGCGAATATCAGGCTGTCCGGTCGACTCATCGTAAGTACCGAGGTACTCAACTTTGAAGAATCCGCTGCCTCCAATTGAGTGGAACGAGCCGAGGATTGCTTCGCGCGGCCCCTGGACATAGAAGCCGGGAGCGTCCTCATCCGTGTCTTCGGTGGGCAAAGTGCCGACGTATTCCTCATCCGTTTGAAAACCGCCGTCTTGGCCGTTTCCAGGGGGTGCGTCTTTACTTCCGCCGGATCCGTCGTCATCTGTTTCGGATGAATCGTCTGCGAAGCCTGTACTCCCCACAAATCCGAGACTAAAAATTCCCGCTGCCAAAACACCTGCAGTAGCCAGCATCAATTGATGCCAACTAATGTTCTGGACGTTTTTTCTACTGAACTTCATCGCTTAATCGAAAGGTCTGGTTGCCTGGTCCTATTTCTCGGATGTTCCGACGAACAACGCTGAACAGCGCTGAAGGAGTTCGTCAAGGAAGCCCGGGATGGACTCGATGGCATCACGCAATAAGGGCGCGCTACCAAATAAGTTGCTGATCTCCGCAGTACGATGCGGGTGTCGTCTCAAAAGGGTCTCGAAAGCCCCCAAAGCGTGCTCCTTCTTACCCAACATGGCGTATGCCTTGCCGAGGTTGAAGCGCGCTCCAAAAAAGCGGTCATCGGAGTCCGCCAAACCGGACATCGTGACCCATCGGAAACAAGTTGCCGCCTTGCGGTGGCTCTTCTGCGATCCATACAACCTGCCGAGCTGCATGGCCGCGTGGCCTCGATTGCCTTCGTTCACCGCTGTGTTGAAGATATCGCGGTATTGCTCCGCAGCATCCAGCGACTTGCCGTCGTGGGCCATCAAGAAAGCATCATAGAGTCGAGCTTCCTCGTGCGTCGGGTCGGCGCTGAGTGATTCGCCGAGCAAGCGGCGCCCCTTCTCAAGCGGGCTCTCAATGCGCTCCAAGCGCCCATTGAGCATGTGTCGTGCTTCTTTCCAATCGAGGCCACCGAGGCGCTCGTCGCCGCCCATCATGACCCCATCGACAAATCCACGTCCCTGGTTCTTCGTTTCGGTAATCGGGAAGGCAGCCTCGAAAACACGTGTTCGGAAGTTGGGGTCGATTGCGGAAAGGATGTAGGCCTTACCCAGTTGGTAAAAGACTGTCGCAAGACGATGAACAAGGTCAATCGCCTCCGCCTCAGCCTCAAGCCCTTGAGGAATCAATCCGTCGGGCAGAGATTCCCCACCCGTCATCATTGCGACGCGAGCGAAAAGGCGATCGGGATCAATCACGTCGCGATGCACGCGTACCTGCTGGCGCAGGTCCTGAAAGAATTCGCGACAAAGGTCGCACTCTTCCAGATGCAGCATCGCTCTCGCGGAGCGTCCCTCGTCCAGCTCGCCGTCAAGCAAGCAGGACAGGTCAAGTTGGAACCCGGAATGGGACTCCGACTCATTCAACCAGTCTTGTACATTCATTAGTTGCCCTCCCCTGCCTGGGAATTGGCGTCACGATCAATAACAGTGGCGTCCAGTCGGCCGCTTTCACCTTCACTAGTAGTGCGCGCCACGTCGGCGACACCATTTCCGTGTTCCTGATGAGAACCATCGGCGGTTCTTACATGGATCTCGTTTTCCTTACGCGGATCGCGGGCGGGCCGGCAATCGTGGGAGCGGCCCTCGAAGACGCGCCGCATCGAACGATGGATCTTCCTGCGTGCGCGGAAGATAACCATCTTGAGATTCTCGAGTTTGATGTCGAGTTTGGCCGCCGCGTCGCGGTAGCTGAACTCTTCAACCTCTACGAGGCGCAGAGCCAATTGCTCGCGCTCGGAAAGCATGGCGTAGAACTCCAAGTAGAGCTGCAAGTAGGTCAGGTAGACCTGAACGCACTCGCCGCGGCTCTCCGATTCGATCGCACCGCTCAGAGGCGTCGGTGCCCCGGGCGAGGCCTGATCGGGAATATCCTCGAAAGCCACCTCCTTGCGACCTCCGCGTGAGAGCGAGCGCAGGTGCTTGAGAACCGTGTTGCGCACGATCATCGCCGACCAAACTCGGAAGGCGTCTTCGCGCGCTGAATTAAAGCGGTGCGGGTAGCGGTAGACGTTGAAGAAAACTTCCTGGAGCACATCACGGCCATCCGCGCGGCTGGCGTAGCGGCGTAGGCGCGAGGAAACCTGGGTCAGAAGGTGCGAACCATTCAACTCGTACAAAAGGCCAAAGCAACCGCGGCTGCGATCAGCCTTGAAGACTTCCATCAGGCGCGTCGAGATGGCGTCGCGAATCGACTCCACCGAGCGCTCGGTCTCATCCAGGATGGCTTCCATCTTAGGAAGCTCCACCGGGCCTATCTCAGCTTTGATTTCCTGCAGGCGTACCCTAAGTCGCTGTACTCCACCTTCCGTAGGGAGGGAGAGTCCTGGGCTGTAGGGATCAGTCGCTTGCATCAACCTGAGGGGGGGCGGGGTGCGTGGAGTGAGAAGAGATATGTAGAGAACTGAAGCTCAAGCAGGCTTGAGAGCAGGGTCGTCCCCTCAATCTACCTCAGAATTGAACTTCTAAGTGCACTCTAGAGGGTCATCCAGGGGTTGGTTACCGTTCTCATACTGAGTAATCCCGCATGCGACTATCTCCCTAGCCGGAGAAGCTCCCAAATCCTTACGGTGAAAATCTTTAGAAGATCTCAAGAAATCAGAACCTTGGTCTTCTGGGCCTCGTCTAGTAATCCTTAGCTCCATGGATCGCACCCAGCTCGCCTTTGAAATCGCCCATTCGCTGGGATTTGAGCTGAGCGGCGCTACGCCGCTGGCGCCTCCGAAGCGGGCTGAGGAGTTCGAGGCCTGGCTGGCAGAGGGCCATCACGGCTCAATGGACTACCTAGAGCGCCAGAAAAGCCGCATTTTGGACCCTGGGGCCATACTAGAGCAGGGGCGTAGCCTACTCGTGGTGGGTCTTGGGCACTCCAGAGCCCCGATCGAGCTGCCCGGCGGGGCGCGGGTGGCGCGCTACGCCGCGGGCAGGGACTATCACAACTGGATCAGCAAGCGCCTGGGGAACCTCCGACGCAAATTGGACCAGGAGGGCTTTTCAGGCCCGTTCCGCGGGATTGTGGACGCCGGGCCGCTGATGGAACGCTCCCACGCGGCGCAAGCGGGGCTCGGGGCGGAGTCCAAGGCCGCCAATCTGCTAGCGCCGGATTTTGGCCCCTGGTTCTTCCTGGGCGAGCTCTTGATGGGCGAGGAGCTAGAACCGACGGCGCCCGCCCAGAACCTGCCGAACTGCGGGACCTGTACAGCCTGCATCGATGAGTGCCCCACGGGCGCGATCGTCGCGCCGGGACAAGTCGATGCTCGGCGCTGCATCAGCTACTTAACAATAGAGGAGCGCGGACCGATCGCCCACGAGCTGCGGGCCGAAATCGGGCCGTGGGTGTTCGGTTGCGATGTGTGTTCAGAGGTTTGCCCTTGGGGGACGAAGGCTCCGGACAAGTCATCACTTTTTGGAACCCACCCCATGTTGGAAGCTGAGGGTGATGAGCCGGAGGATTCGCCGATCATCGCCTGGTTGGTTGAGAGCGATGACTTTCGCGAGCGATTCAACGGCTCGCCATTACAACGTCCGCGCCGCGAAGGTCTGGCCCGCAACGCGGCGATCGTACTCGGTAACTTGCCGAGTGAAGCGGGACGCGCAGCGTTGTTGCAAGCGCTCGCAAACGACGACTCCCCCATCGTGCGCGCCGCGTCAGGTTGGGCTTTAGCCCATGGGTATGCAAACGATGAAGGCGTGCCCGCCGCGCTTGGTGCTGCGCTTGGATGCGAGACGGACGAGGTTGCGCTAGCGGACTTGCAGCGCTCGCTGGATGAAGAGAGCGCGCACTAGCGACCGCCAGTTTGCTCCTTAAATTCGATTTCCCGGAATGAGCTCGTAGTGCGACCAATCCGGTTGAGAACCTCGAAGTCAACGGCCGTCACCTGAGAGGGCTCGATTTCAAATTCAGGGAGGGAGAAGGACTTACCGGTCCAGTCCATATGGTGTGCAACCTCGGCGCTGTATTTTCCCGGCGGGAGATGGCGGAGATCGTACAACG
>JBLIOI010000025.1:0-43539 GCA_047639675.1 Planctomycetota bacterium | reverse complement strand
AACCAGCAACATGGAACAATGAGCCCGAAGAGGTGAATGGCTTCGAGCCGGAATCCCCGCCGCGATCTACGACCGAACAGAATGTCGATTTATGGCCCTTGACAGCCACCCGTTTAGAGGTGACTCGGTATCCGTTCGAGGCCCAGCTGGCTAGCTCTTCGGGCGGCGTGCAGTGTGCACACCGCCCTATTTTTTTGGGAGCTTACAATCTAGCTCCTAACAAGTTCGTTACAGCATGCGTAAGCACTGGCATGAAGTTGAACAGTTCGATCAAGAGCAAGATCTCCCCCGCCCTATTCCTTGCGGCCCTGACCGCATGCCAAGCCGCCGCTCCCTTCGGGTCCCAAGTTCGCGAAGAAGTGCAGGACCCAGTGACCCCGATCATCGATTCAATCCAGACGATTGAAGATGCGGAGCCAATGCGCATCGAAGCACAGCTGGACCGCGACGGAGTGATGTTCGTGCGCGGAGAGAACCCGTCGCTTCCTCTCTTGCGCTACGAGGACGGACAAGTCTCTCTCAGCAACTCCTGCGGGGTGCTGCTCGGGAATAAGCTGAACCGTAAGATCCCGCCGATGTACGTCAATGGACAGCCCTTTGGCTTCTGCTGAATCCCGTGCCCCGACGCCTTCGTGCAAGACGTCCCCCAGTTCGTACGCCGCAAAGAAGTAGGCTTGTTTGATTACCTGGACAATAGAGTTGAAGCTGTCATCGACAGCGAGCATTGCGTGCGCTTGAATTACGAGACTTACTTTTTCGGCGACCTCTGGACAAAGGAGAGGTTCCGATCCGATCCGGTGATGTTCTGCGGACTCCTGACCGACCCGGTTAGCCGCGAGCGCTTTCGGCCAAGCGAAGACTCACCGCGCTCAAGCTATGAAAAGGTGACCTACTACTTCCAGGACAGGAGCAATCGTGACCTCTTCGAGCTGTCTCCGATGACCTACCGTCTGCCCAGTTGGTCCATGTGAGCGACTCACTAATCGGTGTTTACCCCCCTCTTTTAACCGTATGACTTGGCTTCACGCTCGCTGCGATTACGAACTCGCCGAGTCAAATAGGGTAACGCCCACTCGCTCCTGGGAGGTGCGGCTTCGCGGGCTTGTGTTGGGAACCGTCCTTGGGTTCGTTCCCTGCGCTGTCTTGCTCAACTTCGAGCTCATCGCGATCCTGACGATCTCCAGTCGGATCTTCAAGAGCAAGCGAGCTGCTGTCATCGACGCTCGACTGTCTCGGTGGCTACGGGCTCTTGGCCTCGTTAGTTCTTCTCTCTTCGAGAGCATCCCACTCTTCCCTCGTTTCGACACCTGGTACGCAAGCGCGCCCCACGCCTCTATCGTCTTGCTACATACAAGGGACCCTCTTGGTCTCTTGGACCCTAAGCGTTCGAAGCGAGGCCGTTAGCCCTCGTTGAACTCGACCGCCCAACCGCGGTGGTCACCCTTGATCCGTTCGCAGCGCACTAGGCTGCCGGTCATTGTTTTTGTCTCGCCGTCCTGTTCGACTTGCACATTGACGCGCAAGTCACCTTCAGTGAAGAACAGGATCCCGGTTTGCGAGAGATTGTTTCCGACACCGGAGAGCTCCTTGGTCTCGAAGCTCACTTTGACTTCGCTTTCGAGCGCCTTGCGCTGAGCTCGACGCCGGTCGTGGGTGCCGGTCACGAATTCTTCGTCTTCGGGACTGGTTGATTCATTCTTGTTCATTGGAGCGGAGATCAGAGGAAAGAGGAGCTGGTCCACTCATTTCTCGGCTCCTAGTGCCCAAGGCTTGATGCATTGATTCCAGAAGTCGCCAGACTCCCGGATCGGAGAAAAGCTTTCTACGCCACTTCGTCGGCGAGCAGGCAAATCTCGCTGTAGTAGTCGTCTAAGGCCATTCCAAGCAGGCTAGCTCCAAATAGCTCGGCCTCCTCGCTGGCCACCAAGTCGGAATAGTTGACCGACGGGATGTGGTAGGCAACGAGTCGTAAGAGAGCCTCAGGCCGGGCCTGGAACTTCTCGTGGACCCAGTAGGTACCGTGCCAATGGGTGTAGTCCGGCCCCATCATCGAAGCACCGTGGCGAGCACGACGACCTTCGTGGTGCCATAGCTCGAAGTAGACGAAGTCCAACTTGTTGCCAAATTTCACAGGCTTCATGAGCGGTTTGGCCGCTGCATACAACACGCCGGCCGGCCGGGTGAACTTCTCATTGACGAGTTCGATCAATGCGTCGTACTGAATGTAGAAGTTTTCGACCCAGACCGAGTTGTGGCAGTTGAGACAGACGTCCTGCATGTTCTTCCGGCGGGTCTGCCACGGAATATTGGCGCCAGGTAAGCCCATCTTCGCATCGGAGACTTCAGGTCGAATCGAAACCGCGGGACGGTTATTCCAACTGATGCGTAGGCCGACGTCGTGGGTCACTTCTTGGTTCTTGGTGGCCGACATGTGACAGGTGGCACAGGTCGGTGCAACGAAGTAGTCCTCACCAACGATCCACTTGTTGGAATCCATGTTCATCTTGTCCATGTTCGCAGCAAAGGCGATGCCGTGCTTGGACTCTTCGTAGATTTCCTTCTGCGGGTGGTCGGGCCCCATGTGGCACTTGCCACAAGTGTTGGGATGCCGTGCTTGGGCCGCGGAAAAGGTGTGGCGAGAGTGACAAGCAGCGCAGGAGCCTTCGCTGCCATCAGGGTTCAAGCGACCAATACCGGTGTTCGGCCAGGTGGCCGGATCCAGTCCCCCGCCAGGCAAGACCTTCACTTCGGTACCGTGACATTGCCAGCAACCATTGACTGCGGCAGCTGAAACTCCACCGGGATGCCCAGGAGTGACGAATCCGCGATTGCCTTCGACGACTTCCGCCAGGACGTTGTCGAGGGAACCCAAGATGCGGCCAGCTTTGGCGTGGTGGGACGAAGCGAATTCTTCCACCTCACGTTGGTGACAACGCGCACAGTCCTTGGGACTCACGATCACGGCTATGGTGCTTTCGTAATGGTTAAAGGCATCGACGTCGCCTTGCTCTGCACGGTGGCACTCGTAGCAACCTACGTTGCCACGATAGTGCTTCGAAGAGCCCCACTGCTGATAGAGCCCCATGCTCTCCTTCTTGTTTCTCCTCTTTACTTGGGGGCAGATCCGCAGACTAGGTAAAAGGGGCCCCTTTGTCCCCAAGGGGCCGCTATTCGCAGATCAGAGCTCGAGCAGGAACTGCGCCAACGAGTCGATAGCCACCCGATGGCCCTCTCCGCTCGCGAGCACCTTCACCTGAGCTTCGCCGCTCTCCCACTCATCGTCTCCAATCACGACCGCCAGGGGGAAACCTCGCTTGTCCGCGTATTTCAACTGAGCTCCGAGCTTCTTGGGCTCGGGGTAGAACTCAACGTCCAAGCCGGCGGCGCGCAGCCGCTGACAGAGGGCTAGATAATCGCCCATTCGATCAGCGGCGAAAAACGGAACGAAGACCGACGCTGTCGAGCCACGTCCGGATAAGAGCTCTAACTCTTCCATCGCAGCTAAGAGTCGGTCGAGCCCCAAAGAGGCGCCGACTCCGGGCAAACGCTGCTTGGTGTAGAGCTCCGCCAAGTTGTCGTAGCGACCACCGGAACAAACACTGCCGATCGCAGGCAGTTGATCCAAGATGGTTTCGTAGATCGTGCCCGTGTAGTAGTCGAGCCCTCGCGCAATGGCGAGGTCGAGTACAAAGTGTTCACTGTCCACTCCCCCATCGAGCGCACCGCCCAATACGGTTCGCAATTCTTGGACACCTACCTGGCCGATCTCGCTGTCGCCCACGAGTTGCTGCACCTCGTCCAACACAGTGCTGAAGTCGCCCCGGAGTTTGGTGAGCCGCAGGAACTCATTGGCGTCTTCCGCCTTCATTTCAGCAGTCTTCGCAAGTTCCTGGGTGACGCCCTCCTCACCGATCTTGTCCAATTTATCCAGGGCCCGCAGTACGGGAACGCTGCGCTCTTGCAAGCCGAGCTTCTCCAAGTAACCGGTCAACACCTTGCGATTGTTGAGGTGTACTTTGAATCCGGTGAAGCCCATCGCGGCGCCCAACTTGTTGAGCAGGCTATCGATCACGAGCAAAGTCTCCACATCGGAGCTCATGCTCTCTGTACCGATCGTGTCGAAGTCACACTGAACGAATTCGCGGTAGCGTCCGCGTTGAGTGTTCTCCGCGCGCCAAACCGGGGCGATGTGATAGCGCTTGAATGGTGTGCCCAACTGACCGATGTGTTGCGCGGCGAATCGCGCAAAGGGAATCGTCAGGTCGAAGCGCATGCCTACTTCACGCTTGCCCCCATCCACGAATCGGTACATCTGCTTATCCGTTTCTGCACCACCCTTGCCAAGCAGAATCTCAAGGTACTCAAGAACCGGTGTCTCGATAGGCACGAAGCCAAAAGAGCGGAAAGCCGCGCGCGCCAAATCGATCATATGCTCGCGCGGAATGGCCAATTCGGGCAATAGATCGCGAAATCCCTTGAGGGTGCGCGGCTGAATTTTCTTGGAGTTGTCGGCCATCGGAAGAACGGAGCGGGTTGTCGGAAGCATCGGAGCGCAGAGGATAGGGCCCAGAGAGCCGCGAGACACGCTCAGTGATTCAGTTTTGGCCAACAGGATCGGCTAGCGTTCGTTTAGCTTTTCCAGCACATGACTCAGATCATCGATAGAACGTCCCTCTGGCTCTCGGTTCTCTTCGCCCTCACAAGTTGTGGCGAGGATGAAAAGGGTCCAAAAGTGAACGAGTTGGCGCTGGGCCCCAATCTGCTACTGATCACCCTAGATACGACCCGCGCGGACCGCATCGGAGCTTACGGATACGCAGACGCAGACACGCCACGACTCGATGATCTCGCCTCCCGCGGCGTACGTTTCAATCGGGCTTATGCCCATGTGCCCCTGACCCTGCCAACCCACGCCAGCATGTTCACTGGTACCTTTCCGCCGGAACATGGTATCCACGACAATGGTCGCAAGGCGCTCGGCCCGGAATTGACCACCCTGGCACAGATTTTTTCGGAGCGCGGCTTCCGCACGGGCGCCTTTGTCAGCGCAATCGCCTTGGACAGCTCCTTTGGACTCGATCGTGGCTTTGATGTCTACGACGACGAATTAAGTCCGCCAGACTCCCCTGGATTGCGCGTGCTCGATCGCCCCGCAAGTGAGGTGGTCGACAGCGCGCTACGCTGGCTCTCGTCAGATGACCGGCCGTTCTTTGCCTGGGTTCACTTCTATGATCCGCATGCTCCCTACTCGCCACCTGCGGACTTTCAAGGGGCGGATCCTTACGACGGCGAATTGGCCTATGTGGACTCGCAAATCAGTCGGATCTTCGGCTGGCTGGAGTCACGCGATTTGATCAAGGACACTCTAATCGTTGCGCTCGCAGATCATGGCGAGAGTCTGGGCGAGAAGGGTGAGCACACCCACGCCGCCTTGATCTACGAGGGAACTCAACACATTCCCTGGATCATGGCCCTACCGGGTCGAATTGATGCGGGAACGGTTTCCGAGGAGTTGGTGCAACAAGTGGATCTCATGCCAACTCTGATGGAAATCTATGATTGGCCTGCACCGGAACAAATCTCAGGACAGAGCTTCGCCTGTCAGTTGCGCGCCGAGATCGGAAAGCCCAACGACGTCTACATTGAAAGTGAGTACAGCGCTCTCAACTTTGGATGGAGCAGCCTACATGGCGTCGTGCACGAAGAATGGAAGTACATCCGGGCGCCAACGCCGGAGCTCTACAATCTCTCCATCGATCGCCGCGAAGAGCATAACCTGGCGAGTGCCGAGCCGGCGCGCGTGCAAGAGCTAGATCAGCGCCTCCAAGTGCTGCTCGACTCCATGCACTCGTTCGGCGCAGAGGAGGCTACGCTCGCCCCAGGCATGGCGCAGGGTCTGAGCAGTTTGGGATATGTGCAAGGGGCCAAGAGCGGCGCGCAAGCGGCTCCTACAAGTTTGATCAACCCGATCGAACGCATAGAGTTCCTTGAGCTCTACCACTCCGCCGTCGGCTTCGCCAATCATGGTAAGTGGAACGAAATGATCGCCCCGCTGGAAAAGGTCGTCAACGCCTGCCCGGAAGCTGCGGGCTTTCACACCCTACTCGGCGACACCTACCGCCGCTTGAATCGATTGGACGAGGCGCACGTGCATCTCGCAGAAGCGCTTGAATTAGACCCTGAATACGATCCTGCGCACTTCTACATGGGCGCCTACCAGGAGGTGCGCGGCGACCTTGAGGCGGCGAGCGCATCCTATCGGCGCAACCTTGAACTCCGCCCAGAGTACGTTCCGGCCCGCGAAGCCTTGGCCCGTCTACAAAGAGAGGCAGGCGACGTTACCAGCGCCCTCGAACAATACGAGAAGATCGTCAAACTCGATCCAAACGTGGCCAAGCATTGGGTCGTTCGTTCCCAGCTCGCCTTGCGTATAGAAGACAGTGAGCTTCGGCGCACAGCCCTCTTGCGCGCAGTCGAATTAGCGAAGGATGACTTGGGGAGCATGAATTACTGCGCTTGGGCACTGGCGACGACCTTGGACGAGAGCCTGCGCGACGGAGCCCACGCTCTGACTTTAGCCACCGATCTTGCTCAACGCACCAACAGGCGCGTCCCCCAAGTGCTGGACACACTCGCCGCGGCTCAAGCGGCGACCGGCAACTTCGAGGATGCCTTAATGACCATTCAAGCGGCCATCGGACTGGCGCAAGCCACGAAGGACGCGGTCTTGCTCGAGTCCCTCGAAAGTCACCGTGACAGTTATCGGGGTGGAGACTCCCTGCGCGAGGATTAATCCGCGTCCAAAGCGAGGATCACAAAGCTCTTGCTGTCCAGCGGCCTTTCACTTTGCCAAACCCTGCGCACGCCAGATAGCGACTCTCGTTCCCCCGAACGTAACTCTTCCAGCCATGGAAAGCGGGCCGAGCTTTCGTCTCCCGGGCCGATCAACATGTAGCGAAAGCCGCCATCGCGGGCAGCTTCCACGGCCTCGCGGGGAGTCCCGGAGAAGACAAGCTCTTCGCCTAGGCACGAAAAACCAGCACGCGTTCCAGGACGCCTGGCGTAGTTCGCAATCAGCGGCGCGATCCATCCTGCGGAAAGGACGCCATAACTCTGCCCGCCATGCACACTGTTCCATGGACCGCTTATCTCTGTATTCGAGCATAGCCAACGAGCCGCGCTCACAGCCTGCGCTGCGGCCAAGGACTCCTCCTCACGTTCCGTCGAAGATAGATGTGCAGCGCAGAACCCGAGCATTCCCACACCAGCGATTCCCATCAGGAGCAACGACCTGCGATCCGGCTCGATGCGATACATCAACACTGAGAGGAGTAGTGGAACGCTAGTCATGAACACGAAAGCGAATTCCCCTCGAAGCGCTGCCATTAACAACGCGCTCTTCTCGTGATGTGGTCCCATGCGATAGAGCATGAAAGCCCCTGCTAGCACTACGATTGCGGCAAAGCCGCCGGCGAACCAAACCAAGGTGTGTTCGCTTATGCGCCTGGATCCCCGCTGCAGGACCACTAGCGGTACAACTCCGACCAGCACGCAAGATCCCCAAAGGTCTGTCCAGCCAGCGATTGGCCCGCTGGTGGCGGGCACCCAGGGACCACCAATGGCTGGCAAAATACCGCCAACGGCAGAGGTGATCCAGAAGAGCAATGCGCAGCGCATCAGCATCGCGCGTTCGTCCACAGATCTGCTCAGGCCGTAGAAAACAAACCACGTCCAAATACCAATCGTAGGCACGACGAAGAGCGCAGAAGTTGCCATCCCGACGCTGCCCACTCCGCCTGCCAGCATGGCGAACATCAAACGATCAAGATCTTGCTTTGCGCTCCAAATAGCAAACACCGCTTTCATCTGCAGCGCGAAGAGCAGCGCCAAGAATAATTCGATACGCAAAGAGCCAGGTCTGCCCGCCTCAATCACGACCGGCATCATTGCCAGATAGCCGAGGGCTAGAAAGGCTGCGAAGCGCGAAGAGCCCAAACTGCTGCGCAAGAAGCTGTAAACCGCCGCGAAGAAAATCAGCAGCAAAACTGGGCCTATAGCTGCGGCAAAAGTTTGTAGAGCTTGCTCATCTATCGGGACATTAGGTCCACCCGCTCGCTTTCCGACAAACAGCCTTGCGGCAAGCCCGGCAAGCTCATCGTAGACCGGCAAATCCATGACAGCCCTTACCTCTGGGAAGCAATCAAAGGTGTCGACCTGCGCCAAGCGCGAGGTGCCCAGTACCAAACTGATTCGGTGCAAGCGCCATGCGCTTTCTGAATCACTGATCGCATAGGATCCGGTTTCCGGATCGATCGGCGTATCGCTCCAAGCGAACGCGAACCAACCAGCGAGAAGCAACACGCCGGCCAGCAAGACCCCGCCGTGATTCCACCAGGCCTTCAACGACTCCGCAACCAATCGGCCAAGAGTGACGGAGTCCTAAGAGCAACGATCAGTTGCGGCTCGCTCAAGCGCACATGGGTTCTACGCGCGGAGCCCTTCGGGCTCAACTCGCTGATACCCGGATCGCTTGAGTTGAACTCAATGCGCAGGGTCGGTAATTCGATTCTTTCGGACACCTTGACCCGCGCACCCCAGGTCTCGCTGAGTACCACCGCATCAAAATCGGCGCATGGATTCGACTTCAAGAATGAAGGCAATCCAGACCCAAAGTCACGGCGAGCGATCACGATCAACTCTTCGACCTCACCCTCCGCCTTTAGATACTTGGCAAGTTGATAGAGATCAAACCCCGGTACTCCGGGCAAGGCTGGCGCGGCGGCAATGACCCGGAATGAATTCTCCGTAGCGAATTTCTCCCAGTGCTTCCCGACGGCTCCAGTGATCAGATCGGTTGGAATTTCGAAGGGGTTCGCGAGTAATAGGACGGCTCGCTTACGATTGGCGGCACCCGCTTCGAGCTCCCAAAGGACTCGCCCCCGTACATCCAGAGGGCCACAGTCTACTGGGCGAATAGAGGCATTCGAAGCCGTTTTTTCCAAGTGTGCAATCCACTCCGCTAGCGGCATCTGGCTCGCGCTGCGCAGCCCGAAGTGCGTCAGTCCAACGAGGCGCCGTGCGACTGTAGACTGCAAGGCTGACGACTGCCGATCCGCTCCCCGCTGCAGTTTGAGACGCAGCCCATCCAAGTTTTCTACACACTCAACGGGAATCGGTGCATTGCGCAAAAATCGCCATGCATTGCGAACTTCGAGTACGAGTTGCCACTGACCCGCTTCAGCGAGCGGTGGCCGGATATAGACTTCGAAGCCTTGGGCCAGCGCTTGAACTGTAGCAGGCTCTGTGCGTACCAACTCCTCGGTCCCGTTTGGCGCGATCCAGTAAAGCCGAATTTCGATCCCGCCTTCTGGCTCTGCAATTACTTGCGTCTCCCAAAGAGGCTCAAAACTAACAGTCATCGCTTCGCCGAGCCCTTCCGTACGCGCCGCGAACACTCCGGGAATCACGCGCATCCCGAGTGCATCCGTCAAGGAGTGAATGGCTGCTAGCTCCGGCTCCAAGCTCGACTGCCCCTGGATCGCCGCAGTCGCCGCCGAGATCACTTCGAGCGGCAACGAGTAGCGTTGGGATCGCTGCGGATTGTTGCCAGCGCTTAGGATCTCCTCGACCAGAATTTGCTGTTCTGGCGTCGCACTCTCGAAGTGTTCTAACAAACGAGCTTCTCGCTCGGCGCGCATCGCAGCACGCTGCGCCACCATCAATTCGATGTTGGGTTCTTGGCTAGTGATCGCCGCGTTCGAATTGGAGGCAAATGCCAACATCAGCGCGCAGGCTACGATTCCGAAGCTCCGGCTAAACATCTTCCATCCTCTCATAGACAACTTCACCCTTCTTAATCACGACGCACACAGGATTGCGGCCAAACTCATAGGTGAGGTGGCGATAGTCAGGCACATCCAGTAACACCAAGTCCGCCTGCTTGCCAACTTCAATCGAACCGAGTCGATCACCACGTCCCAAGGAACAGGCTGCGTTCAGAGTTCCCGCAGCCAAGACTTCTTTCGTACTCATGCCATAACGGAGCGCTGCCCACGTCATCACTTCGGGCATCGACTGCACGTAGCAAGACCCAGGATTGAAGTCCGTTGCGAGCGCCGGCGCCAAGCCCCCACGAATCATCTCACGGGCAGGCGCTTCCTCCTTTTGGCGCAAGTAGAGTGGCACCAGCGGGCAGAGTACGGGAATCACCTGCGCCGCAGCCAAGGCTTCGATGCCTTCAGGGGTGACGCACTCCAGGTGATCTGCACTCGCTGCGCCCAACTCCGCAGCGAGTTGCGCGCCGCCCAATGGCGTCAATTGATCGACATGCATGCGTATCCCAAGTCCCAACTCGGCGCCACGCCGCATCACGCGCCTCGAGTCCTCCAGGCCAAAGACGTGACTCTCCGTGAAAATGTCGCAATACTCGGCGAGTCCGCTCTCCGCCACGCGCGGTAGCATCTCGTTGATCAGGAGTTCGATGTACTCGCCATGACGCTCGCGATACTCGGGGGGAAAATCATGGGCACCGAGAAAGGTCGGCACGATTTCGATGGCGTGCTCGCTGTTCGCTTGCGCAAGAACTTCGAGGCACTTCATTTCGTCCTTGGTCGTCAGCCCGTAGCCCGTCTTGGCCTCGATCGTCGTCGTGCCCAATTCCATGAAGCGATCTAAGCGGCCGAGCAGCCGTCCGAGAAGCTCTTCCTTGGAAGCTTCGCGGACACCCCGCAAGGACGAGATAATTCCGCCACCCGCCTGTGAGATCTCGAGGTAGCTGCGTCCGGCGACCCGCATCTCGAACTCTTCTTCGCGTGTCCCGAAGAAAATCGGATGGGTGTGGGCATCGACAAAACCGGGGATCAGCACGCCGCTACTGCTTTCAACAACCATCGTCGCCGCCCACTCTTGCTCAAGGGTTTCCTCGTCCCCTATTGCAGCGATCAAGCCATCTTTGACGACAACCGCCACCCCCGCCAAGATCGTGGAATCGAGGTCGCTGCCCGCTAGCTGGTGATTGCCAAGTGGGGTGGCGACTTGTGCTAGACCGGTGATGATCAGGTCTGCTGGTTGGGGAGCCGTTTGCATGCTCCCTAGCTTAGCTTGAGTTATTCATGAGTCCATTCGCCAACAGCCCCGACCACTCGTCTTCGCCTGATTCTCGTCTTCGGGCAATGCCTTGCGAATTCTGGCAGGCTCGACCTCCGTAAGCATCGCCGGCCAGGCTAGAACCCACAAAGCACCGTCAGAACACGAGTTGGAACTATCGGCAAATCGGCCCACTGATCGGCCCGGCCATGGCGAACTATCCGACCTGGCGGCCCGAGACTTCGAGAAGATTGCCGTCGATCTCCATCGCGTGGGCGATTCGGGTGCGAATGCGCTTGCGGGCGCGAAACATGATCATCTTCATGTTCGACATTTCGACCTTCAGGCGCCCGCAGGCCTCGATGTAACTGAGGCCTTCGACTTCGATCATGTGCAGTGCCTCGCGATCCCGGGCAGATAGCTCGGCAAAGGCAGCTAAATAGTATTGAAGGATAATTCCCCAAGATCGGCCGATGGACTCGCGCTCCTCCTTGATCGAGGCGCAAGCAGCGGGACCAAAGCGTTTGTCGGCCGGTTCTGAAATGCCGTCGGGCAGATCGTGGATTGACGTGCTGTGAACTGTCGCCAACTTACGACGGATGATGTTGCGCGCAATGGCCCCAACCCAACCCCGAAAAGAGCGAGGATGATCATCGCGGAAACCGCCCGCGTAGCGATAGATGTTGACGAATACATCTTGGCATAGCTCTTGGGGATCGAGCCTGCGTGCCTGGCCCCCCAGCCCACATGAAATCAGCCTGAGCACGCAAGGCGCCGCATACGCATACAGCGCCTCGAAGGTTGCGTCGTCCCGAAAGTCTCGAAAGAGCGCCATCAGGGCCGTTTCGATGCGAGCTTCGTAATTTCTCGACTGCTCCTCTGGACCCTGTTCTAACTGCACACCACGCCGCGCGAGCCTGCGCAGCAATTCTGGATTCGTGGGCAGGCGATGCGCGACCCTGGGTTGCGCCTGATGAGTCGGGGTTAAGAGCTTCACACTCCAGAGATAGCACCTTGCGTGCCACGACGGAGAGCCTCCCCGGCGGAGCGCCTAAACACTTTAGGGACAGCGGTTTCCAAGGGCTATCGGCCAGTACGGACGCTAGCATCCCTGCCCTCATTCGCCAGAGCGTTCCGGATCCGTAACAGCATTGTCTCTCGGGTCACTCCCACCGTTGGGTTTCAATCCTGAGCGGTTCCTCCACGGAAATAGCCGCGCTCCCGATAGTATTAGCGCTAGAACATCGCCGGCGCCCCAGTGCTCCGGACCCCCGCCCAAGACTTCCGTGACCCTCTACCCACCTATTCCCGCCCCGCCGGGGCCGCCATTACTGCTTTTCGAAGCGAGCATCTCGCAAACCGCGACATGGGCTCTCTTGGTCTTGCTGTGCTCCTCAGGCTTCGCCCTGCTGCGGGCCTCGCTACAGTATTCCCGTAGCGCGCGAATTGCCGCGATCGCTCCAACTGAGAAGGCCCGTGCGCGCATGGAGGACATGCTAGAGCACGTAGGCCGTCTCTCCACCAGCGCGGGCATCCTAAAAGTCTCCTGTGACTTGGTTTTCATCACGATCCTGATCGCGATGTTCACGGAGGGCACGGGCTTGCGCTGGAAGCCATTGTCGCTGGCCGTGATCATTGCGGTGCCGACGCTCTTGTTTTTGACCGAGTCCTTGCCACATGCGTTGGCCCGTCGCTTTGGAGATCAGGTACTGATCCGAGTGCTGCCTACTTTCCATGTGCTTCAGCTGCCGCTGCAAGCTCTCTCGCGCGCGCTCGAAGTGATCAATCACGCCAGTTTACGCGTGCTCCATATTCCGGTCGCGACCGCTGATACGCGCGAGATCGTCGAGGGTTTTCGCGAGGTGGTCGAGGAGAGTACGCGACGTTTAGACTTCGATGAAACAGAACGTGAACTCCTCGAAAATGTGATGGATTTCGGTGACGTCGATGTCGCTGCGATCATGACCCCCCGGACTGAGATTCACGGAGTGGATCTCGAAGACGGCATCGAAGAGGTCATTCGCGTTGGTGCCGAAGAAGGCCACTCAACCATTCCTATCTTCGAGGAGAACCTAGACAGCATCATCGGAATCGTCTCGGCGCGCGGCATCATCAAGTTGCTCGCAGCGGGCGGATTGCAGAAGGCTTCCCTTCGCAGCCTGGTGCGGCCCACCTACTTTGTTCCGGAGACGAAACTCGTCACGCAGCTCTTGGCGGATTTTCGACGCGACAAACGCAAGATGGCGATCGTGCTGGATGAATACGGCGGAACCGCAGGAATGGTCACATTGGGTGATATACTAGGCGAAATCGTCGGTGACATTGGTGACGAATACGATGTGGCTGACCCTGAGCCAGTCCGAATCATGTCGCCGGGCGTCGCGATGATTCAAGCTAGCCTGCGCATCGCCGAAGTGAATGAAGCGCTCGATTTGGAACTTCCCGAAGACGAAGATTTCGAGACCCTTGGCGGATTCGTTCTGTCGGAACTCGGCCACTTGCCCAAACAGGGTGAAAACTTCGAGTTTGACGAGGCCACCTACGAAGTGATGGAAGCCAGTGACAGGCGGGTGATTCGCATTTGCATCCGCAAGGCTGCTGGATAGCAGCAGGCGATTCGCGCTAATCTAATGGTGTGATGCACCTCATCGATCGCGCGCTGCTTCTGCGGCGTCACCCCTACTCGGAGACCTCCGCAGTCGTATCCGTATTGACGCGCGAGCATGGCTTGGTGCGCATTCTGGCGCGCGGTGTACACCGCCCACGATCGAGGTTCTACGCAGTTCTCGACTACTTTGACGAGCTGGAACTCGAATGGTCACCTACCAAGGGTGGCGGCCTGGCCAATTTACGAGCGGGCAGATTGCTGCTTCGCAGGCGCGGCATCACCCGGGACTTGGACCGTTACAGAGCCGCGGGGTCGATTCTAGAATTGGCTGCTGTGGGCGCGCGGCCCAGCCAGGTAGAGTCGCCAATGTTCGATCTCCTCGGCGCCAGCCTGCAGGCCCTGCACCTGGAAGCAGCTACCCCGGACTCCATTCGCGTCACTTTCCAACTGGAATTCTTGCGACTGCACGGGCTCTTCCCGGCCCTGGAACAGTGCGCCGCCTGCGGCCGAGAAGCGCCCGCAACCAGCGGTCCGCCCCCCAGAGTCGGCTTTTCCGCTGGAGCCGGAGGACGATTGTGCACCGTTTGCTGTGTCGAAGCCCGCGCCAGCGGCAAACGAGTGGGAACCATGCCCTTGGATGTGCTCGCAGTAGCCGCCAAAATGAGCCGGGGCGAAGAGCACCGGCACTCCCCCGCGCTCCTCCTTCGCGTGCGCGACTTCATCGAGCGATTTCTCGACTACCATCTGGAAGCTCGCCCGCGTTCTCACCGTCTATTCCTTGCGGAAAACAACCGCAACGCTGCACAGCAGCCAACCACCGCTGGCGATTGATGTCCCATAGAATTCGACTCGCGACCTTCATCGCAGCGACCACAATATTACTCGCAAGTTGTAGTACGACCTACATCACGCGAAGTGCCGACGTGCCTTCGAGCATCGAACTAGAAGAAGTTGCAGGAGCGATTCATGCAGCGGAACAAGCCCTGCTTGCCGGTGACGCCCACGCTGCTTTGGATTGGATGCGCGTCGCCAGCGAACTGGACGGAATGCCTTCCGATCAACGCGTCAAAGTTCAGAACTTGCTCGAAATTTCTGCGGACCGGTTCCTGGCCGACCTCGACGATGACGAAGCGCCGCCGGAAGCTTTGGCGGAGATTCTCGACTTGGATTTGCCGCGGCAACTAGCTGTGACCGGCGCCATGCGCGCTGTTCACTTGTGGGTAGAACGCGAGGAATACTACGAGGCCTACGCCCTTATTGAACGCATAGATAAGCGCTTCCCCGCGCACCATCTGCGGGCAGAAGCTGGACGCCTACTGGTCGAGTCGGGGCTTGGACTCTCGGAGATGGACTCCGGCTGGTTCGATTCCACACGCGATCACGCCTTCGCTTGCCTTGAATATTGCTCGATCAACTACCCGTTGACGCGTCGTGGCGATCTCGTGTACCGCCGGTTGGCAGAGATGTATGAAGAAGATCAGCGCTGGCACTTCGCCATCGGCCGCCATGAAGAACTCACGCAGAACTACCCTACAAGCCCATTGGTGCCCTATAGCTTGGCGCGCATCCCGCACCTTCTCTTGGCCAGCATCGAGAGCCCGGAGTACGATCGCAACGCCCTAATCCAGGCGCGCAAGGACTTGGGTTCTTGGCTGGGAAGCTACCCTGGCCACGAACTGACTGGGCAAGTCCGCGAAGACTTGACGGATGCCCTCGTGCGCTTAACCATCAGCGACTTGGGAATCGCAGACTTCTACCAAACGGTCGGTGTCGCTGAAGGCGCACGTTTTCACGCTTCACGCGCTCTCAGCCAGGCACGCTTGGCGGGTGACGAGAAGCGAACGAACAAGGCTCAAGCGGTACTCGACTCACTGCCTGCCGTAGTGGATGCTCGATGATCTTGGCCAACAGATTCCGCGCCCTGCGAAGCCTCTTCCGATTCTTGTTGGTGCTCACTCCTCTCGCCCTGCTAACGGGTTGCGGTTACTCGAGTGGCATTCGCCTTCCGGATGGAGCGCAGTCCGTAGGTGTTACAGTCTTCGGTAATGCGGGACCCTTCCCGGAACTCGAACGCGAGCTGTTCTCCGTATTGAGTTCCCAAGCAAGCCGCATGGTCGATGGCGAAGTCCGCGAACCCAAGCGGGCCGACCTCCTAGTCCGCGGCGAGATCATCGACTACCGCAGGCTAATGGGTGTTCTGAACCCAGATGGCGAGCTTCTTCAAAGTGGCGTGCACATCGTCCTCCGCGCCTGGATCGAGGATCGGCGGATTGCAGCCCAGATTGGCGAGTCGATTTACTTCGACCAAAGCGCCCATTACATCATTCACACCCGGGCTGAAGAGGAGGGAGCGCGCCGCGACGCCCTCGCCCAAATGTGCCAGGAACTCATCATCGACCTTTTTTCACAGCCAAGTTACGAGGTCGAAGGGAGCCCCGAACCCACTGACCCTGACGTGGAGCTACTGCCCCTCGAGCCCTTAGAAGCTCTCACAGAGGACGATCCCGACGCCTAATTTGGACGCGAGGTCGTTTTTCGTGCAATTACGGACACGAAATCTGGAACAAACTCGCAGTGCCTTAGAGAGAGGCCATGCCTGTTTTCTCTCAATTGTTGGTCTAATAGACCCCTGCTGAGTTCCTTCTCCTATGGCGGAACCAATCAACCATCCGATAGCTAAGTAATGCCTGATCCCAAAATGCCCAACCAGGAGAAGCCGACCCGCAATCGCTCCTACGGGTCATTCTTCCTGTTTTTCGCCATTCTAGTGACGATCTTGCTACTCGTAGGCAAGAGCACTTGGGACTCTCCAAAGGAGATCTCCCAGGACGAATACCTCCACAAGCTCTATACCGGTCAGGTGGAGATGCAGAAGATCAATGGCAATAGCGTCAATGGTCGTCTGACAACGGGCGAGGGGGACCGCAAGGACCAGTTCGTCACGAGTTTCTCAGACGTCGCCGGACTAGAAGCCAAGATCCAACAGCTGAAGGCGATCCCCGGCTACAAGAAGATCAGTGAGCCGAACTTCCGCGAGGCCATGGCTTCTGGCGACTACTCGCCGCAAACCTTGCGCTTGATTACCGAGCACAATGAACCCCCGCGCAACCCGGTCGGAAGTTCGGTGCCGGTCGCCAAGGTTCAACATCGAGACGAGGAGTCACGCATCTTTGCCAGCGTCATCGCGCGCGGCACGGACGACCTGCATGGCGTAAGCAGCGCCGACAGCAGTATTCCGCGTCCCAAGACCAGCGGCTTGTTTTGGCTGGAAGTCACCGACTCCCCAGATATCGCCGCCTTGCTGAGCGATGTAAAGGTCGCAGGCGCACAGGTCGAACTCCTCTCCTTCGACACTTCTAGCGATCGGGGAACCAGCTGGAGCGACAGCAACTCCATTCTGTCTACGATTCTATTTGTCTACGGCCCGTGGCTGGCGATCGTGATCTTCATCATGTTCATCATGCGACAGATGCGCGGCCAAGGCGGCGCCGGCGGAGTGATGAGCTTTGGTCGTTCACGCGCCCAGCTCTACACCAAGGAGAACGACACCCAAACAACCTTCGACGATGTTGCGGGTGCAGAAGAGGCCAAAGAAGAAGTTCAAGAGGTTGTTGAGTTCCTCAAGAACCCGGGGCGTTTCGCACGTATCGGTGGCAGGATCCCGCGTGGAATCTTGCTCGTAGGCCAGCCTGGTTGCGGTAAGACTCTCCTAGCCAAGGCCATTGCAGGCGAGGCAGAAGTCCCCTTCTTCTCAATCTCCGGTTCCGACTTCGTCGAGATGTTCGTCGGCGTCGGTGCCAGCCGTGTGCGCGACCTATTCAAGCAAGCGCGCGAATGCTCACCTTCGATCATCTTCCTCGATGAGATCGACGCTGTCGGTCGCAGGCGAGGCAGTGGTATGGGCGGTGGTCACGACGAACGCGAACAAACGCTAAACGCAATCCTGGTCGAGATGGACGGCTTTGGCACGGCCGATGGCGTCATCGTCATCGCCGCCACCAACCGTCCCGACGTGCTCGATCCGGCACTCTTGCGTCCCGGCCGATTCGACCGCGAAGTCACCATCGAATTGCCGGATATCGAGGGTCGCGAAGCCATCCTCAACGTGCACATCGGAAACGTCAAGGCCAGCAAGAACTTGGAGATGAGCGTTCTCGCCAAATCGACGCCCGGATACTCCGGGGCGGACTTGGCTGCGACTGTCAACGAGGCCGCCATCCAGGCTGTACTTCAAGGCTCGACTCAAGTTGAGATGGAACATCTCGAAGAGGCTCGCGATAAGGTGCGCTACGGACGACAGAAGAAGTCGCGCAAGTTCGAGGAAGCGGATCGCGAGATCACGGCTTACCACGAGGCGGGCCACGCTTTGGTCGCCGCGGAAATCGAGAACGTCGATCCGCCCCACAAAGTCACAATCGTACCCCGCGGACGCGCTCTCGGTTCGACCATGATGCTCCCCGAGAAGGAGAGCTATCACATGCAGAAGAAGCGCTTGGTCGGACAATTGGCGGTGCTCTTCGGTGGGCGCGCTTCCGAACAAGTGTTCTGCGGTGACATCTCTGCTGGCGCCTCGGACGACATCAAAAGGGCTACAGAACTTGCACGAGCGATGGTTACGGAACTCGGCATGAGCGACGAAGTTGGACCGATCAACTACGCTGAACGTCAAGGCTCCGACTTCCTGGGCACCGAGTTGGGCACAAGCCGCTGGCACTCCGAAGAAACGGCTGTTCTGATCGACTCACAAGTTCAGAAGTTGCTGCACGACGCCTATGCACGTGCCTTGGAAATTGTCAGCTCGGGCAGGGAGAAAATTGAACGCTTGACCCGGGCGCTTTTGCGCTACGAGACAATCAACGTCCATGAAATCGTTGATCTCTTCGCAGGCACCACTGTCGAGGATCTGCGTCCTGACCCGGATCCCGAGCCCAAGCCCGCTGCAAAGAACAGCACGCCAAAAGAACCGCGAACGGAACGTGAAGACCTGCCGGGTGAACTACCCGGCGGCGCAACTCCATCGCCTGCATAGCTGAGTGAATCACTCGCAGCGAAGGCGATTCGGGCCGGATGCACTGCGGCTCGCAACGCGCCTCACTGGAACTAACAGTGAGGCGCGCTTCGTATTGCAGGGCGAAAATCTGAGCGATGAAGAGCGCCGAGATTTGGACAATTGGCCCCTCCAGTCGGGAAAGCTTGACTCAGGCGAATTCTGGATCGAGTGCAAACCCAATGCCCTGAAGTCTGTTTCGGAGCATTCGCCCTTCGCGGCTCTCTTACTCAACTGCCACGCCGCGGCGAGTCCCTCCCCCGCACCTCCGTCTTTGATGGGCATCCTCAATGTGACGCCAGACTCCTTCTCTGATGGTGGTAAGCACTTCGCCTACGAAAACGCGCTAGCCGCCGGCATGCGTATGGATCGGGAAGGAGCGACCTGGATCGATGTTGGCGGCGAATCCACGCGCCCCGGCGCCCAAGGCGTTTCCATTGAGGAAGAGCTGCAGCGGGTTGTGCCTGTGATTCGCGAGCTTCGCGCTGCGGGCTGCCAGAAAATTTCAGTCGATACACGCCACGCAGACGTTGCCCAAGCTGCCCTAGAGGCGGGCGCACTGATGGTCAACGACGTGGGCGCCGGCCTCGACGACGGGCGCATGCTTGATGTGGTGCGCGACGCGGGCTGCCAGTGGGTTTTGATGCATCGTCAAGGAACGCCCGAAGATATGCAGACAGCCCCCCACTACGCGGACCCGGTGGCGGAGATCACCGAATTCCTAAGGCGACGGGTTGGCGCTTGCCTGGATGGTGGAATCGACGAATCCGTCTTGCTAGTGGACCCAGGCATCGGATTTGGCAAGAAGCTCCAGCACAACCTCGATCTCTTGGCGCGCCTTCCCGAGCTGCGCTCGCTGGGAATCCCGCTCCTAGTGGGCCCTTCGCGCAAGTCCTTCATTGGCCACATCACCGGCGCGCAAGCAGAAGCTGACTGGAAAGCGCCCGAAAGCTCCGAGGAATCGACGAATCGACTCGGCGGAACTGCAGCTGCCGTCACCTTTTGCGTGATTGGTGGCGCTCAGATAATTAGAGTGCACGACGTAGCCGTCATGCAAGAAGCCTGCGCCGTTTCCAACGCCATAGCGGACCGCCCCAAGAATCCGTGCTAAGCCCCCTCATCTCCTGGACTCTTCAGATCGCAATCCTCTCCACGGGGATCTATCTGTTCCTACGCTTCCTGCGAACGACGAAAGGCAGCGGCCTACTTCGCGGGTTGATGTTCGCCCTCTCGATTGGCGCGATTGGGCTCTGGGGCTTGTCCAAGTACCTGGAGTTCGAAGAGCTGAATCACATCATCGAAGGACTGACGCCCTACATGGCGGTCATCCTTGTGATCATCTTCCAACCGGAGCTGCGCCGCGCGATGGCCAGGCTTGGTCGACACAATCGCTTTGCGCAACTGTTCACGACGGGCCGCAAGGACATGGTTTCGCGTATGGCGAAAGCCGCAGCAGCGATGGCAGCACGCCGACATGGAGCGCTAGTCGCATTTCAACAGGACATGCCCCTCGACACCTGGACTGCCAACGCCGCACACATCGACGCGGAGATGAGCACGACCTTGATCGAGAGCATTTTCCATCCCGGTGCGGCGCTGCACGATGGTGCAGTGGTGATCGAGGGTGATCGTGTGGTGGCTGCTGCTTGTTTGTTCCCCTTGACGGAGAACATCGAACTCAGCAAGTCAACGGGAACCCGGCACCGCGCCGCGCTTGGTCTAACAGAAGAGACTGACGCGGTGACGTTGATCGTCTCCGAAGAGACGGGTGAGATCTCGATCGCGAGGCAAGGGTTCATGAGCCGTGACATCAAGCCCGATGACCTGGAGCATGCGCTCCGCGATGCGCTCGGATTGAACACAGGAGAGGAGGACACGGCGGCGAAAAACCGCGGTAGCTTCGGCAACTTCATGGCCGCTGTGAAAGCTTTCTTCACCGACGATATTTTGCGTAAGGCGGGTTCCCTGGCGATGGCCTCCGCAATGATCTACCTGGCGCACCAAGACATCGTAATCTCGCGCAGCATGCCGATGCAGGTCGTGCAGGTTCCCACCGGAGTGCAGGTTCAGCCGCGAGCCGGGCTCTTACACGTACGCCTGCCTAAGGGCAGCTTTCACTTGGTATCGCCGCTCAACGGCGCCAACATTGAAGTTCTGGTACGCGGTACGCAAGCGAACCTAGACCGACTTGGAACCGCCGGTGGATTCCTCGAGATTCCTCCCGATGTAGCGGAAGGTTCTAATGTCATTCCCCTTGAAGACATCTCGTGGGTGCAAGGATCGTCGATGCTTGAGTTTGGCTGGCCTGCAAACAAGCCGCCGCAACTTGAAGTTCAACACTATTCGACGCACCGCATCGAGCTAAAGCCCAGCCATGTTCCGATCGACAAGTCCAAGCTGGATGCACACCTCGTCATTCCAGAAGCAAACAGTATCACTTTCGCCCACGACTCCCTGGAGATCCAGGGCCCGCGCAGCGTAATCGAAGGAGTCCGAGCCGGTTCTCTTCCCTTCGAACTGGAGACCATCGTGGTGCAGTCCACAAACCGCGGCAACCGGCGCGAACTACTAGGCTTGGCACAGTCGATGATTTCTGAAAACATCTCTATCGTCGGCGACGAAAGAATCTCCGTCGAACTCGCAATCAACCCGGCCGTCTACCCCCTACCGGAACTCGAAGTCGACCTGGTCGTGCGCAACCTGCTGGCGGAATCCAACGTTGACCCGAACGAGTGGATTGTCTCACAAGCTGATGCGAGAGCACGCTTCACGATTGAAACCGCGGGGCTCTTCGCATCCGAACCTGGTTCGGGCGCCTTTGAGCAAACCAGTAAACTCATTCGCGACTACATCACCAATAACTTGCGTGCCTATGTCGATGTTTCCGAGTTTTCCACCGCCGAAGACATCCTTCCGGTTCGTTGGTCCTTCCCTGACGATTGGCGCGAAGCGCTGTTCCCCGGTCATGACGATGAGTTTGCCGACTCCGCGCGTCTGGAAGTGAAGCTTCAGAGCGAGGCGAAGATCCTGCTCACCACCAAGAAATGACATCAATGACTTCACGCAGAATCTTTGGGACGGATGGAATCCGCGGCAAAGCTGGAGACGGCTGGCTGAGTGAGGAACGAGTTTCCGCACTAGGCCGAGCCGTGGGCAAGATTCACCTGCGACATGCGCGCGTTCCAGAGAGCAAGACGAGGCCGATTGCTGTGCTCGGTCACGACGGTCGCGAGTCAGGGCCGCTCCTGCAAGAAGCGCTGGCGCGCGGACTAGTGGTTGCGGGATTTGACGTTACGAGTTGTGGCTTGATCTCTAGCCCTGGATTGGCGCTCTTGACGCGCATGGGCGAGTTTGGTTTGGGCATGATGCTCAGCGCCTCGCACAATCCGGCGCAAGACAACGGCATCAAAATCTTCTCGCAAGACGGTGAGAAGCTCCTGGACTCGGAAGAGTTGGAGATCGAAACCCTATTGCGTACCGAAACAGAACCGGAGACCAAGGAGACGACGCTTGCTGTCAATCCAGAACTGGAACGCAAGTACGTCGACTACTTGATCGGACACGCAGCAAAAGGCCTCGAGCTCGGCGGAATGCAAGTCGTAATCGATTGCGCCAATGGCTCCGGTAGCCACTACGCGCCCTTGGTATTGCGCAGGTTAGGTGGCGAGGTAGAAGCGATAGCTTGTGCACCCGATGGTCGTAACATCAACGCTGATTGCGGTTCTACCCATCCGGAGAACCTGCGTGAGCTTGTAGGTAAGAGCGGCGCGGCGATTGGCATTGCCCTCGACGGCGATGCGGACCGCTGCATCTTGGTAGATGAACGCGGCGAGCTAGTCGACGGTGATGGAATTCTAACGGTGATCGCACAGCACGCGATGCGTCAAGAGCACTGGAGAGACCCGCGTATTGTGGCTACGGTGATGAGTAACCGCGGCTTGTACCGCGCAATGGATCAAGTCGGCGTGGAAGTCGTCGAATGCTCCGTCGGTGACCGTGCGGTCGTCGAGACCTTGCGGCGCGAAAAATTACACCTCGGCGGCGAGCAATCCGGACACATCATTTTTGGTGAAGACATTCACTACGTAGGCGATGGGCTCTACACCGCCCTGCGCGTGCTCGGCGTGATGCGGGCGACGGGCAAGTCGCTCTCGGAGTTGACAGCGCCCTTCAGCGCATTCCCGCAAGTACTGCTCAACATCCCTGTGCTGAGCAAGCCGGCGATTTCCAGCCTCAAGGAGGTCTGCGCACTTGTCACCCAGTTCGAACAAAAGCTTGCTGGCAACGGCCGCGTCCTACTCCGCTACTCAGGAACCGAATCCTTGGCGCGCGTAATGGTCGAAGGCCCGGAAGAAATCGACATTCAAGCTGTCGCGCAAGAAATTGCAACGCTGCTTGAAAAAGAGATCGCCGCTTCGAGCTGAGATGCTGAGTTTGGCCTTAGAGACAAGTCAGCGTGAGGCATCAGTTGCCCTGCGCATTGACGACCAGACGACGGAGCGTGTGCTGGATCCGTCGAAGGCTCACGCAAGCGACTGCCTTAGCTTGTTCGCGGAGCTGGTTTCTGACAACGGTCTTACGCCTCAAGACATCGATCGCGTCTTCGTCGGTGTTGGCCCCGGATCCTACACGGGCCTGCGCATTGGGATCGCTACGGCACTTGGCTTAGCGCGCGGGAGTGGCGCCGGTCTGCGTGGCGAAGCTTCGGGGGAAGCTCTGATGTGGCGCGAACTCCAAGTAGGTGAGGAAGGCGTTTACCTGCTCGATGCACGACAGGCACAACTGTACTTCGCGCACTACAGACGAACAGAAACAGACGTAGAGATCATATCCCCCCCCGCCGTTCTCAGTCCGAGTGAAGCGCACAAGATGCTGCCCCAAGACGCCCGCCTATTTGGGGATCGCAAGGCACTCGAGATAGCAGAGGCCAGCGAGGAAGCCCTGGCACGTTTCGTGGAATCGCGCCCGCCAAGTGCAGGGGCACTGCTCGACCTCGGCGCACGACGCTTCGATTCACACGGTGGACAGAAGCTTGAGAACGTCGGACCGCTATACCTGCGGCCCTTTCAGGCCAAGATCAGAAAGCGCTAAGGGCACAAAGAACCGGCCGAACGAGCAAGTCGTTCGGCCGGTTGTATTGAATGGCTTCAGTTCCCCGAAACCCTTCGTGCTGCTACTGGGCCTACAGGTCGTGCGGGCGCAGAGTGCGGCGGTTGTTGTTTTCGGCACGTTCCTCGGCGGTCGCGATCAAACCGCGGACAGCTTCGTCGAGGGCAATGTAGAAATCGCCAGAGACGTTGATACCTGCAGCAGCCTTGGTGCGGCTCTTGCTGATGATCAAGTCACCTGACTTTTTCTTGCCTGCCTTTTTCTTTGTGGACCGAGAAGCCTTCTTGGAAGCCTTCTTGCGCGATGCTTTTTTCTTCGCCATGTTGAGTTGGGTGGTACCCGTTAAGGGTTGATGTCGTTCTCCGAGGTAATTTAGGTGCCTCCGAGATCCGTTACGCACTTGAGAGAATGGCTAGACCGAAGGGGCGTGTCAACAACTGGAACGGCGCGAATCATAGGAATTTTGCCCGAATTCGAGACCTATGCCGAAGTACTCAAAAGCTGCAGGTAGCTTCTGCGAAGGATTGGAAGCACCCCCATCGAGGGAGTAGTCTTGTCGGCAGTGAGTCACCATCGAGCCTGGGCTGAGATCGACCTCGATTCGATCACCAACAACCTATCTGTAATCCGCCGCCGAATTGGCAGCGGAGTGCGCGTCATGTTGGTTGTCAAAGCAGATGCCTACGGGCACGGCGCCGTCGCTATCGCGCATCACGCGCTGCGATCGGGAGTTGCTGCACTCGGTGTCGGAACCTCCAGTGAGGCTCTAGACTTGCGTGAGAACGGCATCAGGGCCCCTATTCTTGTATTGGGCACGATTGTCGACGAAGAAGTCGCACCGATTCTGAGCCATGGAATCGAGGTCGGGATTCACTCTTCGGACCGTGTTTCTATGTTGGAACTAGCTGCCAAACGCGCAGGAAAGCTCGCGCGCGTGCACTTGAATGTCGATACGGGAATGGGGCGTTTGGGTGTCTTACCGGAGAGCGCGCTGAGACTCCTGCAAGAAATCCACCAAGCCGCGCACCTGGAACTCGCGGGGATTATGACCCACATCAGCTCGTCCAAGGGCGCTCTCGATCCAGAGTCGCAGCGCCAAATAAATTCTTTCGAAGCGCTACTCAAGGTCGCCCGCAAGCGCGGACTCGCTAACGGCTGGATCCACGTCGCTAATTCCGCGGCGATATTCACTGACCTCGCTCCGGACTATGACACGGTACGGCCAGGCATCAGCGCCCTAGGAATTTTGCCTAGCGGTGTCCCTGGCTCAGCCGAACTCCAGCCAGCGATGAGCCTTTGCAGCCAGATCGTCTTCTTGAAAGACGTGCCCGCGGGCGCGCGTGTAGGCTACGACTCAACCTGGACTGCGTCGAATGCCACGCGCATTGCTACCTTGCCCCTCGGGTACAACGATGGAGTTTCCTGGCGCTTGGGCAATTGTGGCGAAGTCCTGGTTCGAGGTCAGCGGGCTCCGATGGTCGGTCGAATTTCAATGGACTACACGACGATCGATGTGGGCCATATTCGCGATGTACAAGTCGGCGATAGGGTCGTGCTCTTCGGCGGGATGGGTAAGGCTCGCTTGACCATTGAAGAGGTGGCTCGCAAAGCGGGAACGATTCCATACGAGATCACTTGCTCGGTTGGTAAACGCGTCCCGCGCATTTTCGTGGGCGGAGAGCACGCTCCGATTCCTGCTCAGGAACCTTCGAGTGTTTTGCACCCGAAAGGAACAACGCAAGTCACTTCCCGATGAAGGGCAAGAGCTCAAACAATCGGCGCGGAAGCTGGCTCAGTCTTCTGTTCGTTCTTCCGTTCCACACTGTTGGTTGGCTAGCTTTGACGCTCAGCCTGACAACACTCTTCGTCGACCGTTCTGGGCTTGGCAAGCACGAGCTTGAGTCCTTACTCGCGGCACGCTTGTCACCTCTCGGTAGCAGCGTCTCCATCGGCGCCTTGCACTTCGACTGGCTCGGTCCTGGCTTGACGGTCGAGGACCTGCGCATCCTGAGTGGAGATCGAGAGAACCTCCACATTGAACACATTTATGTTTCCGTGGGCTTGGGCGACAATTTTCGGCCAATACTTAAGCGCGTTCATGTGGATGGAGGCCGCGTCCTGCTCAGCGAAAACACCGCTGAAGAATTGCGAGCCATCGCTAACACCACGGAGCAAGACGACCTCGAACCGATCCAGTTGCCATCCATCCAAGTCCGCGGCCTGAGTGTCGACTTGGAGGTTCCTGGCTTCGAGGCCTCCAATCTTGGCAGCATCGACTTATCGATGGAGTCCGAGAGCACTGCACCGGAACGTATCACAGGACGCCTGCTGCTCCCCTCGCGTCATGGCAGCGAAGAGACCACAGAGATTTTCATCTCCGGCTTGGTAGATCTCCAGGGCGACCTGCAGGTTCACGCGATCACGGATCAACTCAACATTGATGCCTGGGACACACCCGCTTTCATGCCGGTCAGTCGAATTCGCGAACTTGCGCCTCAAGGACAACTCAGTTTGCACGCTACAGGCGGACTATCGCTCGCTGGCGAACTCACCCCCCACGGAACGATCCGCTTGAAGCTCGCGGACGGTTCTCTACAACTCCCGACGGTTAGCGCAGGGGTCGAGGACTTGACGGTCGAAGCCTTTTGCCGCTTCGAACCGGGGCTCGATGAAGACTACTGGTCGCCACAGAGCTGGGCGGGTAGCGCGCGAATTCGCGCGAGTTGGGACGGCCAAGAATTGACGGCTGGCCTGCGGCTCGGCGATTCCGCACGTGCAGGCAAGTCTCTCGAGGCCTGGCTTAACGCTCCTGACTTCAATTTGCGCACTCCCGCAATCACCGCCCTCGAGACTCCAGATATCCTCCCCACAATCTACGGCGCACTTGATCCCTACGGTCAGGTGAATCTGCGCTTCGGTATCACTTGCGATGGCGACTACATGCCAGGCATGGATCTGTGGCCAGCGATTGAGTACTCGGTCCTGATTCAAAACAATTCGCAGCTGCAGGCCGCCTACCATGGTTGGCCCGACATCGATCAGCCGAACGTCAAGCCAATGTCCTTCGCGCTGCCAGCCAAGGTGGACGAAGCACTTGTCGTTTACGCTCACACCAAGCGCTTCCCGCGCCATAACCTGCTCGACACCAGGTTTACAGGCAAGCATCCCAACGGTCCCTTCCACGGTTCCTATCAACAGTGGTCGAATCCTGTCGACATGCCGCCCTTCGCTCCAGGCTATGGGCGATTCGAGTCCGAGTTGCTCATCACGGTCCCAGAGATTGCGATCGACAAGGCTCTGAACAGCTACCTCCCTGGCTTGTGGGAAATTCCGGAGCTAACTGAAATCTACGGCGATTATGGGTTGGGTCAAAGCGGGCGCGCGGCGGTCCATCTACGCCTGTGCTCTCGAGCGAATATCCCCAACAGTGCCCTGTGGTTGGAAATCGCCGCACATGACTTGCGCGCAGCAGAAATGAACCTTCCCGTACCTGCGCGCGACGTGAAGGCCGATGTCTTGGTTATCGATGATGGTCGCCAAGCGTCCTGCATCTCCTTTGCCGCCAAAGGCCGGACTGAGAGCATCCTTGAACTCAAAGTCGCGGGGCGTTCTCGAAGGGAAGCCTTGGAACCCGGCCTAGGGGAACGATTGCCGCGCTTCGGACTCATCGACATCGAACTACAAGGAATCGATGTTCAAGGTAGCGATCTCGACATCGCTGCGGAGTACTTGCCTGAGGTCATGGAAGCCGTCGCTGCGTTTGCGCCCCGTGGTAGCGCAGGATTGCATTTTGTTCGTCAGGAGCAAACAGAGCTGGACGTTCGTATGTGGGGCGAGGTCACACCGACAGGTTCCGGATTCAGCCTCTACCCCGAAGTATTTGGGATTCAATGTGATGGCGTAAGAGGACGCGTGTTCGTCGATATCGAGGGGCTCCTACTTCCGCGCGAAGGCTACGATCTTGCAACACCGAACTTACCCCGCAATCTCGTTCGGATTGCGCCGCTCATTACGACTTGGCGTGACGAGTATCCGGCCGCCTGCAGCGTTGAATTCTCTTCAGATGCTGACTTGGTGGGCAAAGTCATCGGTGCAGGATTGCGCCCTGCGGACCGGGGATTGCTGGCGGATATAGCAGTCGCCCTGGACAAGAATCCACGCGAGTTGTTGGCGGAATTCGAGCCCTTCCAATTTGGTGGCGCCGTCGATTTCGACTATGAGTTCCGGATCCCCGAAGATCCGGATCTATTCGAGGGCCTGCTCGACCTTCAATTGCGCGACAATGATGTTGCGAAGCGCACTGGACTCACTCTCAGTAGGCTTCAAGGCAAAGTTCAACACCGCGGAGACACGTTGCATTCCCCGCGCATCTCCGCTCAGCTTGGCAAAACCCCGATTGCCTTAAAGCAGGTAGCGATCGTTCTTGCCGAAGGTGAAATCCGATCGGAGGCGGATCTTGAGGCCGAAGGAATCGTGATCGATGCTGATTTACTCGGCCAATTCTTTGAGCCCGAATCCGTGACGCACATGCTTGAGGATCTCAAACTGCGCGGGACAATTGATGTGAACGAGGGTCACATGAAATTGCGCTTCAAGGATGACCTTGAACCCGAGTTGACTTTCACCGGCGAGGCGACGTTGAGCGACGCTTTGATCGTCGCCAAG
Source organism: Planctomycetota bacterium (assembly GCA_047639675.1). Lineage (GTDB taxonomy): Bacteria > Planctomycetota > UBA1135 > UBA1135 > JABACD01. The sequence goes on along the minus strand of JBLIOI010000025.1, from coordinate 15,025 downwards.
GCCCCGCTCGAGATCCGCTCGGCCAGGATCGACATCCAAGAGTTCTTTCTGCAAGGCGACGACTTGCGCGGCTGGGGAACCATCTCAGATCTCTATGGCCGAGTTCTTGGTCGTGACTTGGCACAGGTCGAATTGATGGTGTCGCTCTTCGGAACACAATTCACCATCGAACAACTCAGCGGGCAGTTTTGTCGTGGTCAACTGGCAGCCATCGCCGCCCCCAAATCAGACGGGCGATCGGAACCAGTGCTTTCGATTGACTTGCAGCCTCCCTATCGTTTCCAAACGGGATTAAGCCTCGCAGATGTTGACGTGGGCTTGCTGCTGCAGGATGTGCTCAGTTCGGAGATCGCAGCCCGAGGACTCCTGGATGCTCAATTCCGACTGCGCGGTGAGCTTGACGATCTCTACGGCATCAAGGGTTCGGGATACGCGGGCATCCGGCAAACCATCTTGTGGTCCGTCCCCGTCGTGCGTGATTTGTTCGGACAGCTAGGTTTGGACGAAACTGCGGTCTTCGACGAAATGGAATCAGATTTCCGCATCGAGTACGGCCAAGTGCTACTCGACGGGATGCGCGTACATAGCCCCTTACTCAGCCTACGCGGATCGGGCAGCGTCGGGTTCGACGGCTCTCTCGACCAGCGCCTCCAGATCACCTACAGCCTGATCGACAAGACCGGCCCATTCAAAGCCCTGATCTACTGGCTCCAGGACAATTTGTTGGCGATCGCCGTGCGCGGCGACATGTCCAAACCGAAAATCATCACTCTCGGCGTCTTCAGCAGCCCCTTCGTCTCTCCGGAGGATCACTGGCGCTCCTTGCCTTCTCCAGGTTTCAGCAAACTTCCTGAGCGCTTTTAGGCCTCCTTCGGCAGCTACATTTTTTAGACTGAGCACATGCCGAACGAAGAGCTTTACGCCGTCATCATGGCTGGCGGAACAGGAACACGATTTTGGCCCGCCAGCAAACGGAGTCGGCCGAAGCAATTCATGCCGATCGCCGGCGGGACGTCAATGATTGCCGCCACCGCTGAGAGGCTTGAGGGGCTGGTGAACCTCAAGAACGTCTTGGTCGTGACGTCGGGGGACTTAGCGCCCTTGGTGCATGAGTGCCTGCCGGACTTGGCCGAGGAGAACATTCTTGTCGAACCTGTGGGACGTAACACAGCGCCCTGCGTGGCGCTCGCTGCGCTGGAAATCGAGCGGCGATCGCCGGACAGCGTGCACATTGTCCTGCCCGCCGATCATGTCATCGAACCCGCCTCCCGCTTCCGTTCTAGCTTGGTCGCGGCAGCGCAAGAAGCCCGGCGCGCCGGACAACTCGTCACCCTCGGAATTCGTCCGACTTTCCCTGCAACCGGCTACGGGTACATCGAAGTCGGAGAGCGACTCGCGCAACATGGAGAGTTTGCTGCGCACAGCGTGAAACGCTTCGTCGAGAAACCAAAGCTCGAACGGGCCACGGAATTCGTGGAGAGCGAGAACTATCTGTGGAACGCTGGAATCTTCGTCTGGGAGACAAAGACTGTGCTCGAGGCCTTGCGGCAACACGCTGCGGAAATCCTCGAGCCCTTGGAGCGCGCAGGCCGGGCAACAGACCTCGAAGACATCTATCCGAAGCTGCCCGCCCTCCCCGTTGACACAGCGGTCATGGAACAAGCCTTAAACCGCAGCGTATTGCCGATCGATTACGGCTGGAGCGATGTCGGCTCCTGGCCCAGCTTGGCGGATGTGGCTCAAGCGGACGGCGCGAACAACTGCACGGCGGGCGGCGGCCAGCTTCTCGCGGAAGAAGCGCGCGGCAACATCGTTTACGGAGAGGACGGGACCCTGACCGCGCTGATCGGAGTCGAGGACCTCGTTGTGGTGCGCGCAGGCAAAACGGTGCTGGTTTGCCCAAAGGATCGAGCCCAAGACGTAAAACTGGTGGTCGAGCGTTTGAAGCGCGAAGGCCCTCAATTTTTGTAGCCCTGTGTTTGGCTCTGTAATCGCCGTCGATCACGGCACCAAACGCACGGGATTCGCGTCGAGCGACCCGCTGCGCATCGCGACGCGGCCCCTGGATGTCTGGCATGGTGCTGGAGACTCTCTGGACCTCCTGGAGGCTGTGGCCGAGCGAGTCGAGGATCATGGGGCAAAGACGGTGCTCGTGGGCATGCCCTTCAACATGGATGGCACAATAGGACCGCGCGGCGCGGATGTCCTGGGATTCATGGCGCGCCTCCAGGAACGGCTCAAAGACATCAGGATCCTGCCCCACGACGAACGCCTCTCCACTCGTGAAGCCGAGGAACTCCTAAAAGAAGCAGGTCATCACGGGGAAGCGCGCAAGGCCCGCAAGGACTCCTGGAGCGCGCTCGTCCTCCTGCGCGAGTGGATCGAGCAGGGTGAACCCGAGCGAGAATGGCCGCAGGCCTAACTCATATTCAAAAGTCTGCCTGAAAGCACCATCCCCTCCTGGCAACTCGCTATATTCTGCGCGGCGTGAGAAGGCTGGGTGACCGTTCTCCATCTTTTAGGGATGGAGGGAGGAAAGTCCGGGCTCCGCGGGTCAGGGTGGTTGCTAACGGCAACCGATCGCGAGGTTAGGGAAAGTGCCACAGAAAGTATACCGCCGCAGACTTCGGTTTGCGGTAAGGGTGAAAGGGTGCGGTAAGAGCGCACCGCGGTTTTGGTGACAAAACTGGCAGGGTAAACCCCACCCGGAGAAAGACCGAATAGGGAAGGTTGGTGATGACCCGCACCGCAGTGCCTTCCGGGTAGGTCGTTCGAGGCTAGCTGTGAAGTTAGTCCCAGAGAAATGGTCACCGCTCCCTTCGGGGAGAGACAGGACCCGGCTTATGTGGCCTTCTCACGCCACTTACCTTTCTCGGAACGGTTTGCAACTTCGATGCGTCTCGGGGTTACCCCCCCGAATATGGGAAGCAACTTCGTTTGCCATAACTGTCTCAAGGGTGAGAGAGAAGAGTTGCGCCATCTTTTTCTCAGAACTTTTCAGCTAAGTTGCCGTAGCACTTTGCGGCTTCAATTTGGCAATGGCTGCACATCTTGACGGTTTTGCGAGTTGGGTGTAGAGTCCGTGCACGCACAGTGATTCGCAACAACCGAGTGCCACGATTTGGTAGTTGCAACGTTCGTTACCACCGCAAAGAACGCTCACTATATCTTCCGCCACCAAGCAGTTTTACGCTGCGCCGCCCGCGCTTACACCACCGCCATGGAGTTCGTTTTCGTCGTTCCCAGGGAAAAGCTCTTTCCCGATTCTTACCCGCATGGGGTTCTGCCTTTTACGGGAAACGCGAGCGATTCGGAGACCTTCGCCGAAGCCTTTGAAGCACGCGCGATGGAGCACGGCTTCTTTGTAGAGCGTCGCTATGCAGAGCTTACTCCAAGCCTGCAGCAGATTATCCCTTACGGTGTTGTTTGCTGCGGTGACGAAATCCTGCTCGTTAAGCGACTCAAAAAAGGAGGCGAGTCACGCCTGCACGACAAGCTTTCGATCGGAATCGGCGGGCACATCAACCCGATTGACGGCGAACATCCAACGCACACCCTTTTCACTGCCGCAACCATTCGCGAGCTTGAAGAGGAACTTTCAATAGAGGGCACTTTTACGGCTCGCGCCGTCGGAGTGCTGAACGACGACACGAACCCGGTTGGCGCTGTACACGTCGGCCTGGTTCAAATCGTCCAAGTCTGCGGATCAGTCCAAATCCGCGAGAAAGATCAACTCGAAGGACAGCTAACCTCAATCAATGAATTGCGCACTGCGCTTTCAGAGGGAGGCAACTTCGAGACTTGGTCCCAATTGCTCATCGACAGGCTCGACGAGTTACTCCCCCTTCCAGTTACTACACTCACCTGATCGACGACTGGTCCTGCCGGTCGTTTCCTCCAACACATTCAAGCCTGGCTTCGTGCATTCGCCCACGCAAAGCCTGGCTCGAAGGAAATAGAAGGAGTCACCCAACTACATGAACCCAACGAAGAAGAGTCGTGAAATGGTGCCCGAGCGCATCTACGACATCCTGCTCAACGCCCGCACCGCCGACAAGGTCTCCATGCGCTTCAAGGATGGGCGCCAAGTCCAAGGCGCGTTGATATTCAATCCCTTCAAAGGAACAGGACGCCTGATCAATATCGAACGCGAGACCAGCATCGACTTCTCAGTCGATGACATCCGCGAGCTAAAATTGACGCCGACCACAACCGCAACGCGTGCCAAGGAGGAAGAGGCCAAGGCTTTGGCTGCGAGTGAAGCGGCGGCTGCAGCTGCAGAGGCAACTGCCGAGCCGACTCCGGAGCCAGCTTCAGAGCCAGCTGCCGTTGAAGATTCAAAGAAGCAGGACCCAGCTCCTCTCTAAGCTTCGCAAATGGTTCCCACTGCGGTACCTCGGCGCCCCGCCAGTTAGCTACTGGCGGGGCGTCGCGCAATTTGGCGCAATGGATTTGGCCCCGTACTTCTCATCCACTCAATCATGATCACCAGTCTGCTATTCCTACTCGCTATTCCCCTCCCGCAGGAACCTGCGCTCTATGTGAACGACGGGGATCAACTGTCCTGGGCAGCGGATTTGGTCGTGGGCGAGAACGTGATCATCTTGCCCTTGACTGCGCGCAGCGAGCGGGTCGTACGCGCGACGCCAACTCCGCGAGGATTCCAGCTTGGATTGCTGGCTCCCTCGGGGAAAACACTCGGGATTCTGAGTCTTGCCGTAGAAGCAGTCCCCCACGCAGAGGGCGAACAACTGATGCGCTTCGGCGAAGAGATGCGACTCGTCACAGAGACTGGACTTCCGAGCCAAGCCAGAAGGGCGCGAGACGCTGTCAATCGCTTGCCGCAGATTGCACGACTCGACTTGGAAGGTTGTGCGAACGAGACTCTGCAGGTAGCTGCAGGTCCGGCGGAAAGTGAGCTGGTTTTGATCGCGCGCGAGTCTGAGAGCTCTCGGACATGGAGTTTGAAGGCGCGTAGCAGAGAAGAGCCCGCGGGCGCTTTGCTTGGCCTCCGCCAAGGAGCCTATGGGCTGCGCCTGGATGGTTCGGAGAGTTGGGAACTCATCCTCGGTGACGACATTCTCGACCAACTATTCCATGCGCAGACACGAGCCGTGGGAACCGGAACGGCTCTCCTCCTGCGCAAGGCCGAGAAACTGACTGCCGGGAACTTCCAGTGGCGGGCACACCATCAACGCGGTCCACGGCGTCTGGCTTTCGAGTCCCTTGAGACGCTAGAAAGGGTGCCAGCGAAGGACCTTGCGAGTCACGCCGTTCGCCTCAAAGAACAGGAGTACCTCAAACTCGACTTCTTCGCGCCGGAGAAGGCCGCCATGGCCGAGGCGTACAGCTTGATCGTGCGCGTTGTTGTAGAGATTGGCGCAGAGGGGAACGCAGTCGCCCCAGAACAAATAGTCAGTCAGGCGAGCATGAGTTTCCGCGATCAAACAGAAGTCGCAGGGCTCTCCAACGTACACATGGAAGGACCGGCCAAGCAAATTGACATTCGCCCCACCATGGGACCGGGCGCTTGCTGGGGAGACTTTGACGGCGATGGATTGCAGGACTTGTACGTGGTGCAGGGGGCCGGACGCGCGGGCAGCGAAGCGCCACGCAACCGCTTGATGCGCAACGTTGGGAAGGGGCGCTTCGAGGCTGTGCAGGGAGCAGGCGACGACGGCGCCGGCATGGGCGCATTATTCTTCGACCTCGATGGCGACGGCGACCTGGACTTATACGTAGCCAACTACGGAAGCGACGTTCTCTACCGTAATGACGGCCCTCTAGGCTTTGTCGATGTCACAAGCGAAAACGACATGGGCAGTGATGGTTGGAGCGCGGGTATTTCTGCTGCCGACTACGACGGAGACGGGGACTTGGATTTATACGTCACGACCTATTTGGTTTACGACACGAGTCTGATGCCACCGGTGGAAGAGCAGTCGGGCTATGCGCGAGAGGACCCGGTCGAAATGCTGCCCTTTGCATTTCCAGGAGCAAAGAACACATTCCTCGAAAACGTTGAAGGCAAGTTTGTCGACCGTACAGAAGCACTCGGCCTATTCGACGAACAGGGCCGCGGCATGCAACCGATCTTTTGGGACTTCGACCTGGATGGTGACCAGGATCTATATGTTGCCAATGATGTCTCTTTCAACGTGCTCTACCGCAACGAAGGTGACGGCAGTTTTCAGGACATTTCCTTTCTAGTCGGCCTAGATGATCCGCGCGGCGGCATGGGAGTTAGCACGGGAGATGTGGACTTTGACGGGGACACGGATCTCTTTCTCACCAACTGGGAGTTGGAAGCGAACGCCTTGTACCGCAACAATTTGATCACGGGCTCCCACCGCAAGAGCCACACCGGAACCTTCCAGGATGTCAGCGTCTATTCGCGACTTGGCCAGCACAGTGTGGGTTTCACTTCCTGGGGCGGTGTCTTCTTCGATGCGGACAACGATGGAGATTTAGATCTATTCGTTCCGAATGGCTACACGAGCCCTGACTATGAAAGCACCAGTATCTGCGTCGGACAGCCCAACCAGTTCTTCTTGAATGAGGGCAATGGGCGCTTCGTGAACATGGAGAAGAGTGCCGGTAGCGCGGTACTTGCACCCCTAGCTTCCAGGTCTGTCGCAGTGTGTGACTACGATGGAGACGGGCGCCTCGATCTCTTCGTCACGAACAATAACGGGCCCTACCAGCTCTTGCGCAATGAGATTCAGGACTGTGGGCACTGGCTCGGCGTGCGCTTGCGCGGAAAGGGTGCAGGCGGTCCTTCGGCGATAGGAGCACGTATTGAGTTGGTCGTGGATGACCTTACTCTTGTTCGCGAAGTATCGCTGGGTAGCGGCTACTTGGCGGGACACGCAGACGAGCAGCACTTTGGTTTGGGGAAAACAAGCGAGGTACAAAGCCTCAGCGTGCTTTGGCCTTCCGGTAAGAAGAGCGTGCACCAGATCGCTGGGGTCGACTGCTGGGTGACTCTCGTAGAGCCGGAAGATAACGACTAAGGAGCCGTTCAAGGAACCGTCGCTCTTGCCCTACGCGTAGGGCGTCATCTCCGGCTCAAGCTCCACGTGAACTGCGTCAGCAACACGATTGATGTAGTTGAAGTAAGCGACGACTTGAATGGCGTCGTGAATTTCGAGGTCCTCGAAGCCCGCGCCACGAAGCGCCTGCACATCCCCCTCCGTCATCAAAGCTGGGGTCTTCGTTAGCTTCACGCCGTATTCGCAGAGGGCGCGATCCGCGGCGCAGAGCTCCGCCATGCGCCAATCCTTCTGAGCAGCTGCCACCAGCAGCTCGCGCGCAGCTTCGGTCATTAGAGGGAGCTCAGCACGGAGATCCCAAGCATGAGCTTGCGTTCAGTAGTGGCAGCCGTTCGCTCGGCTTACAACCGTTGCCAATAGCTCGCGCTGGTATCTTTGTAATCCTTCCGGCGCGAACATGACCTTCTGATAGAAGCCCATGGACGCGTCGAGAATGGATGGCGCGAGGCTCATGGTTCGCAGAATCCCAAAAACCCGGCCCGCGCGTTTGATGGCGGCAGCATAGATCTTTGCCAAACGTCCGGTTGCTTCGTCGGCAGCAATAGTCTTGATCCAGGTCATCGCTTACCTACCTCCGAGGCGTCCAATCGCATCTTCGAGCTTGCGGCGTTCCGGGGAGTAGGGACTGGTCGCCAGCTCCTTGCGCAAACGCAGCATCACCGTCTGGTCGTCAAAACCCGCCAACGCCCCGATCACCGCCTGGCGCAAACGGTATTCATCTGTATCAAGAAGATCGAGCAGGAGATCACGAGATTGACGGTCCTTTCGACCACGGGTTGCCAAACCATCGACCGCTGCCTGACGGGTTGCAGTCGCCACATCCTCTCGCCCGGCAAGATCGCGCAAGATGACTAGAACCCGTTCATCGGGAATTCCGGCCAGAATTGCAATCAGCCCTGCGCGCAGCTTGGCGTGCGGCGAAGGGATGTCTGCACGTGCGACAATCCAATCGTAACCCACGCCGGGATCCGCCGACGCGTAGAGTCTTGCGGCGGCAATTTTCACATTCCATGAGTAGCCCGCGTCAAAAATCGAATCAGCAAACAGCGCAAGTTCGGCATCGGGAGCATAGGACAACAACACGCCTAATGCCGCGACGCGTACAGCGGCAGACTGGTCCTCCATTGCTGCCGTCTCCAGGAATCCGCGAGTATCCTCTCCTCCCATGCGACCAAGAGCCTCGATAGCCTCAAGCCGCACGGCTTCGGAGGAATCATCGCGCAATCGCCGCAATACCGCTGTTCCAAGAACGGCGGCTTTATCCGGGTCTTCTTCTGTCGCGCACAAACGGCCAAGCGCATCGACTGCGTCGCGCCTTCCGTTGACATCGTCATCTTCGGCCGCGATCGCGATCCACTCGGACCCCGACTTAGTCGATGCGATGCGCGCGGGCAGGTAGGAATGCTTGTCGAAGCGCAGCCAGATCGGCCGTGAAGCCGAAGGGAAGAGGAATGACTGCTTACGTTCATCGAGCGCGATACGCGAAGTCGTCTTGCCCCGCGCATTACGCAGCTCTACGTCCACAACCAAGTGAAAGATGGCGGGCGTGCCGCGCGTCGCCTTTTGTACTTGCTCCACCGTCAGCTCCACCTCCCCCTGATCCTCGTCCCAACTCCAATCCACTTCGAGTTCGGGATAACCAGCTCCGTGCAACCATTGATCAAAAAAGAGGCTGAGATCACGCTCGGAAACAGTCTCCATGGCTTCCTGAAAATCCTCCGTTCGTACGGCACGCCCTTCATTCTCTGCTACGTACAAGCGCAGACCCTTGAAGAACAGATCATCACCGAGCTCAAAACGAAGAAGGTGCAAGCGACTCGCTGCCCCCGCGTAGGCTTTGCCATCGAAGAACAGGTCGAAGGGGTCGAGATAAAAATCATGCACCGTCGGTCGACGCTTCACACCAATGTCGGCTGCCGTGTAGGAAATGTGAGCGTTGCGCATACGCACTCGGAACTCGTCAACACCGCGTGTTTCTTCAAAGTAGAGAGCGGTCAAGTAAGTAGCAAAGCCCTCATTCAGCCAGATCTCTGACCATTCGGAGCAAGTCATCAAATCTCCGAACCACTGATGAGCAGCCTCATGCGCAACCAATCCCACGGAGGTTCCATCGAGTTGACCCAATTCGTCAGTCAAGGTGTTCTCGGTCACGGTCGTGGCCGAGATGTTCTCCATTCCACCGAAAGGAAAATTCCCCACGCAAGTCTGAGCGTACTTCGCATAGGGATAACGCTTCCCAGTCAACTCGCTGAAGTAAGCCAGGACGTCGGGGGTCTCAGAAAAAGAAGCCTCCATCCAATCGGACAGAACTGGATCAGATAAATACATCAGCGGAATGCCATCCCACTCATCTTCAATAACGGTGAACTCACCGGCACAGAGCGACGTCAAGTAAACCGGATGCGGAGTCGTCATGCGCCAATGTTCGACACGCTCCTCGGCACTTTCCACCAAGTCAATCCGTTCCCCCGCTGCAACCGCAGTCCACGCCGCAGGCATGTGCACACGCAAATCGCTAGTCGAACGGTCCGCCGGATAGTCGAGGCAAGGAAACCACCAATGGCTGTCAACGCATTCGCCCTGGGTGAAAACATGCCGAACCTGGTCATCAGCATCATTAACAAACCAGAGACCCTTAACCGGCGCACCACTATAGCTCACAACGACCTGGCCCAAATCCCCCACGCTGAGCGGAGAAGCTAAGTCGATTTCGAGAATGCCATCGTCATGATCAAAGGTAAGCGCCGTGCCCTCGCCATCCCAGACGCCGTCAACATTCAGACCTTCTAACTCCAACTCCACAACATCCACATCACCCCAAACCACAGCGTAGCTGAGAGTGCACATGCCAGTGATTTCGTGAGTCTCGGGCATAAGCCAAAGTTCAAGCGCGTAGTGTTCCGCGTCAACCGCTTCGACCCGTGGCCCATGGTGTGAGCTCACCCTTCGGGCCGCAGCAACATTGGTAGACTGGCACGAATTGGTGGCCGTGGCTGCGACTAGAGCAATACCCAGGAACAGGCAGGAAAGCGTTCGACGTTTCATTGGCATACGGTACCGAATACCAACTCAATTTCAGCTCTTAGGAGCAGTTAGTGGGAGCTGGGTGCCACTCGCGGGGTGGTGGGAGTCATGAGGGCTTCAAAGGTGAACGGCCACGCATGCTCCGCAAACCTACGCTTTTGGGTTCGGGGGCTTTTGGCCGGGCGGCGTGGACTGCGGGTTGATTGGTCTTGGTTGGTTGCAGTTGAGGAGCCACTGGGATTTGGAAGTCACGGGGGATTCGAACTCGCGGCGAGGTTTTCGGTTCGGTTATTGATAGATGAATTAGCCGGGGACGTGGCGGAGGGAGAATGGAACGCATCGTCGCTTCCATCCGAGGTTGACTCGCCAGCCCCCTGTGGACACGACGGAATTCTTGCCGTCTGGGTCGCGCAGGCGTTTGAAGTCACTCCAGCCGTCGAAGTATTCGCCGGAGGAATAGCTGTCGGGGCGGCCGCACCCTGACTCCTGCTTGCGCTTCAAGTGGTTGTTTAGAACGTAGCGCAGCGCGTTGCGCACCTGCTGAAATCCCTCGAGTAGCACTTGGTGAAACCGTTCGGCGAACACTTTGCCTGTGCGTCCCCAGACCTTGTTCAAAGCTTTGGCGATCCGGCAGCCGAGCCCACGCATGCTGTTGGCCAAGAGCTCGCGATTGGGGGCTTCGACAATCATGTGAATGTGATCGTTCTGAATCGAGAAGTGAATGACTCGCAGCCCCGCGAGCTTCGCCTTACGTAGCGCATCAAAAATCGCACGAGCCGTCGAGCCGTCGAGCCGTCGAGTTGTTGCGCAGTGACGGTAACTCCTTTCTCAACTTCCAATTGAGATGCATCACATCACTTTTCTTCACCCGCGGCCGCGTCACATGCGCCACCCCCGACTTCCGTTTCGGAGGACCACTTCCTTTTCTCCAACCACCCCAACCATTCGGAAACATCATTTGACTCTCCATACATACATAGACGTATGAGCCCCTCGTATTCCCAGCGAAAGTGCCAAAGTCTGCTCTATTTAGCTAATAGCGACCGTTTCCGACAACCTAAAACCAACTTGAGCTCGGCACTCTGTCCGAAGGCCGGAAGCCCCCATAACCTAAGGTTTATCCGAGACCTCCGCCCAAGAGCCGCATCTCAAAAAACGCCGCGAGCTCAAACCACCCGCAAACTCCAGACCCTCCCGTAAAAGTAGTCTGCGAAGTCCCCGCGAGTTCCAAATTCCAGATTCCTCTCAACTGCAACCAACCAAGACCAATCAACCCGTAGCTCACGCCGCCCGGCTGAAAGCCCCCGAACCTAAAAGCGTAGGTTTGCGGAGCAAGCGTGGCCGCCCACCTTCAAACCCCCCGTGAGTCTGATAAACTCCCCACGTGGATTTCCTGCTTGAATGCATCGGTTTTACGCCCAACATGGACCTGGAGCATATCCAGGAGCAAGTACGCCAATTGGGCGAACCTGTCGCCTGGCGCGGCCCAAGCGGTGAGCACCTCAAACTGAAACTTGCTGAGGGCATCGAGCTGCGTCTCGATCATGACGAGGGCCAGTCCTATACTTCACTCTTACCCTTCTTTGAGGAGCGGTCGCGTTTGCGGGTTGCCGTCAACGAAGCTCGCAAGGTTCCAGACTCCCCGTTCGACGCGCTCCTCACAGGATGGGTCGCCCCGCCGCGTGCAGGAGGTTTTGAGCCCTGGGGTGCACCGGGCGCTTACCTGCTCTCTGCCTGGCTAACCGATGCGCGCCGGCTTCCACGGGGGTTGAAGGCAGGCCACGTGCTCGCCATCTCCATAGCCGGTTTTAGCCTAGACGTCCGCTACGTCGGTCCGAACTCTGAGGGTTCACAGACGAACTTTGAAGAGTTACCCAACGGGGCCTTCATTGAGTCCCTCGGCGGAGGGGACTCTCCTGGCGGTTGTTGTGACCTGTCTGCACGCATCCTGAGCATCCGACACACACGCAACAAAATCACCGGCGAGCCTATCGAGATCATCGAAGTTGACGCTCCGGAAAGACCATTGCACCTGTTCGTTTCCCCGTGGCAACTCAAGATGGATCAGTTGCCGATGCCCCGTCCCGGTTTTCGCATCGAAGGAACATTCATGTTCACGGGGCGCATCGCAGGCGGTTTGCCGAAGAGCGGTAAAGTCACGCGCCGCAACTTCGGCTAGGTTTCAGTCTCCGGGGGAGCGTCTTCTTCCTTGGACTCAGCTCCGCGTGTCCGACGTTCTGCACGGCCTTGGTTGCGTTCGCGGTTACGGTCGATGCGTCGCTGATCCCAGATATAGAGTTCTTCAACCTCCGTGCGCGCCCACGGAGTCTTGCGCAAGAACTTGAGACTCGAGTTGATGGTCGGTTCGTGCGAGAAGCAGCGAATACGCACCTCTCCACTCAGGTCTTCCCAGCCACGGCGTTCGACCAAGTCTTCGAGAATCGCTTTGAGCGTAATTCCGTGCAGCGGATCGTTGGGTTGTTCTTGGCTCAATGGTTCGACCTATCAGCAGGCTAGCGTTCGAGCGGTGCGAGCACCGTCGTTTCGATCACTTGAGCCTTCGTTATCGCGGCAGCTAAATCGGAACTAACACCGTACCAAACTTTTAGAATCACCTGATGCTTGGCGATATCCGTAGTTATCACGACATTGGCGCCAACGCCTGCCTTGTCCATTTGCGCCACCGAAGCCTGCCACTTGTCCTGCCGGGCTTGCATGGAGGCTTCGAACTCCTGCGTGTCCTGCTTCGAATCCCAATAGGTCACCATGGTTAGATAGCGCGCGTCGCCATTGCCATAGAGAGCCATTCGATCGCCACCCCAACCCGCGGCAGCTTCATTTGTGTAGGTCACACTCATGAGGCTCATCGGGTTTGAGAAGTCTACGGGCTTCTGTTCCTCGGTCATCAGCGCTAGGTGCATCTCGCCGAAAGTGGATCCCTCGATCAATCGCCAGCCCTCCGGAAGGGCGCGTGCTTTCAACTCAACAAGGATACCGTCATCCCGTTCATCCGTTTTCCAATACTTGGAGGGATGGAGGACCATCTCCGACGTGATCGGAGGGGCTTCGAAAGCCGTGCGTGTGATGTCCGCCATCGTCTTGCTCTTGTTCTTGCGCATCCGATAGCCTTCGTTCAAGAACGTCAACCCGACGGAGTAGGAGCCGACCAATGGCTTCCAAATACATGCGGGAATGCCTTTCATCGAAGCAGCTTCGGAAGTCGCCATCGCGCGCATCTCCTCGGGAGTCAAAGCATTCGGATGGCCCATCATCCAGAGTTGCATGAGAAGCGAACCGCTGCCCTCGACCACTGACTTGTAGGCGATCGCCGAGTCGCGGTCGTCCATCGTCAACTTGAGCTGCCGGTCGAGATCGTAGTATTGGTCGTCCAGTGCGTGGGTCAACTCATGGGAAAGAACGACCTTAGCAATCCCTCCGGTGTAGGACTCCATCAGATAGAAGACCTTACTCGAAGGATCGTAGAATCCGCCGATTTGAGACTCTAGTAAGTCCAAGGAGACCTGCAAGTAATCTACAGACGGGGGCAACAAGCCGAGCATCTTGAACATGACCTCTTCGTTTGCGATGCGCTCGACACCGTTGTCCTCGTTCATCAGCCCGATGAGGTACTTGACCAGTCCAGGCTTATCCATGAGCTTGACGGTTACGGGCTTCATGAATGGCTCGCCGCGCAGCTCCGCCACTTCTTTTTGAATCTCTGCGGTGACAGCTTCGAGCTCTGCTTGCGTCCAAATGTCCTTGCCGAAAGTAGACGCGGCCGTGGCGTTTGTGGTCAAGCCAGCGAAACAGAGTAGGTGTGCGAGGGTCCGTTGCAAGTTCATGATTTGTTCGGAACGCGAATTGAGATCATCGTGAGCGAGGAAGCTTAGCCTGCGATGAGGCGTAAGTGGCCGTGAAAAGGTTGCGTTAGGGGTAACCCGAGCGAGTGATCGCAGCCATTATTTGCAAGTTCGAGGCGACCTTGGCACGATCCTGCCCCCCATCGAGCTACCCATAGATAGGAATCCCTATGCGGACGACCCAGCGTCTCCTTCTCAGCCTTCTCGCCCTTCTCAGCTTCTCGCTCTTCACAGCCACGGCATCCGCCGATTCGGCACCGCCGGATGAAATCAATGCGGCGAACGCGGTAGCCCTGGAACCCAGCGCAATTGTTCAAGATGTAAAGGAGTTGCCTGCCTGGCAGCAGTCGTTGGACGATACGTTTGGCTCGCTCAACACGGCGGTCAGCGATGTGGTTTTCTACCCGATCCCGATGGGAACCCAACCGGACGGGACACCGCGTGAGATTCCCTTCGCAGTGATTTGGCTCGTCCTAGGTGCGATCTTCTTTACAATTCGCATGCGTTTCATCAGCTTCCGTGGCTTCAAGCACGCGATCGATGTGGTGCGTGGTAAGTACACGGATCCGAACTCCAAGGACGCCGGAGAGGTGAGCCACTTTCAGGCGCTGACCACTGCTCTCTCGGCGACGGTTGGACTTGGAAATATCGCTGGTGTCGCCATTGCCGTAAGTATCGGCGGGCCCGGCGCAACTTTCTGGATGATCGCGGCAGGCCTGCTCGGCATGAGCTCGAAGTTCGTTGAGTGCACCCTCGGACAAATGTATCGCCAGGAACGTGCCGACGGCCAGGTCATGGGCGGCGCGATGTATTACCTCTCGAATGGCCTGGGCGAAATGAAGCTCAGCTTCTTGGGCAAGCCGCTGGCTGTGCTTTTTGCTGTGCTTTGCATCGGTGGCTCGATCGCTGGCGGCAACTCATTCCAGGTCAACCAGTCGCTTGGCGCGGTCGGCGAGACGATTCCGTGGCTGGCAGAAAACGGCTGGGCCTACGGCGCGATCATGACAATCCTTGCGGGCGTCGTAATCATCGGCGGTATCAAGCGCATCGCCAACGTTGCGGAAAAGATCGTCCCAACCATGTGCGCGA
>JBLIOI010000024.1:0-43614 GCA_047639675.1 Planctomycetota bacterium | reverse complement strand
CAACGATTGCACAACGAGTCCGCGGAACCGCGCCAACTGGGTGCCATGGCCTTTCGCCGCATGGTCTATGGCGATCATTGGCTCGGCCGCCCTGCCTACGGTTCGATCGAAAGCGTTGAACGCATCCAGCCGAAAGATCTGCGGGCTTACCATCGCAAGAACTGGGTAGCCTCGCGTTGCATCATCGGTGTTT
This sequence comes from Planctomycetota bacterium, assembly GCA_047639675.1. Classification (GTDB taxonomy): domain Bacteria; phylum Planctomycetota; class UBA1135; order UBA1135; genus JABACD01. Next base: position 43,421 of record JBLIOI010000024.1, on the reverse strand, counting down.
GTGGAGATCTGGATCCCAAGGAAGTGCGCGACTTCCTCGACCGCAAGCTTGCCAAGTGGAAGCCTGGCAAGCAGTTGCCCCCCCGCACACCTCAGTTTCCTGCGCCGAAACAAGCTGTTCAGGTCATTCGTGCTGCGCGCAAGCAAGTGCACCTTTATCTGGGACACTTGGGCATTCGTCGTAGTGACCCTGACTACGCCGCCTTGGTTGTTCTTGACCATGTCTTGGGACAAGGACCGGGCTTCACGGATCGTATCTCGCGCCGCTTGCGCGATGAGTTGGGGCTTGCCTACAGCGTTAGCGCTGGCATGACGAGTAGCGCGGGCTTGACGCCGGGGACCTTTACCGCCTACATCGGTACTTCTCCCGAGCATGTCACCACAGCCTTGCACCACTTCCTATACGAGTTGCATCGCATCCAAGATGACTTGGTTCCGGAAGAGGAGTTGCGCGTCGCCAAGGACTATCTGATCGGCTCCTTCTCAATCGGCTTTGAGCGTGCCTCACGACGTGCGAACTACCTGGTGTCGTCTGAAGTTCACGGTCATCCAGAAGACCACATTCGGCGCATGCTGATCGAATTCGACCAAGTCACGCCCGAGCAAATCAGAGCGGCTGCGCGCAAGCACCTCCACCCTGACCATTGCTGCGTGAGCGCCGCCGGTCCCGTTCGACTCACTGAGTTGAAGAAGGCCATGTCCGCGTCTTTTCGGCCCTGATTGGATAGGAAGGGCGCTGACTGGATACGAGGGAAACGACTGGATGCGAGGGAAACGACTGGATGCGAATAGCAAAGGGCTCAGTCGGCTAGATAATCGCAAAGCCTCGACAAACTTACGTTCGTCGAGGCTTTGCACGCCGGATTCAAGGGGAGGAGAGAGAGAGCAACCCGGCGCTGGCAAGACTCCCGAAGGAGGCTCGAACATCCACAATATGATCCCATGGGAATGCGTCCGTATTGTCGAAGGCCGTGGTCCGCGACCGTTCAACTGGACAAGGATCTATAGGCAGGAGGAGTGAGGATGTAACCCCTACATTTGGATTATTACCTGGGGTCCGATTCTTACTTCGCGGCGCACGGTCAGATCCCCGGCCAACCTCAAAGGCTGCGAGTGACTTCTATTGCGGAACTGAGCTTGCGCGGAGTTCTCGGTGAATGGTAGAGGAGGGCTGATTCCGCTCGGCAATCTACGGAACAGCAACGGGGCGAAACCTCAGCAGCGAACCGACTGAAAGGCGGGCTGGGGTCAGAACGCCTAGAGCTCCTTGCTCGACCTGTGCCCGGTACTGTTTACACGCCCCACACTTGGAAGCCAGGGTTCGATTCGCTTCGCACGGCTCGGATCACGAATTTCCCAAGCAGCTCTCGGCATGGTCACTTTTCCGTCACGGGATCTCCTCCGCTCCACGGGTTGCTCGGCAAGGACGACTCTCAGAGCTCGGCACCATCAGCGCTGAACCGCTACAAGCTTCCTACCGTCTTCGCCTTGGGCTGTAAGGCACATGCCGGCGGGGCGCGCCTTAATCGGAACTCTCGTCTGCAGATTGTCTCCCCGGATGTGGGGGCGCCGGTAATTGAATTATATTACGGTGTAGCGCCTTAGACACTCCACCGTGGTTCAACCTCGCCAATCATGCTCCGCCGACAGTCTGTATACGCGCTCGTTCTTTCAATCGCAGTCTCACAAGCCTTAGGTCAAACCCTCTCTACTCCGAACGGAGGTTCAGATGGAGAAGAGGCGCCGCGCCTAGTACTTCAAATCACGGTCGATCAATTACGCGGAGACCTGATTCGCCGTTATGCGAACCACTGGGGTGAGGGCGGTTTTAAGCGCTTGCTCGAAGAGGGCGCGGTCTTCGCTAACGCGCATCACGCGCACGCGAACACGGAGACGATCGTTGGGCACGTGACACTCGCTACAGGCGCCTATCCGTCGACGCACGGTATGGTCGGAAACCTCTGGTATGACCGCAACGCAGGCGTTGTTCAATACAACGTAGAGGACGCAGAGTATCCGGTACTCAGCTCGAAGCCGCTGGTAGATCAGGAGACAGAGATTGATCCCACCCAGCGAGCTGCGCGTTCGGACGGGCGTTCTCCACGAGCCATCCTTAGTTCGACCTTCAGTGACGAACTCATGATCTCCAGCGGGGCACGTGCCAAGGTCTTCGGCGTCTCGGTCAAGGACCGCGGAGCGATTTCTCTCGCGGGGCACACGGGCACCGCCTACTGGTTCTCGAAGGGGACTGGCGAGTTCGTGACGAGTAGCTACTATCGCGATGACTACCCGGAATGGGTCACGGAGTGGAACGCTAAGAAGAAACCTGAGTACTACGCGAGTCACCCGTGGACGCTAAGTCTCACCCAAGACTCGTACCTCTTCGGTGACCGTGATGATCGCCCGTTCGAAACGGAGCTTGCAGATTTCGGGCGCGTATTTCCCCACTCCTACGGGGATGCGGGCGGTAAGTACTACACCACCTTGTTGACGATCAGTCCTGCCGGTGACGAGCTTACTCTTGACTTCGCCAAGTCACTGTTCGCCGCCGAAGACTTGGGTGCGGACGACGTCACCGACTACTTATCCGTGAGCTTTTCGTCCACTGACTATGTCGGGCACTTATTTGGTCCGTCGAGTTTGGAGTCGGAAGACAACCTTGTTCGATTAGATCGGAGCTTGGCGGACCTTCTGGATTTCGTTGATGAGCACGTCGGTCTAGAACGAACCTTAGTGGTCCTGTCTGCCGATCACGGGGGCGTCGAAGCTCCCGAGTACTTGCGATCCATGGGAATGAACGCCGACTACATCACCAACGCTGAAGAAATGAGCAGTCAGTTGGAGGAGGCGTTAGGGAAACGCTTTGGCCTTGGCGATTCTCTCGTGCAGGAGTTCGTCCATCCTTATGTCTTCTTGAACCATGATGAGATCGAGAAACGAGGTTTGAATCGCGAGGAAGTCACAGAGGTGGTGGCCTCGAATCTCCAGGCGCAGAAAGGAATCGCCTATGCCTTCACCAGTGAGGCGATGCGTGATGGAAATTTCCCGGACACCCGCATTGCGAATGCAGTGGCTCACAACTTCCACCCCAACCGGTCGGGTGATGTGTACCTCGTTACAGAACCGTACTACTTCGTGAATGACTTCGACGGCTTGACCGTCGCCACGACCCACGTTTCCCCTTGGCGCTACGACACTCATGTTCCAGTAATCTTCATGGGCGCCGGCATCCAATCGCAAACGATTCAGCGCGAGATCTTCACTATTGATGTAGCAGCGAGCTTGGCAGCTTTTCTCGGAACGAACCTACCGTCGGGTTGCGATGGGGAGCCGCTTGTAGAGCTCTTTCGCTGAATTGGCGGAGAATTTAGCCGCAGCTTGGATTGATGAACCAGGCGGGGTGCTTCTCCTGCGACTTCTCTTAGCGAAGCGCGTAGTTTTTCCAGTAATCTTGAAATAAATTCCGAAAATTCAGAAAAGGGGTCTGTGAAGACTTCAAATACGCAAATACGTGAACTGGCACTCAGCCCCACGGCTGTTGCCGAGTTCTTCAAGCCGGCCCGCCTCGAGATCTATGAAAGTTTGCAGACCTCCGGCCCGGCGTCGATCGCCGAATTGGCGGAGAGGCTAGGCAAGGCTCCGGACTCGCTCTACTACCACGTTCGCAAGCTGGTCAAGATTAGAGTGCTTGAGCCTCTGCCGGATAAGACCACCGGATTGGGAGAGCCGGGAAGGAACGGTGCAATCTATGGACTGACAGCGTGCTCGGTCACCATGAAGCTTGACCCGAGGTCGCGAGCGAGTTGCGAAGCGTGGGGCAAGGGCGCCTCTGGTGTGATGCGTGTAGTCACACGTGATGTCGAGGCCGCGCTGAATTCGGGAGAGGCGCGCGTCGAAGGCGCTGACCGAAACTTGATGGTTCAAAGGCTCAAGGTGCGCCTGAAGGACCGCGAATTGAAGCGAGTCAACAAGCTCGTCGACGAACTCTTCACGGTTCTTCGCGAGCATGCAGATAACACCGAAGGTCAACTCTATGCGCTTACTTGCGCTTTCTCACCACTCACGGAACGGGCACGATGAAGAATGAAATTACGACAGGGTCAACACTTCGAACGATGCTGACGATGACGCTCGCCTGTTTGGCGCCTGCGGCTTCTGCCTTGGATGAGGGCCCAACAAGACTTGATGAAGTCCTCCGGCATGCCCGCGCCGCTTCACATCGAGAGCACTGGTCCGAGCATAAATCCGAGCTCCTCTTCGAGGGCCAAGCTCGAATCAACGGGGTGGAGAGTGACTTCCAGTTGTTCTTCTGCGTTGACGGGCAGTTTCGCTTCCACATGAGCGGCCCACTTGCAAACACCTCGGCTTGGGATGGAGCGAAGGCTTGGTCGCAGGATGCAGGCGCGCCCTCCCGCGAATTGGCTTTTGAGCGGCGAGGAAGATTACTCCTCAATCAATGGGCACATAGCGGATTCTGGTCGGATGAGGAGGCTCCCTTGGAGATCCATTTGGTTTCGGAGAGCACCAGTTCATTAGTCCTTGGGATTGCAATTTCGGACGCCGCCGAAAGCGCACAGCTAGTACTGGATAAAACGACTTGGCTGCCCGTCGAACTCCGCTACGTCTCTAGTGGGGTCCAAAAAGTTCTCGAATTTGGAGACTATCGCGAAGTGCATGGTGTGCCGGTTGCCCATGAGCTCAAGTTCACCGGAGGGAGTGTGTCGGGGTTTGTTCACGTGAGCAAAGGAGGGCTGGCTGAAGCGCAAATTGAAAACCGTTACAACCTCGCGGGGCATCGATCAACGGACACTTGGTTTGATCCCGACCTGCCGGCCGAAGTCGAAATGCGTCGCGTGAAGTCGGGTCATCTCTTGGTGAACGTCACGGTTAATGACGAGGGCGACCAGTGGTTCATCCTGGATACGGGGGCGGGGCGTTCCTGCATCGACCCTGTCTTTGCCGATACGCTCGAGATGCCTAAGTTCGGCGAGGTTTCCGCCATTGGAGTCGCGGGGTCAGTCACGGCGAACTATCGACAAGGCTCAAGCTTCGCGCTCGGACCGCTTGAAATTACTGACCCTGTCTTTGTGGAGCTCGATCTCAGTTTCCTCGAGCCTCACTTCGGAGTTCGCGTTGCGGGAATCTGTGGCTACGACCTTTTTGTTCGCTCTATCGTCGAGATGGACCTGGAGGGCCCGCGGGCCTTCATTCACAATCCAAGCACCTTCGAGCTTAAAGGAGGCCATTGGAGCCCGATGCTCCTGGAGAAAAACCTGCCAAGCATCGAGTGCACATTCGAGGCCGGACGCAAGGGAGTCTTTGTCATAGACACGGGCGATTCAGGTGCCGTGGTCTTCAATACGGCCGCCGTCAAAGAGCTAGCTCTCTTGGAAGAACGCGAGCTGAACCCAACCAAGATTGGAGGAGTCGGCGGTTCAGCCTCCGCCCACTCAGGCCAACTCGAATGGTTCGAACTAGGTGGCCGCCGTTTCGACAACGTGGTTGCGACCTTCAAGATCCACGACGACGGCTCCAAACCAAATAGCAACACCATCGGCGCCGTGGGCAGCAAACTCTTCCAACCCTTCCATGTCTTCTTCGATTACTCCGGCCGCCGCCTAGGGCTCGTGCCGCGGGGGGAATAGAAGTTGAACGACGGGTTCAATCTCGCCGGACTTCGACCCTGACACGATCGTCTCGAGTCGGTCGTCCGTGGTGATGGCAACTCGGATTCTCTACCCTTTCAGCCTCCCTGTGATTTTCGTCCAGAAGGCCGCGTAGCAAGAAGTGACATGCAGCAACCCACGTTTGTGGAGGTAAGCCACATCATCGAGCCTGGAATGGAAACCTTCCGAGGCTTGCCCGTTCCAGAGCAGATAACCATCGTCGACCACGAGAGTTCAAGAGATGAACTCTTTGGCGGCCAGTCCGAGTTTCTGATCGCATCGCTTCACTTGTGCGGTAACACGGGAACCTACGTGGACGCCCCGTTGCATCGTTTTAAGGGCGGCACTGACTTGGCTGATCTGAGCTTGGAATCACTCGCGCACCTGGACGTCGTGGTTGTCAACGCGACGGATTACGGTTCACGCGGGATCCAACCCGATGCCCTCGCTGGTCTTGACGTATCGGGCAAGGCGGTTTTGTTTCACACGGGTTGGTCTGTCCATTGGAGGACGGATACCTACTTTCAGAACAATCCCTTCCTGCCCAAGTCCACCTGCGAACTCCTGGTCAAGCAGGGCGCGCGCTTCGTCGGCATCGATTCATTGAACATTGATGACGTTCAAGACCTCGCTCGCCCAGCACACACGACGCTCTTGGGCGCAGGTATCCCCGTTTGCGAACACATGACCAATTTAGCCGCAGTCCCAAACGGCAGCTACCTGCACGCCGTTCCAATCGCCTGGAAGGGCGGCGCGACCTTCCCCGTTCGCGCGTATGTGTGTATCCCTCAGTGAGGCCGGTGGCCTCTCTGTCACAAAACAGCGGCCGCCCCTCGCGAAGAGGGGCGGCCGCTGTTTGAAAGTGCAAGAACCGAGGAAGGTCGGCTCTCGCTAATTACCCTCGATTTAGTGCGCGTGACCGCCAGCGGCGGCCTTCTCTGCTTCGGGCACTTCGCTGACCAGGGCGTCGGTGGTGAGCAGCAAGCTCGCGACGGAGGCAGCGTTTTGGAGGGCAACACGAACGACCTTTTTCGGGTCGATCACGCCAGCCTTGATGAGGTCTTCGTAGGTGTCAGTTGCAGCGTTGTAGCCGTAACCTTTGCCTTTGCCGCTGCGGACGTTTTGCAGGATGACAGAGCCGTCCTGGCCAGCGTTCGCTGCGATTTGACGCATCGGAGCTTCGAGAGCGCGACGGATGATCATGGCGCCAACGCGCTCGTCACCTTTCAGGTCGAGGTTCTCAAGTGCTTCGATAGCGTTGACAAGAGCAGTGCCGCCGCCGGGGACGATGCCCTCTTCGACTGCTGCGCGGGTTGCGTGCAGCGCGTCTTCGACGCGGGCCTTCTTCTCTTTCATCTCTGCTTCGGTTGCAGCGCCCACGTTGATTTGGGCGACGCCACCAGAGAGCTTAGCGAGACGCTCTTGGAGTTTCTCTGCGTCGTACTCTGACTTGCAAGCTTCGATCTCGCTGCGGATCTGAGTGATGCGGCCAGTGATGGCTGCCTTCGTGCCAGCACCTTCGACGACGAGGGTATCGTCCTTCGTGATGATGACTTTCTTCGCGGTGCCGAGGTCCTCGAGGGTGGTGCCTTCGAGGGATCCGCCGAGCGCTTCGAGGATCGGCGTGGCGCCGGTCAAGACTGCGATGTCTTCCATCATAGCCTTGCGACGATCACCAAAGCCGGGGGCTTTGACTGCGCAGCAAGGGAAGTTTCCGCGCAGGCGGTTGACGACCAGCGTTGCAAGAGCTTCGCCTTCGATGTCCTCTGCGATGATCAAGATCGGACGACCTTGCTGAGCGATCTGCTCAAGCAGCGGGATCATCTCTTTGATCGAGGTGATCTTCTTCTCGTGAACCAGGATGTAGGGGTTCTCGAGAACACATTCCATCGTAGCAGCGTTGCTGATGAAGTGCGGGGAGAGGAAGCCCTTGTCGAACTGCATGCCTTCAACCCACTCGACGTCGGTTTCGAGGGCCTTGCCTTCTTCGACGGTGATGACACCGTCCTTGCCGACGCGGTCCATAGCCTTGGCGATCATTCCGCCGACTTCCAGGTCGCCGTTCGAAGCGATGGTGCCGACTTGCGTGATCTCTTCGGTACTCTTGACCGGCTTAGCAGCCGCGTTCAACGAGTCGACAACACAGGAGACGCCTGCGTCGATGCCACGCTTGAGAGAAACCGGGTTTGCACCAGCGGTGACGTTCTTGAGTCCTTCGAGGAAGATCGCCTCGGCCAAGACAGTTGCGGTCGTGGTGCCGTCGCCTGCTTGGTCGTTCGTCTGCGAAGCGACCTGCTTCACGAGCTGAGCGCCCATGTTCTCGTAGGGATTCTCGAGATCGATCTCCTTGCTGACGGTGACGCCGTCCTTCGTGACAGTCGGGCTGCCGAAGTTCTTCTCGATGATGACGTTGCGACCGCGGGGGCCGAGCGTCGTTTTTACAGCACGTGCGAGTTGCACGACGCCGTTCTTAATGTGTTCACGCGCGTTAGCGTCGTATGAAATTTGCTTTGCCATCAGATTGAGCTCCTAGCGTTTTCGTTGTCGGACGGGGTGGTGTAGAACTCAGCCTTCGATGACGCCGAGGATGTCGCGTTCTTCCATGATGAGGTATTCCTCACCGTTGTACTTAACTTCAGTGCCGCCGTAGGACGTGAAGAGGACGGTGTCGCCCTTCTTGATTGACCATGCAGCGCGCTCGCCGTTCTCAAGGAGCTTGCCGTCGCCGAGGGCGATGACTGTGCCCTCCTTGGGCTTCTCCTTAGCGGACTCGGGAAGCAGGATGCCGCCGGCGCTGGTGGTTTCAGCTTCGAGGCGCTTGACGAGCAGGCGCTCGCCGAGGGGACGAATGCCGATGGTGGTGGATTTCTTGCTCTTGGGTGCGGACTTGGTCTTGGCAGCCATGGTTGGATTCTCTTGTTCTGAAGTGGTTAGAAAGGTCTTAGAAAGTGGCCGGCGCGCGGGCACCGGCTGGTCTTGTTGGGTGGCGCTGCGCTAGGCTAGGCCGCTGAGTCCCATGCTCGGCGGTAGCTCGAGGGCGCGCACGACTTCGCGGCGCAGGTGCGCGGGCAAAATCGGCTTGCAGAGCACGGCGAAGGCTCCAGCTTGTCTTGCCAAAGTGCCGACATCGCCCGCCGCATCGGCGGAGCACAGAATGGCAGGGATGCCGAGCAGTTCGCTCGTCATGGCTTGAATAATCTCAAGGCCATTGGCGCCAGGCATGTGGTAATCGAGCAGGGCCAGGTCGAGGCCGCCGCCACGGATGATCCGCAGGGCGTCGTCGCCGGTTTCAGCCATAACGATGTCCAAACCCAGGGCGCCGAGCAATTCAGCGGTTCCCAGGCGAATTTGGGGGTCGTCGTCGGCGATGAGGATTCTGCGGTCGAGTGACATGGTGTTCTCCGGGGCCGTAGCCCCGATCGGCCATGAGAAAGCAAAGGGCGTGCCGCGATCCAAATTCGGGCCGGAAGCTTCTCTGAGCGGCCTAGCCTGTGGGCCGAGCTGCCACACTGGCAGGGGAATATGGAGGCGCCAGGCCTGCCTGTCACTGTGACAGGTCGAGGAGAGAGAGTGGCGAGTGGAGCCCTTTGAAAGGGGGTTCTTGGTCCCCCAATGCGCTACTTTAGGCGCATGGTCAAGCCCTTCGTCTTCGATGCCCATGTGGACTCCTTGCAAATCGCCCTCGAATTGGGCGTGGACCTGGGTGAAGGCTCGCCCGGACAGCTAGATTTGCCCCGAGGAAGGGCCGGTGGGCTGGGGGCTGTGGTCCTGACCAGCTGGGTCGAGCCGCGTTACATCGGGGAGGGCCGTGGCGGCGCCCGAGCCCGGGCTGACTCCCTGTTCAACTGTCTAGATGCATTGGTCGCCGGGAGTCCTCGGGAAACTCTGAAGATTCTCACCAAGTCCGATTTGGACAGGGCGCGGGCGTCGGAGAGGCTGGCGGCCATCGCTGGAATTGAGGGCGGCCATCCGCTCGAGAGTTCCCAGGGAGCCGAAGATTGGATGGAGGGCTTGGAGCACTTCTTCAATCGCGGATTGCGCGTCTTGACCTTGGTTTGGAATAACCACCTGACCTGGGTGCGCTCTTGCGACGCCGATCCCTCGGGCAAGGCGCCCGCTGGCTTGACAGACTTGGGCAAGCGTTTGGTCGGGCGCATGAACGAGCTCGGAATCCTTGTGGATCTTTCGCATGCCGCGCCGAGGTCTTTCTTTGATGCGATTGAAGCGAGCTCAAAGCCAGTGATCGCTAGTCATTCCGGTTGCAAGGCATTGCACGATCATCAGCGCAATTTGAGTGATGAACAGTTGCGCGCCTTGAGGGATAACGGGGGCGTCGTCGGTGTGCCTTTCTTGCCATCATTCCTAGACGCGGAGGCACAACGTGAGTCGGCGAGGGCGCGCGCACAAGCTGGTTACCGCGAGCTTCAGGGGAAGAGTGCTACCGAACTTGAAATCGCGCGGACGCACTTCATGGCGCGCGAGCTTGAGCCTTTATCGATCGAGCGGCTGGCCGACCACATCGAACATGTCGTCGAAGTAGCAGGCATTGACCACATCGGCTTGGGTTCCGACTTCGATGGCATCACGACGACGGTTGCGGGTTTGCACGACGCGAGTAGCTATCCAAATCTTGAAGCGCCGCTGCGTGCGCGCGGCTTCGGCGACTCTGATGTGCAGAAGGTATTCGGGCTAAATATGCTCCGCGTTCTACGCGAAGCGCTTCCGGGAGATCGAGAATAGCATGGCCTCTGAACTCGACATTCACTTTGGCGACAACCTGCCAATCCTCGAATCGCTGCCGTCTGAGAGCTTTGACCTGATCTACATCGATCCGCCGTTCAATACGGGAAAGGTTCAGGGGAAACTCCGTACGCAGTCGAAGCTGGACCCGAAAGGCGGTAATCGGGTGGGTTTTCAGGGCAAGCTCTACCGCACCGTGAAAATCGGTTCGGCGAGTTTTGCGGACTCCTTCGATAACTTTCTGGAGTTCATCGAGCCTCGACTCCTGGAAGCTCAGCGCTTGCTAAAGCCCACCGGTTCGTTCTTCTTGCACATCGATTATCGCGAGGTGCACTACTGCAAAGTCCTGCTCGATCAGATCTTCGGTCGCGAAGGCTTCATCAACGAAATCGTCTGGGCCTACGACTACGGCGGTCGTTCCAAGAAGAAGTGGTCGCCCAAGCACGACAATATTCTTTGGTACGCGAAGAATCCCAAGGACTACACCTTCAACTACGAGGACATGGATCGCATCCCGTACATGGCGCCGGGGCTAGTGGGGAAGGAAAAGGCGGCCAAGGGCAAGACACCGACAGATGTGTGGTGGCACACAATCGTGCCGACCAACAGCAAGGAGCGCACCGGCTATCCGACTCAGAAACCCTTGGGTGTGTTGGACCGGATCCTGAAAGTTCACACGAATCCTGGGGATCATGTATTGGACTTTTTCGGTGGCAGCGGAACCACCGCAGAGTCCGCTCTGCGCCTCGAGAGGTCATGCACTTTGATCGACAGTAACCTCGAAGCTTTGGAGATCATGGTCAAGCGACTTTCCTTTGCGAACCCTCGCTTTCACGGCTGGGAGCCGCAGTCGGAAGCGCAGCAGGGATTGCGCTAAAACACTCTCTGCGCTATCGTTAGCGCATGTCTAGCCATGATTACGATGTAGCCATTATTGGCGGAGGGCCCGCCGGTAGCACCGTTGGCTCGTTCTTGCGCAAATACAACCCGGAGCTAAGAGTTCTGATTCTCGAGCGCGAAAAATTTCCGCGCGACCACGTTGGCGAGAGTCAGTTGCCGCCGGTTGGCATCATCCTCGATGAGATCGGTTGTTGGGAGAAGGTCGAGGCGGCGAACTTTCCGATCAAGATTGGTGCGACCTATCGTTGGGGCAAATCTGCGGAGCTTTGGGATTTTGACTTCTTGCCGGACAAGGACTTCAAGGAGGAAGCACGTCCCGCGAAGTTTGAGGGTCAGCGCCAGCAGACAGCGTTTCAGGTGGACCGCGCAGTCTACGACGACATCTTGCTGCGCCATGCCGAGGAGTTCGGCTGCAAGGTGAAAGAAGAAACAGGTGTCGCGAAGGTGCACTCAGAAGGCGAGCGCGTGACCGGGCTCGAACTGAAAGACGGTTCGATGGTCACTGCCAAGTACTACGTAGATTGCTCGGGACATACCGGCGTCCTGCGCCGCGCTCTAGGTGTCGAAACGACGGTGCCGACAAGCCTTAAAAACATTGCACTCTATGACTATTGGGAGAACGCCGAGTGGGCCACTGAGATCGGAATCGGTGGAACGCGCGTTCAGGTCATGAGCAAGGGCACGGGTTGGTTGTGGTTCATTCCGCTCAGCGCAACTCGCACTAGCATTGGCTTTGTTTGTCCCGCGGATTACTACAAGTCCCTCGACGAGGATGCCGAGGAGCTCTACCACTCCATGATTCAATCGGACGAGCGTATCGCGCCGCTCGTCAAGAATGCCAAGTGTCGTGGCAAGCTTGAAAGAGTGAATGATTGGTCCTTCATGTCGAGCAAGAACGCTGGCGAGAACTGGTTCCTGGCGGGGGAAGCAGCTGGATTTGCGGACCCGGTCTTGGCTGCGGGTTTGACCCTAACGCACACCAGCGCGCGCGAGCTCGCGTACGTAATTCTCGAGCTATTCCGCAGCGAAGACGATGCCGATTGGCTCAAGTCGAACTACGACGAGACTCAACGCCAACGAATCCACCAGCACATTCGCTTTGCCGATTTCTGGTACGCCAACAACGGGCAGTTCGACGACCTTCAGGAGCAGTGCGCGCAGATCGCGAACGACGCTGGCCTCAAGATGACACCGGGCGCCGCATGGACTTGGCTAGCACAAGGCGGCTTCACTCATGACACTCTTGGACAAGCAGGAATCGGAAGCATCGACCTCGCAGCCCTCAAGCAGATCACCCAACTGTTCAGCCAGAAGCAAGCTCACTGGCACTTGAACAATTACAACGTGTTCAAACTCAATCTGCAGAGCGCACGCAAAGACTTCGTCCCCAAATTCGCGGGCGGGAAGATTGAGAAGATCGCGTGCTACATGAAAGGCGAACGAAGACTGCCGATGACAGGCATGTACAAGGTTCTCGTCGAGCAGCTGGAGCTTGCTTCGGACATCGGTACGGTCTACAAGCGTTTGCAGCAGGGCCTAGCGGAGAAGCTTGAACCGAAGCACGCTCAGGTAGCTTTGATGCACGCTGTTCAAACTCTCGAAGTGATGGTTTCGGAAGGTTGGGTGACCGCCAAGCTCAACAAGAAGAAGGCCAAGCTGAACCTGAATACACCCGACGAAGGTGGGATGATTCACCTCAACCGTGACAAGCCAAAGACCTAGCTAGCAATGTCGACGGCGCAGTCCCGCTGCGCCGTCCGTAGGCAACTTGCCTTTTTTGGCGTAGTGCTCGACGACCTTCTTGATGCTGGCTGTGGCGTCGTTCACTGAACAGCTTGTGTCGCCGTACTCGACTTCGATCTTGCCAATGCGTTTGGCGGCAGCCAGCGCTTTCGTCCTCCAGCCCTTGCGGGAGCCGATCGAGATCAGCGCGCCGTTCATACTGTGACGAGTTCGGTTAGCCGCGTTCTGAATGTTCTCTTCGAGTTGCTTGAGCCATTCGCCAATGATCTGATCGTCAACTCCGCCCTCGTCGGGTCCGCGCTTCACTTGCATGACGAGTCGCGAAAGAACGCCCCAGCCAAGGACCGGGCGCCACTCGCCTTTCATTCCTAGCCACTTAGTCATGAACGTCGCGGCTTGATCCATATCTTGAGCGAGGCCGACGACTTCGCAAGCGATGACGTGGTTGTCGACGGCGCGTGCCCAAGCGCCCAGTTGCTTGGCGGTCATGCAATCCTTGTCCGCCGTCCAGCAAGCGAGGACGCGCGCATCATGGATTTCGCTATCCCACAACTGCAAGGCGAGATCATGATCGATCCCGATGCCTTTGGTTAGATTCTTCAGGAAGGCGTAGCTGACACCGTACTTCTTCCCGGTCACCCCATGATTGCGGTAGATCTTGTCGTTCTGTTCGGTTCCGGCAGCTTTCAGCTCCGCCATGACTTGGCGGTAACTTAGCCGCAGAGGGCTCGTCTTGGTCATTTTGAGAGTCTACTTCGAGTTGTCCTACAGCGGAAGGAACCTGGTCGCATCCAATGACTTCAAGTTGACCGCGTCCGGCGGCGTGCCCGGATCGCCTTCTACGCTCACGAAGCGGGAAGCGCCCCCTTCTTCGGTGGATCGCTCGACTCGGGTGGGGTTGGAGCTTGGACAGTCTTCCCCGGGGCGAACTTCATCGCAGGCCAAGAGACCTTCTTCTAGGTCTACGGTTTTGATGCGGGCAATCCGTCGGGCATGGGCGTTGCCATGACCAACGGCTTGCGCGTCGAATTCCGCTAGGGAGTGAAAACCAGCTCTACCCCGTGGGAAGTGTTGAAGTCAGTAGAGCAAGGTCCAGTGACCGGATCGCGGTACCAAACTTGGAGGTAGCGGGTGTCGCCCGCTGCCACCCAGCTACCGCCGCTGATTAGGCCGGAGTCCCAAGTAGCCATGCCCGAGCCGCTCGCGATTCGTGTGCCCAAGCGCGTGACTGATCCGCCCGCGCAACGCAGGCCGTCGCCGAAGGCTAAGCCGGCGCCGCCGTTGACTTGAATCGTTCCCGAGAAGAGCAGGCCGGGTCCGTTAGGCCTCATGTCGATGCCATTGATTGAGAGGGCGTCAGCCGCGATGCTGGTAGAGCCCGTCGCAAAGATTCGAGCTCCTGAGCCTGTCGAGTTGGCGCAGCCCGCGATCGGGTCGTCGTTACCACAAGGGCAACCTGCGCCGAAACAGTAGTTCGTTCCGAGCGGCCCGCCGCCGAGAGTGCCATCTGTCTTGACGTTCTGAATGTAGACGTCGCCGGCGTCGTTGCGCTTATCGGTCCATGCAACGACAACTTGGCCGTTCGCCATCTCGGCGGTCGTCATCCTCGACTTACCGCTCGGCGTGGAAGCTACGTCAAAGGGCCCAATGTCCGTGATACTCGCTGCGTCAACGTGGCGACCTTTCAAGGTGTCAGCGCCGAAGCTCGGGATGTCGTTCCAGAAGACGAAGCATCCGCCGCTATTCGCCTGCGTGCGGACGTTCCGGATTTCGCCGGGTCCGACGGGAATGAACGTGACGCCAGATGCGCTCCATTGCGCTGCGCCGCTAGCGTCGAACTTCTGACCGGATAAGCCAATCTGGCTTTGCGAGAGGTTCGCTTCTTCCCAAAACAAGTAGGTGTTACCGCTGACCGAGTCATAGCTGACCGAAGGCGCTGCGCGTACTTGAGAGGCGTTGGTCGATCCGACTGAACCGTTGTGGGGAAAGGCTTCTGCGCCGTTTGAGAGCAAATGTTGAGCGTAGACCTGCAGAGGAGAAACGCCGTACCAGGCGAAGACCGCGCCACCAGCCCCGTCGGGGACGAAGCTCGGGAAGTTGCCGATTTGTAACGAGCCCGAGTCGAAGACGCTGACAGGCGTAGCGCCCCATAGGTTCGCGCCGCTTGAATCGAGCTTCTGAGCGACCAGGTGCTTGGGTGAGGTGAAGCTGCTGCCTGTTTGATGAACCATCGAAATGATGGCGTCGGCGCCTGCTGCGTGCAGGTCAGCGACAGAATACGCACCGCTTACCGGCGTCTTGACGACATCTCCCGCCCACTGCGCGCTGCCTGCGCTGTCGAGGCGCTGCAGTCGAACATCGCTGTCCTGCTTCCAACCAACAACGATCTCACCGTCTGAAGTTCCCGTGATCTTCGGCGAGGCTACAAAAGCGCCGGTGTTGGTGAGCTGAATTCCGTTCGTTCCCCAAGTCAAGCTACCCGTTGTGCTTACTCGTGCCGCTGAGATCTGCACACCACTGAAGCGATCGTCACGGAATGCCAAGACCGCGGAGCCCGAAGCGTCTAGCCCGAGTCCGTAGTCCTGCGTCGAACTGAATCCTCGATCCGCAACCAGAACTCCGTTGTGCGCCCAAAGCTCGGTGCCAGATGCATCAATCTTCTGCAAGCGAACATCGAAGCCATTGCCGATGCTGTCGAACCAACTGATGTAAGCGCCACCGTCGGGCGTGGCAACGACCTTGGTTTGAACTTGATCACCCGCGCTGTCAGCCAGGGCGAAGTTTGTTGCCGCATCGGAGGACCATTGCGCGCTCAAGCTCGTTGAAAGAAGCAGGAAAGAAAAACACGCTGCGATGGAGGTCGAGTTCGAATGCATAAGGATCGTTGAAGGGGGCGCGATGGGCTCAGTTGTGTAGAGAAGGGCCTAGAGCCGTCGAGGTGAATTCTACCGCCCATCAAAATTTTCGGTGGCTTCTCTTGGCTAAAGCTGACTTAGTGCTTATGCGATGTGGGGAGGCCTCTAGGCAGGTCTCGGGATAGGCTGGCGGACTCCTGACCTATCCCTGATTTCTGTTTTCAAGAGCGCAAGACTTCTTGCTGTTGGTTTGTTGGCCCTGGGCCTCTGCGCCTGGCTCGTATCGCTCGCTGGAGACGACTCAGTGGATGGCGTTTCTCTGGGGACATCTGAGAGACTCGAAGAGCCCGCTGTTGCTGTTTCTGAATTGCCCCGTACGCTTCCGGGCACTGGTGCGGCGGAGTCCGAATTTTCTCCTTCGGGGTCATCGAGAGAAGAGATTGCAGGGAAGGTCTGGCGTGTTCATGGAACCGTTGCACTGCTCGCACCCCTTCCCGAACCAGGACAGCCTCGAGCGCACTCGCAGTTCCTGCCCCAGACAAGTTTGTCGGTACGAGAGCGTCATCTTGAAGCTCGCTCTGGGGCGGATTTAGATCAGCGAGGAGTTCGTCTTGGGGACTGAACTCCAACCAGGCCAAGCCGGCAACAAGCAAAACGAACAGGACTGCTGCGACGGGTTTCATAAGGGTGCCTCTACATCGCATAATACGTCCTTGCAGGCGATGCTGTGTTCGGCGCGCTTGGTATTTGAATGACCATATCCCCCAACTCCCTTCCTGGCGCGCCACGCGCCGAGGATCTAAGTCAGTGACTCACGCTCCCCGCACTCGCCCCGTCTTCACTCCGCCCGGCGGCCCGCCCCAGGGTTCGCGCCCATCCTCTGCAATCTTCGAGGCGATGGGGGAAGATGGCCTCTTTGCCATGTTCGAGGCCTTCTATTCTGAGCTCGGTGAAAGCGATGTACGCCACCTCTTTCCTGAAGACTTGCTTACTGCTTCCCAAAGGTCCGCTGCGTTCTTCGTTCAGCTCTTAGGCGGTCCGCCGCTTTTCTCTGAACGCTACGGTCCGCCGCGCATGCGCCAACGTCACTTGCCCTTTGAGATTGACGACGCAGCACGCCAAGTCTGGTTAGCTTGTTTCGACAAGATCTTGAACGACGCGCCCGCGCGCTTTGGCTTCCCCGAAGAGCAGCTTGCGGGCTTTCGTGAGTTCTTGACTTCCTTTTCGACCTGGATGGTGAACGTGGAGTCTTAGGCTGTTCTTGACGCTTGCGGGTGTCTAACGAGGCTTCTGATAGGAATGGCAGGGCTACTAGAATAAAGTCGGCTGCCTACCGAATCGGTTCCGCCAGCTCTCCCGCTGTATTCCCCAAACTGTATTCCCCGAAGAGGCTCTCGCATGAACGACTCGAACACAGTCCGCTCCCACCCGCTGATCGCCTTCATTGTCGTTGTTTGGTCTGCCGGTTGGTGGCGCTACTTCAACCAAGTCGAGCCCGGGGATGCGTTGGCAAGTTCAATGGCGGCTGGTCTTGCCCTTGCAGGGCTCTACGTCGCTAGCCTGCTATTTAGGGGAAGCCCGAAGGCATTCAAGACTTACTCATGGTGGGCCCTTGTCGATATCGTCGGCTTGATCGTTGCCGATACCCAGGTCGAGCCTGTCGTCTGGAAGCTCGTCTTGGGCGGTCTCCTCGCAATGACAATCCCCATTCTCATTCTGCTCTACCTCAAGGGCGAAGAGCGGCGTCAGTTAGAAGCCTAACCACCGGGCAGTACCACTACGGTTGCCGCGCAGTGTCGCCCGCATCCGGTTCGCCATTCTTGATCTGAATGATGAACATACTCGCTTGAATTTCGAGAACGGTGCCCTCCGCGGTTTGCTTGCCATCGCGTTGGAAGATCACTGTTTTCGCCCCCTTGGGGATAACCGCAGAGGAATTGCGACGGACGAAGGCTAGGTTCGTTCGCGCATCATAGCCAATGACTGCGCCGAGCGGCTCAGAGGCCTCCGGGTTCGGATCTATGATGCTGGCGTGCACGAGTACATCGAGGGCATACGACTCGGACTCGCCATCCTCGTTCCAATCGATGTAATACAAGTTGCTCACCTTGAAGCCGTAATCGCTTTGATCGAGAACGAGTTCGTCGGACGACCACTGCACCGTCGAGAGCTCGGGCAGCTGAATTGTCACCGGACTCCCCATACCTATGTTGATGTCGTAGTCGCGGATGGGGAGTCGCAGCTTGGCAATTTCAAAGCTTGCAGAAATGTGAAGAGTCTTGTCGTCAGGACCAACTAAAGCGGTCACCCCCATGACAAAGCCTTCTTGAATGACGCCGATGACAGGGTCTGCTATGGACTCGGGCCCCGCTGAGCTTGGAACAGTTTCCAATTTGAAGTCTTGGATGTAGGCCACCTGGTTGACCAGCGAGACCGTTCCAGCCATGTTCGCGTTCGTCATGATGGAGGGAGAATTCAAGAGCGTGTGTGGCTGCAAGGATGCAAGCTCAGATTCGAAACTCGCTTTATCAAGTCCTACGACGCTAACTGCGGCCGTGCTGTTGGTCGGATTCATTGGCCTTGAGAAAACGATGCACTCGAACAGCACGGGAATTTGACTGCGCTCAACGTATTCGTCCAAAAGTTTGATCGCCGTCTGAACGCTCGTGTTGGGGCCGGTTAAGACTAATGAGCGTTCGAGGCTTGTGGTCGGCGGGCCACCGCGTGATCGGCCGGTTGCAATGTCTACGATTTCGATGCGCTCAAGATCCGGAAGGGCTTGGTTCAAATGCGCTAGGAGCCAGCGCTCGCTGAAACCGATCAGTCCCAATCCGTAGAGTTCTTCGGTTGACTGTTCGCTGGCCTTATCGGCTGTCAGAGATCCGAGTGTAATCCTCTTGGGCCGCTTTGATAACGGAGCCAGTGAAGAGAGGCTGTACTCGAGACGGCTTCGATCCTTACCGATGTCCATTACCTCTCGAAAGCGATGGCCCCTGACTCCGATCGCCTCAAGATATGCCTGGCCGCTCCGACTCTTGGTTCCTAGGTCCAGGGATACCCTCTCAGCGCTTTGCGCCAACGAGTGATGGTTCAGCGAGCCAAGGACGATTGAAAGGGGCAGGATCGCGAGGAGTTTCATTGTTTGTTTCCTGATGATGTCGAGGGGTAGCTGGCGCGCCAAGTGCTGCGCTCTACGGTGGAGGTGATTCGCCGGCCCTTGTGCCAGGTGGTCTGCGTGTTTTTCGATGCGGTGAGTTCGCTCGCGGGCGACTCGTGAGTTTCTGTCGGCTGCACAACTTCGTTTTGAAGGAGGACGGCTAGAGGCTGTACGTTTTCGATTTGGATCGGCGAAGAGGGGCTATCTTGAACGCCGATCGCGGTGCCGATCGCGAAGAGAGCTGCAGCTGCAGCGATCAAGATGTGGTTTGTTCGTCGTGTCGCCACGAGCTTGACCTCAGGGAGAGTTTCGCCCTGTTCAAAGCTCGAAGGGGGAGCGCCATCAATCAGCCACGCCACTTCCGGGTATTCCCGAGTACAGGCTTGGCAATTCGCCAAGTGTTCTGCGAGCAGAATTGAATCCACACGAGCCCTGGTGTCTTCGAAGGACAGGAGCTCCGCTACTTGTTCACACTTCATCGTCTTGTTTCGTGAGTTGTTCTCGCAACCGTTCGCGGCCGCGTGCCATCCAAGTCTTCACTGTTTCTTCGGGGGCGCCCAGTTCGGCGCCGATCTCTCGAACTGAGAGACCTTCCCAAAAGAAGAGGGTCAGCGCAGTTCGTTCGCGCGCTGGGAGAAAGGCGAGGTCGACGCTCGCAGCTTCTGCCGGTGGCTTGCTGCGCCCCGCCAGTTCCTGATCGATCGGAGCTGAACGCTCAGCCCCTTTCTTCCTCAAGCGGTCCACTGCCTTCCCAACCGCCGCCTTCCGAATGAAAGGCCACGGATCCACAGCTTTTCGCAATCTGCGCTCTGCCCGCCAAACAGCACACCAAGTCTCCTGATACGCATCCCGCGCATCTTCCGGATCCCCAAGCAGACGACCGAGGAGGGACAAAACCCGCCCCCCGTGAATCTGAATGAGGTTGTCGATGGTGTCTGCGATTTCGTCTCTCTCCTGCATGTGGCCGCTAGCACCCTCTACGGAGGGGCCTAGCGCCAGGTTTCAAAACCTCTGGGAAATTCAATAGCAGCGCTGCTACTCAATTCTTGCCCGCTTCAGGAGTTCGCGCAGACTGCCGACGTGGAGGGCAAGCGCCTTGCGCCCTGCTTTGCTGAGTGAGTACCAAGTCACCGGGCGCCGATCGACAAACTCCTTTTTGACGTCAATGTAGCTTGCATCTTCCAAGCGTCGCATGTGGGCGCCCAAGCCACCGTCAGTTTCAGTGGTCAGTTCCTTTAAGCGCTTGAAAGACAAGGCTTCGTAGCGCGAGAGCAAGACGCACAGCGCGAGCCGCACGCGATGCTCCAGGAGTTTGTCGAAGCCCGCAAAGTCCGGGGCGTCATCAGTTGTGTTGGAGTCCTTTGACAAGTCTAGAGCGCGCTGGGGCGCTGCTTGTTTCAGAGTACTCTGGAATCTAGAGTGTAGAGTGGGAGCCATCCCCGATTCTGTCGAAGGACTTCTTGGGCAGCAACCCCTAGAATCGAGCTGTGCCCATGCGTCGATTACTTGCGGTCATCATCATTCTTGCAGCCCTAGCTTGGGTGCTCGGTAGGGATACCTGGCCGGAATCGGAGGGATTGGTTGGCCTATCAGCGACCCTTGATGTGCCGCAGTCGAAGGAGACTCAAGGAGACATCGTTCGCCCTCTTTCGTTTGCCCCGGAAAGGCAGGAGTCTCGTGTGCCGCTCCAAGTGGTGGACTCGGATGTAAGCGCAACGGTGGTCGAAGAGAGCGAGGACATCGTTTTGCGTGTCCGGACCTTGGCTCGCGAAGTTCCCGGCTCTTGGCGTCAGCCAGTCCCCAATGTAGAGGTAGAACTCACCTTCACGAGGGCCAGAACGAACGAGCCGGTCGTGATGCGCGGGACGACTAATGAGGATGGTGAGTGGCTTGTTCGTATTGCTGGCAGGGAAGGCCCCGGGGCTTATTTTAGAGGCAGGATTTCGCTCCGGGGAAAGGTCACCTCGCCCGGATACAGGCAGCTCGCTAGTTCAGCGCAGTGGGGTGCCACAGGATCGGCCACCCATAGTCTTGACCTAGTGGCGATTCGTGGAGTGACGATCCGCGGCCAAGTGTTGAACGGTCTCGGGCAAAGAGTTCATGCGAGTGTGAGCTTCAGAGTTTTAGATGGAATGAGAGGGACGGTGAGTCGCCGGAGCGCACGAAAGTTGACAACCAGAGGGGATGGTAGGTTCGAGTTGCACCTTGAGGATGGCGTAAGCGGCACACTCTTCGCCGACGCTGGCGAACACGGAACGGGTAGATTGCCAGATCTAAGCATTAGCTATGGCGACCCGCTCCAGGATCTCGTGATCGTCGTCAGTGGTTCCGGAGTCTTGCGCGGCCAAGTGACTGGTTCTGATGGCGAACCCGCGCCGGCTTTGAGTCTCTTGCTGTGTCTAGCTGATCTTGATGAAGAGCCGGGCGACTCCAAGGTTCAAAAGACAGCGGCTTCAAGGCTGGATGATGAAGGCGGCGGCCGATCGCGAGTGAAAATTTCGACGGACGAAGAGGGCAAGTTCGAGGTCAGCGGCTTGCGCAACGCTCCCTTCGTGGTTCGAGCTGGAATCAACCCGGGCCTCTTCGACGCGAGTCCATTCACACGATTGCTGACTGATCAGCCCGTGTTCCCTGATGGCTCGCTGTTGGAGTTGAAGATCAACCGTCCCCACCTGGAACTTCGCCTCGTCACTTTTGAGGGTCAGCCGATGGAGGGGGAGCCGAAGGAGGAGAAGAATCAATCACCTCTCCAGATTATTGAGGTACCAGCCCCAGAGTTTGCGAACCGATGGTCTCCCAAGGCGCGGCCTATCGTTTATGAAAACATAGGAACCCTAGATCGACCTCTGGTAGGCCGAACCGCCCTGAACCACAAGGAAGTAGCTCCAGGCCGCTTCATCTACGAATGGAAGGAGGGGAATAGCTACCTCGTCGGCGCGAAGGGCGGCAACTTCGACAGCTCGCTGCAGTTGATTCAAGTGCCTCTGGGTAGCGGCAAAACGGCTCTGACCCTGACCGCGAAAAAGGAACTGCCCATGGGTGAAGTCCTGGTGCACATCTTCGCCAATGGAAAAGAACTCAAGGATGTCTCCGAGGCTCTCCTGGATCTCAGCCTCGAAGACTCGATCGCCAAGGTGGTCTTGCTCAAATCTGAGCGCTTTGCAAAGGGCTATCCCTATTCATTCAAGGCGCCCCCTGGCAGATACCTAGCCGTTGCTCGAGGCAAAGAAATCCGGGGACACCACGGAGGCTTGGTGAACCCACGGAGGTTCGCCTACGAAGAAGTGGAGGTCGTCCTAGTCGCGGGCGAAACGAGACACGTAGAACTCCACCTGACAACTGGTGGCTACCTTGAGGTTGCGCTTCATGGCGCCCCCAATGCTAGCGACCAGACCGCCGTGGATGATTACATGGAAATGAGCGGGAATTTCTGGGTTGATCCGGAGGACAATCGAGCCAAAGCGCCAGCCCTCGCAGAGATGAGAATTGAAACCCCCAACCGACGACCCGAGTCTGTTTTCTGGAGCACCCCAAAGACAGGCTTTGCAGTCGGCCTCGGGCACTCTTCCGCATGGCCCTTAGGCACGACACAAACCTCTGAGATGCTCCCCCTCGGCACCTACCAACTCATCGCCAGCCTCCCCGGCGGCCGCGAAGCCCGCACGACGGTGGTGTTGCGTTCCGATGCGACGACGAAGGTCGAGTTGTGGTTTGGTCAGTAGCTACCGCGTGCTAGCCACGCCTAAAAACAACTCCGCAGTTATTGTTCGGCAACTCGCTCACGAGCTCCAATTCCAATCCGCATCCCGCGGCGACCTCGACCACTTCTTCAAGCTGTCGCAGCCCCCAACGCGAATCACGCGATTTGAGCCACGCGTCAAATTCCAAATTGCTCGGGGCCGTCGGGTGCTCAGCGCGGATATACGGGCCGTAGCAAAACATGGGTGCGCCAGTTGAGAGTAGTCGAGCAGCACCCGTGAACAACGCTTCGCAGGAATCCCACGGAGAGATGTGTAGCATGTTGATGTTGACGATCGCGTCCGCCGCGGCAATGCCCCAATCATCAGACATGACGTCGATTGTGAGTGGCGCTTGGACATTCTTGAGGCCAGCTTCCGCGGTCCAAGCGGGAATGCTTGCCAAGGCCTTCTCGTCTTGATCAGAAGGTTGCCACGTGACCTTTGGGAGCAAAGCTGCGAAGTGGATTGCGTGTTGGCCGCTGCCACTCGCAATCTCCAGGATCGTTCCGGTCGTCGGTAAGGCCGCCATCAGGGCGGCCTGCATCTCGGTCTTGTTGCGTTCGGCAGAGGGGGAGTGCTCTTTCATCGATAGATTGAAAATCAGCTCAGGCTGTGTTGCAAGCTGCCTGAACCAATAGCGAGCAATTGGTACAAGCCGCCGGGCTTGCGTAGGAACCCCGCCAAGCTGAGGGCGATGAGATCACTGGCACTGCGATCTTTGGTGTAGATCGAGGCAAGGACTCTCGCGACGCCAAAGGCCTAAAAGGAAAGTTCAATCTCGGTCAGTGCTCCAGATCGTAAGTCAATCGGAATGCTTAACTCGCGGCCGCCGGGCAAGCGAGCGGTGAGTTGATATAGCCCAGCCGGCAAGACCCTTGAAGTGTTGGTTTCTCCCAGGGGCCACTCTGGATCCAAGCGAGGCCCTCGGCCGTAGCTTCCATATGCGCCGTAGCTGAGGCATTCGTTACCCCAATGAACGATCACATTCCTGTGCTGCGGTTTTGAGAGATACATGAATGCGCGGGAGGACGCGGCGATTGGGTCGAACCTGTTGCGTAGCATGAATGGTCCGCCATGCCTCGCTTCGGTGACCGCCAAGTCGCTGTGGTCTGCTTCCCCCCTCAGCGTGACTTCCAGGGTTCCACCAGGTTGCAAGTTGAGCTGCGCGACGACGGTGGACTCGTCTCGACCAAGTCTGCGCGGAGAGGGGATGTTGCCATGGAAACCAGAGCCAGCACGGCCTTCAACAGAGGCTCGGTAGCGTCCGACGGGCAGCTCGAATGTGAACGGCAACTTCACGCCGAAATTCGGGGCAGCCAGGACTACAGCGCCGTTTTGGATGTCCTCGATCTCAACATGTGCCGTTGTCGTTCGACTAAAGCTGGCGTTGAGATCGTGTTGATTGCTATCCACATTGACGGACACTCTTCCCAATTGCAAATTTTCGACAGCGCTCAGAGTCAACTCGAGGTGCCCGCCAGCGGCCGGCGTTTCTACGACCTGAAGCGAGCCGTCGAATCCTGGCCCTTGTACGCCGACTAGATATTTGCTGTTGGCTTTGAGGCGGAAGGTGAACTCGTTAGAGCTCGTAACTTCATGGAAAATCCTCCACTCGGAAGCTACGACTCCTTCGGTGGAGGTAGCACAGGCGACGACGATTGGAGTCAACTTGCGTGGCCAGGGCCTAAAGCTGGAGTCATGCGATGAAGAGACTAATAAGCCATCGGCTAAGAAATCGTCTATGCCCTTCTTGAGCTCACCGGTGGTCGGCTCTCCAGAGTAATCAAGCAAGTGCAGCAGCAAGGAGACATCCTCCGCACGGCCTTTGGCGGACACTTCCGCAAGCCCCGCGGGCAGCGCCAAAATCAGGATCACAGCTTGAGCAAGCATCGTCGTCGATCTCATAGCGTTCACTCTTTAGCGGCCCTATTCGCCCACTCGGAAGAGCGACTTCGCTCTCGATAATTCATTCTGAGCCGCGCACAGCATCGTGTGCAGCGTGGAGCTAATCACTAGGCAATATCCGTGCCGCCGAGGACAGGCGCTGAGTATCAAGGATTGGCGTAACGAAATAGGGGTTCCCTACGCTTCCTTGGCAGGTCTCCGGTTGCTGGGCAGTGTCTCCCAGCTTCGCAGTAGGGCGAAGTTGCGTATGCATTGTCGTGCATCGAACTCGGCTACACCATTCGTCCCGCTGACAGTATCGGTGACGTGCAAGCCATCTCAATCGAAGGCCGCCCGACCATCGGCGTGTTCGATAGGCGTAGGACTGGCGGCGTTGCTTACGAGTAGATTGCCTCGCGCGACCCTACTTCGCCCGCGCTGCTCGTGCCGTTTTCCAGCGACGGATGCGCAATACGAGGTAGCCAATACCCACAAGGTTCAGCAGCATGAACAGTGTGTTGAAGAGCAGGAGCTAGCTCTTCTCGGCAGCCACTTGCTTGATGCTCACTACCTACGGAAACTCACTGAAGATGGCAGACCGCGTGCCGTAGCGGCGATTCAACATAACCTGCTTCGGAACATTCTTGGCGTGCTTCGCCGCCTCTGCTGCGACCTTGCCTGAGTCAAACTTGAAGTAGAAAGGGAAGCTCCACAGCGCGTCGAACTTTCTGAACATCAAAGGCTTTCCATCCAGATCCTAGGCGATGACATAGCGGTGGTCTACGTCGCCAGCACACTTGACTACGGTGCCAGTGATCCGTGCTCGGCGGGAACTAGGTCTGGAAGTTGCCGTTGCTGAAGGCCATGGCGAGCACTAAACCGACGCTGAATATCTTGGAGGTGTTCTTTATGGCGCTCGGGGGTTTAGGGGAAAGGGGCTGCCTGCGCGAATGGTAGGGTTTCTAGCCTCGGGCTTAGTCGGTGAGGGTTTGCCAGACGCCTTGCATGATCTTCATTCGTGATTCGGTCCATTTCTGGCACCGCACACATTTCAGTCAATGGAGGATGGCCCACAGGAGTGGGCCGCGCATGCTGTTGTTAAGGGAGCGAATGAAATGATCCAACGAAGAATAATTGTCCTAGCACTCGGGCTCATCCATTTGCTGGCGTGCTCGTCACAAGAGATGAACCGAATAGTCGCAGCTCTACCGAGCAGTCCGTATGTCGTCTTTCTCGGCACGGCGCAAGACGGGGGATTGCCGCAAGTTGGGTGTGAAGGGGAGCGCTGTCGCCGCGCGCGCAGTGAACCCGAATTTGCGAGGATGGTGGCATCGCTGATGATTGTGGACCCACGTTCGGGGAAGCGTTGGTTGATCGATGCAACGCCGGACTTTGATGAGCAGGTACAACTCGCGGATCGCATCGCGCCGCAGCCTGTGCGCGTCGGGCGGCCGCCGCTTTTTGATGGGATTTTCCTGACCCATGCGCACTTGGGGCACTACACGGGTTTGGCTTCGCTCGGACGTGAAGCTTATGGATCAGAGCGCACACCCGTTTGGGGTTCGGAACGCATGGGAGAGTTCCTTTCGAATAACGGTCCGTGGAAGCTGTTGGTTGAAGACGAGCACATCGAGCTGCACAAGATCGTTCCAGGCGAGGTCATAGAGCTGTCTCCCGGACTCTCGATCAGCGCTTTCCTCGTTCCTCATCGCGACGAATACACCGACACCTTGGGTTTCCGTGTTGAAGGGCCGAGCCGTTCGCTGATCTACATCCCCGACATCGACAAGTGGTCGGAGTTCGAAACAGGGATCGAGAGTCTGATCATGGCCAACGACTTGGCCCTGCTCGACGGCAGCTTCTTTGCTGATGGCGAAATCCCCGGACGTGCGATGGCGGAGATCCCGCACCCTTTCATGGTCGAGAGCCTTGAGCGGTTCGCCGTCATGGAAAAATCGGAGCGTAACAAGATCATGTTCACTCACTTGAACCACACGAACCCGGCCTTGGATAGCGGAAGCCCCGAAGCGAAAAAAGTCTACGCGGTCGGTATCGGTATCGCCATCGAAGGGCAATTCTTGGAGCTATAGATCGCGGTCAAGGTTTCGAACCGGTCGAATTGGCCGTTGTCGTCATTGGTAGCGCGCCGTCGCACACCCTGCCGCACTTTTGCAACAGAATGGCAGTACGGTGCAGCGCCGGAAAAAGTCTATGCAAGAGCGGTGACCGTTCTTGCTCCCGATCGTCATTACTCCTGGACCACGAACCGTATTGCACAGGAGAACTCGCATGAGGTGTGACTTTGGAGATGTTGATGAGACGGAAGACTTCGCTTCCTTGCCGCAGGGCTGGTACACGGTCAAGATCGAGGAGGTGCGCGAAGGCCGCACCCGTGACCGCGATGTTCGTTGGGGCTTGAAATTAATTGTGAAGACCGGGGACTATGCCGGCCGCATTGCAGCCTGGGATGGACTGGTGTGGAGCGATCGAGGGTTACCGCGGGCCAAGCGCTTGTTGGAGGCTTTGGGGATCGACGCGAGTGGTGAGGTCAACATTGAACCTCACGAGTTGCTGGGCCGTGCGCTGGACGTCGAACTGGTGACCGAAGAGTGGGAGAACCCGGTGACGGCTCGCCGCCAACGGCGAAATGTGGTGCCTTACGATGGCTTTGCCTTGGAGGGGACCTTCCTCGAGCGCCAGGAATCCGAGGCGGACGGGGCGCCGATGCTAGTGCGCGAGGATCGGAGTTCCGGGGCAGGATCGGCGGGTTAGTTGCGGCCTAGAGCGAAGGCTCCGTTGACCTGCGATGAAATAGGGAGAATCATGGGCCCATGAAATCTCCTGCTAGAGACTGGGACGCTGTCCTCGACGCGTTGCCCATCGACCGTGAAGTCTTGCTCGATGCCGCGCGCGCGGCCTTGGCAAATGCTCACAGCCCCTATTCGGGTGTGCGCGTCGGTGCGACATTGGTCGACACCGAAGGGCGGCTGTACAGCGGCTGCAACGTTGAAAATGCGAGTTATGGATTGACGATTTGTGCCGAGCGCAACGCGATCGGTCGGGCTGTAGCAGAGGGTGCTTCGCAATTGGTGGCAGTCGTGATCGCCACCAATCTAGAGAAGCTCCTAATGCCCTGTGGCGCTTGCCGCCAGGTGCTCTCGGAGTTCGCGCCAAACTTGATCGTTCTGTGCGCGGGCATGGACGGAAACTGGATGGCACGTGGATTAGAAGAGTTGTTGCCGGATGCCTTTGCGCCGGAGGACCTTGGGGAATGAGTGTGCCCGCGAAGGCGAAGAAGCGTGCGGAGGAGTTGCGCAGGGATTTGGATCGGCACAGTCGGCTGTACTACAACGAGGCGGCTCCGGAGGTTTCGGATACGGAGTACGACGTGCTCTTTCGTGAGTTACAGAAGCTCGAAGTAGCGCATTCGGAGTTGGTGATACCCTCCAGTCCAACTCAGCGGGTCGGCGCGCCGCTCGAAGAAGGCGCGAGCTTTGCTAAGGTCGAGCATGTCGAGGCGATGATTTCGATCGACAGCTTGTTCGGCGAAGAGGAGGTGCGCGACTTCGAGGAACGCATCACGCGCTATCTAAAACTAGAGAGCGGCGACGAGCTGGAATGGTCCGTCGAGCCAAAGTTTGACGGGGTCAGCGCGGCGCTGATCTATGAAAGGGGCGAACTGGTGCGGGCATTGACCCGTGGCGACGGCCGCGTGGGAGAAGACGTCACGCAAAACCTACGGACCGTGCGGAACATCCCTCTGCGACTCGATACGAGTGTGCGCGAGGTGCCCGAACTGCTCGAAGTTCGCGGCGAGGTGTTGATCGGCTTGGAGCGCTTCAAGATCCTCAACAAACAGAGAATATCCCGTGAACTCGAGCCTTTTGTGAATCCGCGCAATGCGACATCCGGCGCGATTAGGCGCAACAGTCCGGCGGAGGTGACCCAAGTGCCGCTAGAATTTCACACCTACTCCGCGCCGCGTTGTAGCGGGACGGAATTTTCAACTCAAGCGGGGTTGAACGAGGCTTTAGCTGAGTGGGGCATGCCTTTCTCTGGGTATACCGAAGTCTTGACGGGGCTCGACGCTTGCTTGGCTTATCACGTCGCGTTGGAAGCCAAGCGAGACGACTTGCCATTCGAAGTGGACGGAGTGGTCGCCAAGCTCAATGACTTGGGATTGCGCCAACGCCTCGGCAAGACTGCGCGCGCCCATCGTTGGCAGTATGCGCACAAGTTCCAGCCACGCGAGGTGACGACTGTCTTGCGCGCAATCGAAATCTCCGTTGGAACCAACGGGCGCTTGACGCCACGCGCTCATGTGGAGGCGGTGTTTGTCGGGGGAGTCACTGTCCGGCACACCACCTTGCACAACGCTGAACACGTGGAGTCCCTCGGGCTGAAAATTGGCGACCTGGTATTCGTGCACCGGGCGGGGGATGTCATCCCGCAAATAACCGGTGTGGCGAAGGCTGCGGCGGGGCGCGCGCCTGCGGGTTGGGCGGAGTCCTTGCCGGAGTCGCTCGTTGGCGAAGACGGCGCGGTGCGCACGGGAGTCTTCCACGGGTACGCGGAGGAATTTCAGGCGCCGGCGGAGTGCCCTTCGTGTGGAGCGGCTTCGGTGCAGGAGGGCAAGTACTGGCGTTGCCCCAATTTATACGAGTGCCGACCGCAACTGGTCGGGCGCACTTGGCAACTCGCCGGTCGGCGCGGATTTGAGATCGACCGCATTGGTGAGAAGCAAATCGATCAGTTGTATGAGGCGGGGCTCCTCGACAGTCCGGCGGACCTCTTTCATCTGGACCGCAGCGAGGAGCGACGAGCGCATCTCCTGGGCCTAGAACGTTGGGCAGAAAAGAGCGTGGTCAACCTCTACGCGCAGATCGAAGAGCGAAGAAAAGTCTCGTTTGAGAGGTATCTTGTAGCGCTTTGCATCCCCGTAGTTGGCTCGGCGACGGCGCGCTTACTCTCCCGGCGATTTGACACGCTGGAGGCACTCAAAGGAGCCCCGGCCGAGGATTTGGTGGAGATCGACGGGATCGGCGACGAGGTCGCGACACAGATCGGTGCCTGGTTCGCAGGCGAAGAAAACCAAGCTTTGGTGGAGCGCTTGGCGGCAGGAGGGGTCGAGATCGCCTACAGCGATGGAGTCCCGAGCGGCGGCGTCTTCGCGGACAAGACGGTGGTTTTTACCGGGACCTTGGAGGGCATGACCCGTGCGGAGGCC
This sequence comes from Planctomycetota bacterium, assembly GCA_047639675.1. Classification (GTDB taxonomy): domain Bacteria; phylum Planctomycetota; class UBA1135; order UBA1135; genus JABACD01. The sequence goes on along the minus strand of JBLIOI010000024.1, from coordinate 13,510 downwards.
AAGAACTCAGTGGAGAGTGAGGGGGGCAAAGTAGCCTCCTCGATCAGTGGTAAAACCGACTTCCTAGTCTGTGGTGGGAAACCGGGCAGTAAAGCCAAGAAAGCCGAGGCCCTGGGCGTAACAGTGCTGTTGGAAGAAGCTTTCTTGCAAAGACTACCAGGATGAAGGGTGGAAGGTCCTAAGGGTGGCTTATCCTGGCGAACTACATGGCTGCGAGGAGCGTCCAATAGAACTAGATGAGCAAAGCTGACGGAGAGGAAGACGAGGAGTTCGAGATCACAGACGAAACCAAACGTCTGGTGGACTTGGCTCAGGGCGGCGACGTTGAGGCTCTGAACGAGTTGTTCACGCGCTATTACCAAACGATGGTTGAGGTGGCGCGCAGGCGGCTTGGGACGCGCTTGCGCACCAAGGAAGAGCCCTCCGACCTGGCGCAAACCACCTTCCGTGAGGCCCATCGAGATTTCGGAAAGTACACCTATCGTGGCGAGGGCAGCCTCCTGCGCTGGTTGGTACAAATCCTGCAGAATAAGATTCGCGACCGGGCCGAGTTCTATTCGGCGGGCAAGCGCGACCTTTCGCGGGAGCGTTCGATGGAAGTTCCTGTGACAGGTGGCGACGAGGTGATGCGTATCGAGCCACCCGCGGACGACTTGACGGTCACCATGCAGGTCCAGCGGGTCGAGGATTTCGACATGGTGCGCAATGCTCTCAGCGAGCTTTCACCGGACCACCGCAAGGCAATCACCCTGGTCTTCTTCCAGGGGCTATCCCTGCGCGAGGCCGGCAAGCAAATGGATGGCCGGACCGAGGATGCCGTGCGCATGCTGCTGCGCCGGGCAGAAGCCCGTCTCGGAGACATCCTCAAGGGCACATTCGGGGCCCCAGAGGCCGAGGAGCAGGAATAAAGCCCCGGGGGGTCTTGCCAGTCGCTGGAGCTCCAACTAAAGTCTCCGCCCCGCTGGGCGATTAACTCAATTGGTAGAGTGCCATGTTCACAGCGTGGAGGTCACTGGTTCGAGTCCAGTATCGCCCACCATCCAGCGGACCGGGTTAGGGTCCTCATTGCATATGGATCATCATCCCACTTGGTTCGAGAAGCTATCTGCCTTGCACGTGGAGGAGCGGCCCTGCGCTGTTGTCGTCGTCACGGAGGTTTCGGGGTCGGCGCCGCGCGAGACCGGCGCGCGCCTGATTGTCGCCGGCGGCGAACTCGTTTGGGGCACAATTGGTGGCGGTAAGCTTGAATTGGTCGCCATCCAAAAGGCGACGGAACTCTTGGCGCAAGGCGGTCGCCTCACCGAGAGCGAGGACTACCCCCTTGCTGAAAAGACAGGCCAGTGTTGTGGCGGCAAGGTGACCTTGTTCTTCGAGACTTATCCGTGGACAAAGCGCGAGGTGGTGATTTTCGGAGCGGGTCACGTGGCGCAGGCGTTGGCTGGCTTGCAGCCCTATCTCGGTGTCGACTTGCGTTTGATTGACAATCGAACGGAAGAAGAAATTCGCCCACTGCTTCCCGATCAGCGAACTTGGTCGATCTTGTGCGTGGACGAGCCTGAGGAAGAGATCGATGAGTTGGCGAGTGACGCACTCATCCTAATCATGACGCAAGATCACGCGCTCGATTTGCGCGTATTGGGACGAGCGCTGACCCGCGGCTGCTTTCCTTATGTCGGCATGATCGGGTCGGCCCGCAAGTGGCAGCGATTCCAAAAGAGGCTCGCGGAGCGCGGAGTGAGCGAAGAGCTAATCAGCTCTGTACGCTGCCCAATCGGCACTTCAAAGACATCCAAGGAACCGACAGCTATCGCTATCTCAGTGGCCGCGGAGCTCTTGGAACTCCTCAACGCCGTAGAATCGAACTAAGGCTGCGGGCTCTCTTCCGGTTGACAGTCGAGCGGTTCGCCGAGTTTTTCGGCGAGGCTGGCGAGCTGGCGCTCCAGAGTTGCGACGCGCAGTTCGAGCTTTTCGAGCGCGCCCGAACCCGCTGCGCTTACAGGCGGTCTCTGAGCAGTGGCGCTGGACGCAGCCTCTTCCGCAGGATGCGCATCGGGCGCCAAGCATTGCGTAAAACGCTCTGCCCGAGATCCTGCCAAGGGCGGCAAGCGTTTGACGAATCCGCTCTCAATCAAGGGGTTTAGGTTAGCTGCCAGAATGTCCAAGCTCTCCACCGGGGTCATGCGATTGACCCGTGTGCGCAGGTCCCCGCGGGACTGGGGGCCGCGCATCATGAGCTCGGCCATAATCGCAGCCTTGGTGGAATCGAGTTTGTAGTGCTCGCGGAAATTGTGGCGGAAGCGTTCGACACGACTGTTCGCCGGATGAACACGACCAACCAGGCCGGCAACCACCAATTTGTCGAGTTGCATCTGAACTTCAATCTCGGACATCGACATGACCGGATTGCGATTCGACTTCTGATTGCACCCCGAAGTGGTGGCATTCAGGGAGAGGGGATATTGGTCGGGAACGGTGAGTTCCTTCTCTACCAAGACTCCCAGGATGCGTGCCTCGTTGGGCTCCAGTTGGACGATATTCTCCATGGCTAGATTGTGCCTAGGATGGCGATAGCGGCGCAAGTCTCGCGTGTAGTCCGGGGAAAGGTTGCCTGCATTCTGTAGCCGGATAACATGGCGCGATGCAGAGTTCACAATCGGAAGTCGCGGGCCTGATCGAGAGGCTAGATGCAGCCACGAAAGAAGGCTGTATGGAAACAATCACCAGCGGCGTAAAAGCCGCCATGATCGATGTCGTCGGGAAGGGTGCGTTGAAGCTCTGCGACAAGGATGTCGAGACCTGCGACGGCGGTTACGGTCGAAGGCTCTTGCACTTGGATCCCGCGGGCCGCTACTCGGTCGTTGCGATGATCTGGGCCAAGGACCAGGGCACGCCGATTCACGATCATGATTCTCTTTGGTGCGTTGAGTGCGTCTATCAAGGACAGATTCAAGTCACAACCTACGAGATGTGTCCGACCTCAACTCAAGACGTGATTCACTTTGATTTCTACGGTAAGGCTGACGCGATGATCGGCGAGGCAGGGGCATTGATTCCTCCGCATGACTATCACGTGATCGAGAACTTGCAGGATGAGACAGCTGTAACGATTCACGTCTACGGTGGTGAGATGAAAGGCTGCAACGTCTTCGTTCCGACCGAAGACGGCAAGAGCTATGTCAAAGAGCATCGCAGTCTGTGCTACAGCGATTGAGCTGACCTGTATCAGGAACTCTCACACACGAAAATAGAAGCTATGCCGACGACGAAAGAGAAGGTCACCTATTGGCAGTACCTCGGAATCGAACAACTCTTGTCCTTGCAAGATGGCTTGCCGGGTGAAGAGGAACCCAGCGCGGATGAATTGCACTTCATCATCGTGCACCAGGTATTCGAGTTGTGGTTCAAGCTTGTCTTGCGTGAGTTGCGCTTGGCGCGCGATGCGATCTCGGTGGACAACGTCCAAGAAGCGAGTATTCCGCAGGTCGTCAGGCACTTGGAGCGCGTCGGCAAGATTTTCGAGCACACGATGAGTCAGTGGGCGGTGATGGAAACATTGACGCCCCAAGACTTCTTGGCCTTCCGCGACAAGCTCGTACCCGCGAGCGGCTTTCAGTCCTTTCAGCTGCGCGAACTTGAGATCCTCTTGGGACTCGATCCTGCACAACGCGAAGCTTCTGGCTTTGGCGATCCGGTTCGCATGATTCGCGAATTGGCCGGCGATTCCAGTGGTGGCGTCCTCGCAAAGGAAAGCCTCCGGAAAGCGATGGAGGAGCGCAGCCTAGCGAGTGCCGTCAATGAGTGGCTGTTCCGCACGCCGATCCAGGGCTCGTCACCGAAAGATCCCAGGGACGATGAAGTTGTCGAAGCTTTCATTAGCGACTACGTTGTTGCTCAAGGCAAGCACCTCGAGTCTCAAGCCCGGATCTTCGGAACGCAGGGCACAATAAGTGAAGAAGAGGCGAGCAAGCGATTGCTAGTCACTCTGTGCGAAACGGAAGAGTTCTTGCGTGCGACGGACATCGACGAGAGTGAACGCGAGTCGCGCAGCCGTGTGCGCTGCGCCGTGCTGTTCATTGAGTCGTATCGCGAACTGCCGCTGCTCGCCTGGCCGCGCACTCTGCTCGATTCAATCGTCGACCTCGAAGAGCTGATCGTTCTATTCCGTACGCGCCATGTGCGCATGGTGGAACGCGTCATTGGCCGGCGCATGGGCACGGGCGGTTCGAGCGGCGTTGACTATCTCGAAAGCACACTCAAGTACCGCATCTTCACGGACCTTTGGACCGTGCGCACAATTATGTTGCCGGCTTCCGCTCTCCCTAAACTCGAGAACTCCGAGTACTACGGCTTCTGCTCATGAACGACGCTTGTACGAATCTAAGTCTTGTTGGAAAGCACGCGCTGGTTTGCGGCGCGAGCAAGGGCATCGGTCGCGCGACGGCGCTGCTTCTCGCGGCCCGCGGCGCCGAGGTCAGCGTTTTGGCGCGGACTGCGGATGCATTGAATGAAGTCGTTGAGGCGATTAGCGCAAGTGGTGGAACGGCGCGCGCAGTGATTGCTGACTTGGATGATCGCGACGGACTGATCGGTGTGCTGGACAGCGTGGTTGAGAACAGCCCGCCGGTGAACATCCTGATCAACAACAGCGGCGGTCCCGCCGGCGGCCCGCTGCTTGCCGCTGAGATCCCCGCGATGGAAGTTGCACTCGGCCGCCACCTCTTTTCATCGCACCTCTTTGTTCAAAAGCTCTTGCCGGGCATGAGGACGACGGGCTACGGCCGCATCGTCAACATCCTCTCGACCTCTGTGCGCGAGCCGATTCCGAACTTGGGCGTGAGCAATTTGACGCGCGCGGCAGTCGCTTCTTGGGCGAAGACGATCTCTGTCGAGTTGCCGCCGGGAGTTACGATCAACAATGTCTTGCCGGGCTTTACCGACACAGAGCGCTTGGGTTCCTTGGGCGCCGCGACGGCGGAGCGCTTGGGCAAGAGCGCTGAAGACGTTCGCAAGGGTTGGATCGCCCAGATCCCCGAGGGCCGTTTGGCTAAACCCGAAGAGACTGCTGAGGCAATCGCCTTTCTGGCTTCCCCGGCCGGGGCTTACATTCGTGGCCACTCGATCCCGGTCGACGGCGGCCGATTGAAATCGATTTAGGAGTCTCCTGTGAAGTACGACGTCTTCTTCAGCATCTGCCACACGCCGGTCGCCAATGTTTTGCCGACAGAGGCAGAACTGTTCCGCAACTTCTTCGATCAAGTCGAACTCGCGGATGAGCTTGGTTTCGGAACCGCTTGGGTTGCTGAGTCGCACCTTTCAAGCGAAGTTCAAAAACGAAACCGCAAGCCAGTTATTCCGCATTGGAAAGGCGAGGTCGGCTTGAATGCGGACATCTTGCAACTCGCGGCGCGCGTTTATGCGCGCACTACGAACATCGAAGTTGGCTCGGCGATCTGCAACATCATTTGCATGGGCGGTCCGATCGCTCACGCGGAGCGCTTGGCGACATTCTTGACCTTGCACGGCCTTGATCCCGCCGAGAAGCGACGGATTAACTACGGGTTTGCTTCGGGGCGTTTTGATTTTATGAATCTCGCGAGTGGCGTTGTGCCTCGCGACGAAGTGGAAGAAGCGGCTTGGCCAGCTCTCAAGGGGTTCACTTTGAAGGAAGCTTCAGAGATCTTTCTGCGACTGATCTCGGGTGAAATGCTCTGCAGCGACGACATCCCGGCGGCAACGATGTCGCGCGCGAATTTTCGCAGTGACGAGGATTGGGAGAAGGTCCAAGCTGCCGCGGTCAAGCGCGATGGATTGTCCGCCGCGCCGGATGAAATCGCCGTGGCCAAGCGTTGGGTCTTCGAAGAGATCAAGTTGATCCCCCAGAACTTCCGCCGCGAACTCTTGCAGCTAGTGATCGGCTCGCATGACCCGGGTTTGCAAGACTACGTCAATCACTTCCAGCCCGTACAGGTCTTCAATCTGTCGATCACGCGCCCGGAACAGATCGAAGCGACCCACGAGCGCATGGCGCGCAACTACCATAGGGACGGTGGAGCTTGGGACCGTGAGAGTATGCCGCGCACGGTCTTTGTCTTTCTCAATCACGAGGAGGGCTTGTCGGACGAGGAGCGCAGTCTTGCTGCGCGTGCGGAAGCTGACCACGCTCTTGGCGAGTACTGGCACGCGCTAGAAGGCACGATCGATCCGCGCCGGGTCGACGGTGCAGCGAACAACGCCTTGATCGGCAATGCACATGAAGTCGCCCAGCAAATGATCGAGCGCTTTCATCCGGAGGATCGCTTGATGTTGTGGTTCGACTTCTTCAATCACGATTCCAAGCGCGTGATGCGCAATATGTCGGCCTTCATGAGCGAAGTGGCTCCGATGGTCGCCTCCAAGATCGAGGTGCAAGAATGAGCGCAGAAGATCATGGCAAGCCCGCGTCGGCGGTGACAACGGATCGTCCCGGTGGCGGTGTCTTTCCCAAGAGCGTCTTGGGTGAGAAGCACAAGGGGATTCCGACGGGCCGCGATGTGGCTTGGGAGCCACTTGTTGATTACCGCCGCAATGACGTGAGCGAGACAACGATCCACGGCGCCGTGGCTTGGGCTTCGGGCAACGAGATCGTGCACTCCTTTGGCGGCAACGTGCTTTGCTACGGGCGCAGCATGATGAAGCCCTTGATGATGAAGGTCTTCGCTAAGGAGCTCGGCGAAGTTCTCAACTGGGAGCAGAAAGCTATCGGTTGCGCTTCTCACAATGGCGACACGGAACACGTGGCGGCGGCTCAGTCAATTTTGACGGAGCAAGAGCACAGCTTAATGTTGACGCCGCTTGATGTGCCGCTAGTTCAATTCGGTCGGCAGGTTCGTCGCGCTCGTCGCTGGTACCATTGCTGTTCCGGTGAACACGCTGCACTCTTGCGCGGCTGCCGGTTGAAGGGTTGGAGTCGTGCGGGCTATACATTGCCTCAGCACCCGATTTTCGAGGGCTATCTCGAGGTTCTGCGTCGAACCCTCGGAGCCGACTGGCAAGCCTTGCGCGTTGCGCGAGATGGTTGCGGTTTGCCTACGACTTCGAATACAGTAAACGAATTGGCGCGGCTGTACGCGCGCCTGGTGACTGAGCGCCATGATGATTGGATTTGGGAAGCGATGGTTCGCAACCCCGACTTGATCGGTGGCTTCAACCGTCTTGATAGCTCGATCCTGAAAGCTTGCGGTGGTCGCGTGATCGCGAAAGAAGGCGCGGACGGTTTGCTCGGAATGGCAATTGAGCATCCCGACTATCCCGAAGGGCTGGGCGTTGTGATCAAGATTGCACACGGCTGGAATAGCCAGGCGACTTGGTATGTGGCGCGCGCGATTCTCGGCGTCTTGGGCTTCGACCTGCGCAACCCCTACGCGATGCATCGTCAGAAAGCGTTCATCGTGCCCGGCGTAGTGCCGGATAAGTTTGTTGGAGCCTTGGAAGAACATCCGACTTGGGACGAATGGGATCCCGATGATGACCGTTGGTACTACGATACGAATGGTTATCGCGACAGTGGTTTTGGGAGGCTCTCGTGAGAGAGTTGGGGCTTTTAGAGCACGCCTCTGAGGGTCAGGTCCTTAACTATATTGGCGGTGAGTTCGTGCCGGCTCAAGCAGGCCGCTGGCTGGAGGACTTGGATCCTGCACGCAATCGAAGGATTGCCAGTATTCCGCGTTCAGAATCCTCGGACGTTGATGATGCTGCGAACGCTGCCTCGGAAGCACGCCGCGGAGCTTGGGGCCAAAGTGGCGTTGGCGAACGGGCGGACTTGCTCGAAGCCGTTGCGGACAAGATCGAAGCGCGCCTTGACGACTTTGCGCGACTTGAATCCCTCGACACGGGCAAGCCCTTTGCCTTGGCACGTAGTGTGGACATCCCGCGCGCTGTAGCTAACTTCCGTTTCTTCGCGGGCGCGGTTCGTCATCAAAGCACCGGCTGCCACTCGATGGCCAATGCGCTGAATTACACGGTGCGTAAACCTGTCGGCACGTTCGGCTTGATCACGCCTTGGAACTTGCCTCTCTACCTGTTGAGTTGGAAAACTGCACCCGCCTTGGCGATGGGCAACTGTGTGGTGGCCAAGCCAAGCGAGCTCACCCCGTTGACAGCTTCTGCCTTGGCTGAAGTCTTCTCGGAGATCGGCGCGCCCGCTGGTTGCTTCAATCTGGTGCACGGTTTGGGCGCAGAAGTCGGGCAGGCGATTGTGGAACACGAGGACATCACCGGGATTTCATTCACCGGCGGCACTGAAACTGGCAAGCGCGTAGCCGCGACTGCCGCGCCAATGTTCAAGAAGCTTTCGTTGGAGCTAGGCGGAAAAAACCCGTCGATTGTCTTCGCCGACTGTGACTTGGAGAAGACCGTCGAAGGCGTTGTACGCGCGGCTTTTGCAAACCAAGGTCAGGTCTGCTTGTGTGGTTCACGGATTTTGGTCGAACGATCCATTTACGATCAGTTCAGCGCGGCTTTCGTCGAACGCGTGCGCGAATTACGCCCTGGCGATCCGCAGCAGGGCGATACGAACTTTGGGGCCCTGATCAGCCTCGGACATCGCGACAAGGTTGAGGGCTACGCAAAGCTAGCCGCCGAAGAAGGTGGCGAGATACTCTGCGGTGGTAAGCGCCCCGAGCTCTCGGGCGACTTGGCGGAAGGCGCGTTCTTTGAACCGACTGTCGTTGCCGGTCTCGCTCCAAGTAGCCGTTGTTCCACTGAAGAAATCTTCGGTCCTGTGGTCACATTACACCCTTTCGATACGGAAGCCGAAGCACTCGAAATTGCCAACGGTGTGCGCTATGGACTGGCCGCGTCCGTTTGGACGAATGATCTAACGCGCGCACATCGGGTTTCTGAAGCCATTGAAAGTGGCATGGTCTGGGTCAATACCTGGCTTCTGCGTGACTTGCGAGTGCCCTTTGGCGGCATGAAGGACAGTGGAGTGGGGCGCGAAGGCGGACGCCACTCCCTCGAGTTCTTCAGCGAGACTCGAAACATCTGCATCCAGCTCTAAGAGGTTTAGTTATGTCGAATGGACGCATCGTCGCCGGCGCACTGTCGCCGCACCCCCCGCACCTGATTTACGCGGAGAACCCCCCGCAAAACGAACCAACGGCCGAATGCGGCTGGGAAACCTTGCGCTGGGGCTATGAGCGTATGCGCAAGGACATCGCCGAGCGTGAGGTGGACGTCTTGATCGTGCACTCGCCGCACTGGCAGACCTACGTCGGAACGCACTTGCTCGGTGTTCCGCACTTTGACTCCAAGTCAGTCGACCCAGTCTTCCCCAACCTCTTCCGCTACAACTATAAGATGGATGTGGATGTGGACTTGGCTGAAGCTATCCATGACGAGGCTGTTGGCCTTGGGCTTGAGATGAAGATGATGCGTAACAAGGACTTCCGGGTGGACTACGGCACGATCGTCAGTTGTCACCTGACTCGCCCTGACTGGGATTTGCCGATCGTTTCGATCTCGTCCAACCGTGCGGCCTCCTACTACACAGTTGACGTGATGCAGGAAATGGCAGAAGCGCTTGGAAAGGCGACGCGCATCGCAGTAGAGAAGTCAGGCAAGCGGGCCGCGCTGCTCTGTAGTTCGTCCTTGTCGCACCGGCACTTCACGAGTGAGGCGGAGATCCCTGAGGACATGAGCCTCGAACACATCGCTTCGCACGCACTCTATCTTTGGGACATGCAGTTGATCGAGATGATCCGCAAAGGCGAAACGCGCCAAATGGTCGACATCATGCCCGAGTTCATCGATCAGGCGAAGTCCGAGATGGACGCTGGTGGCTTCGCTTGGCTGATGGCGGCCCTCGATTATCCGACGGAGCCCGGCGAGATCTACGCCTACGGCACGGTGATTGGAACAGGCAATGCCGTCGTTGGTTGGTACCCCGAAGAGGTCGCAGTTTAATGAGTCACCCCGTCGTTAAAGGACTTGTTGTTCCTGGCTTGCCCCAACCCTTACTAACCCCCGAGGCCAACGAAGGCTACGGGCGCTTGCGCGACGCCTTCGGAAAAGCACGCGAAGAGATCGCCGCGAGTGGTGCGGACGTATTGATCGTCTACTCGACCATGTGGCCGTCGATCATTGGACATCAGATCCAAGCTCTGCCCGAGCCAGAGTGGGTTCACGTGGACGAGCAGTTCCACGATCTCGGATCGATTCCGTACAAGTTCAAGATTGATACGGACTTGGCGGGGAGCATCCGCGATAGCGCCCACGAACGTGGTTTGTCCGCGCGCACAATTGCCTACGAGGGCTTTCCGATCGATACGGGATCCGTCGTTGCGCTGAAGATGCTGAATCCGAACAACGAGCTACCGGCGGTGATTCTGTCGAGCAATGTCTACGCGGATCGCAGCGAGTCCGTGGTCTTCGGTAAGTCAGTCGTCGATGCGCTCGAAGCACAGGGCAAGAAGGCCGTCGTTGTTGTTGTGATGACCCTGTCTAATAGACTCTTCACCAAGTTCATCGATCCCAAGGACGATCGTATTCACTCGGGCAAGGATGAGGAGTGGAATCAGAAGCTGCTTGAGTTCTTCGGTGAAGGCCGACTAGAAGATGTTGCCCAGCTTTCGCGCGAGATTCACAAGCAGATTCGTATTCCGAAGGTCGTCAACTTCAAGCCAATGTGGTGGATGTCCGCGGTGATGGGCGCACACAATAACTACAAGGGCGAAGTGCTGGCCTACGCGCCGCTCTATGGAACGGGCGGTGCTGTCATTTCATTGACGCCTGCCATAAGCGGAATCGGCACCAAGGAATTTGATGAGGCCGATGTCGAGGTCTTCGCGGGGAGCCGTGACGTGTTGAGTGGTGTGGCGGCAGGTCCGGAGGCTGGAGCGACGACAGCTGTCGTGTCCCAGACCAAGACGAAACTAGCAGCGCGCGCGGGCGCCGCTCCGATTCAAGAAACTCCCGATGGTGAACCGGACGGCGCGCTGCGTACCGACGCAGCGCCGAAGCCCGTTGGCGCTTATCCTCACGCCCGGCGCGTGGGGGATTTGCTATTCCTTTCGGGTGTCGGTCCGCGCCAAGCCGCGGACGATTCGATACCCGGTGGTCCGATCCATGACACGGACGGCAAGCCTTTGAATTACGACGTCTACCTGCAAACCAAGGCCGTCATCGGAAACATCGAAGCGATCTTGAAGTCGTCGGGATCGAGTCTCGCCAATGTGTTGGACATCACTGTCTTCCTGGTCGATATGGACCGCGACTTTTCCGAGTTCAATCGGGCGTACGCGGAGACTTTCGAGGGCATTGGCGCAGCGCGTACGACGATCGCCATTCGCGCGCTTCCGACTCCGATCGCTGTTGAGTTCAAAGTTCTCGCTGCAGCGGGCGACGCCTAGTCCGCCCGTATTCTATGGCTCACCTGATCGATATTTCGCCGACGATTTCCGCGCGCATTGGCGTTTGGCCGGGGGACACTCCGTATTCCTACACGCCGAACTTGGAGATCGCGAAGGGCGCGAATATAGATCTAGGGGAAATCACAAGTACGGTCCATCTCGGCGCGCATGCCGACTCCGCCAGCCACTACGCAGGAGCGGGCGAAGGGGTTGAGGCACGTTCGATCGATCGTTACTACGGAGCTTGCCAAGTGATTGCTGTCGATGTTGCGCGCGGCGCGCGCATTCTTCCCGGCGACTTACCTCCGGGGCCGTTTGCTGAACGGTTGTTGGTTAGTACGGGGACATTCCCCGACCCGGACAACTTCAACGAAGACTTCGCCTCCTTCTCGGGGGAGGTGCTCGAGTTCTTGGCAGATCAAGGAGTGACCCTCGTTGGAATCGATTCGCCCTCGGTAGACCTCTTTGCCGACAAATCGCTCGAGGCGCACCAAGTACTCTTCAGTCGCGACCTCTGCGTACTTGAAGGCTTGGTTCTCGAGCACGTCACTCCCGGGCGCTACACCTTGATCGCCCTACCCCTCAAACTCGAAGGTGCCGACGGCTCTCCCGTGCGCGCGGCCCTCGTTCCCCTAGATACCGACAACGCCTAGCAAACTGCCGTGAGCCTCACTCAAGACAAACCGCTTCTACTGCTCAACCTCAAGTGTTCCAAGTGCCGCAGCATGCTGGCTTGGTTTGAGGAAGAAGGGCGAGAGTTCGCTACGCGCTTCTACTTGGAAGACCCGCTTAGCGTCCCTGAGCTAGGCGAGCTTCACGCTTTGCTTGGCGTGGCCGTCTCGGAGTGGACACGCAGCGGCGAGCCGGTCTATGCCGAGACGGGGCTCACGTCCGAATCGAGCGATGAGGACCACATTGCAGGCATAGCCGCTCACCCGATCTTGATGCAGCGACCGATTTGCATTAGTGCTGGGAAGGCCATCGTTTGCCGGCCGAACGAGCTGGTGACGCAGATTATCTAACGCGCGCCCGGCTTCGGAGAGAACTGGAAACCTGATTCACGCAAGGCTTCGACTAGTGATGTGTCGTATTCAAGTTTGGGTTCCTCGCGACTGAAACGCATGACCCCCTGGTCATCGCCGCTGAGAGTGATGTACAAGTGATCGTTCTCCAAGCGGATTTCAGACGCCAAACTGAATAGAGATGGCAGGATATTGCGAATCGTCTTTTCCTCGATCTTGGCTTGGGATACTAGGGTCGCTTTCATCAGGCGAGCCGCAGAAGACGGCGACATGGGCAAGCTGATGTGAAGATCCCTACCAACCCAACTGAACCATTGGACGCCCTCCTTGGCTTCCGCTATCCAGGCTAGTTGTGTCTCTGCATCGAAGGTTTCTCGAAGGCCCTTGTCACCAAATTCGCCGTCTTTGGCGCCGCCGAGAATAGAGCCCTGGACAAGTTCTTGGATGAGTTGGGTGAACCTGCGTGCGTCTTGAATGCCGATACGCTGATAGATCCCAACTCGGTCGCGCTTATCCAGATGGACTCGGGCTTCCGTGATGGAAATTGAATCGACGGCTTCTTTCCACAGGGCGCGGTACTCCAGATCCTGTTCCTTCTCGATCATCTCAAGCATCTCATCGATGTCGAAGACAAACTCGCGGAATAGCAACATGAAGTAGCGGTTGCCTTCGGAGACGCCTTCAACAGCGAGCTTCACCTTTTCGATCTTCTTGGCCGAGTACTCTTCCTTCTTCTCTACGGTCGAGACGGTGACTCCCGAGTAGCGCAGCTCAAGCTCTAACGAGTTGGAGTGCAAGTCGTGTTGGAGGGAGAGCTCTTGTCCGTGGAAATCGAAATCTCCACAGCCTGGGAGGAAAGACAAAAGCAGGACGAGGGACGTGAGCTTGCCAATGAGAAGATTGCGGGCTTTCATTCGTTTGCCTAACAGCCGTTACTGAAGTTCGTAGATCTCCGAACCGAAGGCAAAACCGAGTACCTCGTCGGTCAGATCGCCGATTGCATCGCGTTTGAATACGACCTGGAACTTGGTTCCGTTCGGAGGGTCGTAGTACGGGCAGTCGGGACCGGTGTTGAGCTCGCCTGTGGAAAGATTTGCGTCC
>JBLIOI010000023.1:0-43925 GCA_047639675.1 Planctomycetota bacterium | reverse complement strand
ACTTGGTGTTGTTCCAGGTGCGTGCACCGACGAGCGTAGCGGGCCACAGGCGTGACGACACCTCGATGCCTGCGAAGACCCAAGTCTTCTCGTTCCGATTGCCGAGGAACGTGTTCAGCTCATTGAGTTGCAACTCTTCAAGGGTGTAGCCTCGCAAGTTGGCGTCGTTGAACTGGCGGGCGTACGCGGCAGCCAGTTCAAGCCAGCGGCTGACCGTGTTCCAACACAGCCCTTCGATGCGAGCTATGGCTGCCTTACTGACGCCTTCAACGCTGAGGGTGGCAACGCGGTCGAACTTGCGCATGGAATGCTGGAGGCGTTCGTAGGCCGTACCCGATGTCGCCCCAAAGCTCTTGCCGCACGCGGTGCAGCGATAACGACGCCGTCTCCCCCGCTTAACTTTGGAGAAGCCGTGTAGCGCAATGTTGCCGCTGTCAGACTTACCGTAGACCTCACATGCCTCGCTTGGGCACGCCATCCGACTTATTGCGGTCCGCATCAATTTGTCTCGTTCATGATCGTCGAAGTCTAAACAGGCCGTAACCAACTGGGAAACCTAGCCTTGCGCACGATCCGTAACAGGCGACTGCGCAAGCACCAGATGTCCCTGAAGCTGAACCTCTTCTTCGCGAGTCCCGCCTGCATCGCCGGTGTCCGTATCTCCTCCACTAAACTCGACACGGATGTGTCTCGATGTTGTTGACAGGTTCCGTGCTCCGCAACCTTGCGTTCCTGGGTGCGAGGGAATTTCGCGGTTGGGCGTGAGCTTCGGGTGGATTGGTTTGGGCAAATCGCGGTTGCCTCACAGCTGCGATTTGCCCCAACCGACTCAACCCAAAGCTCGCACCCAACCTCCAGTTTTCGCCCCAGACTCTGCTCCCCATCTCGCAAATCTCCACACTCCTCGAATCGTGAACGCAGGGAAAGCGTGCCTGGCGGACCCCCAATCCGTACTCTGCCTCGTATGGCACACCTTCTTATCGTGGACAATGACGAGCGAATCGTCGAACTGACCCAGTGGTTTTTAGCGCGCTCTGGGCACCGAGTGGATACGGCTCTGTCTTATGCCGCTGCGCGCGTTTTGATTCGAGCCGATGCGCCGGAGCTGATGCTGGCGGACTTGGATCTAGGTGAGGAGAACGGGCGTGAGGAGTTGCCAAGGTTGGCAAAGGAAGGAATCCTGCCGCGCACGATCGTGGTTTCGGGGTTCCTGGATGCCGAGCTAGAGCGCGAACTGAGGCTGGTTCCGGGGGTTTTCTCGACCTTGACGAAGCCGGTGGACTTGTCCGCATTGGAACGCCATATTGCGGAGGCGTTGGAAGCAGATGTCTTGATTCCAGCGCCCGGACCACCTGCCACTATTGAGGTTACGGCTGAAAACGGTGAGGACGAAGAGGATGACGGTTGGGTCGAAATCGTGCAGCTACGAGCTGATGTTGCACCGGTAGATGAGCACGGAGGATCCAATTGAGCGGTCTCACATGGCGCACGGCAGGGGAGTCCCACGGACCCTCCTTGGTCGGCATTGTCGAAGGGATGCCGGCTGGATTAGCCCTCGATATTGAGCGCATAGACAGCGAGCTCGCCCGTCGCCAGCTCGGCTATGGCCGCGGTGGGCGCATGAAAATTGAAACGGACCGGGTGGAGATCCTGTCGGGCTTGAAGCAGGGCGTGACCCTCGGCTCGCCGATCGCATTCTTGGTTAAAAACAAGGACTACGTCATCGACAAGTTGCCGATTCCCGGCGATCCACGGCCTGGACACGCAGATCTGGCCGGCTGCCAAAAGTTCGGTCATCGTGACCCGCGGGCAATCTTGGAGCGCGCCAGCGCACGCGAAACGGCTTCGCGGGTGGCGGCTGGGGCGATTGCGCGACAATTGCTAGAAGCTCTCGGAGTAGAGGTATTCGCCCATTCGGTACAGTTGTCGGATATCTGCGTGCGCGCGGATGCGCTCGCTGCAGCTGGCGAGGAGCGCTTGGCGATTCGCACAAGGAGCGAGTTTCTGAGCCTCGATCCAGAAGCAGACAAGCTCATGTATACGGCCGTCGATCTCGCCAAGCAGAATGGCGACACGTTGGGTGGAGTCTTCGAGGTCTTGGCTTTTGGCTTACCTCCCGGTCTGGGGGGCTACGCAAGCTATGACCAGCGCATGACTGGGCGCTTGGCCGGTGCCCTGATGTCGATACCCGCCATGAAAGGGGTGGAATTCGGCCTCGGTTTCGAAGCATCGCGCCGACCGGGATCACTTGTTCACGATCCGATCGAGCTCGCAAAGACCCCCGGGGTTCAGCGCTGGGGGCGCTTCAAGCGGCGCACCAACAACGCGGGTGGGCTCGAGGGCGGCATGACAAATGGCGAGGCTTTGCGCCTCCGAGTGGCCATGAAACCCATTCCGACCCTTCGTCAGGGCCTGGATAGTGTGGATTTTGAAAGTGGCGAAACCGTCCACGCCACTTGGCAACGATCCGACATTACGGCCCTTCCGGCTGCGGGGGTCGTGGGGGAGGCAATGGTCTCATTGGTGCTATCAGACGCTGTTTTGAGCAAGTTCGGTGGTGACTCGATGGGGCAAATCCGTCACTCCTGGGAGGGGTATCGCCGGGAGTTGGAGGGGATCTAATTTCGGCCCATCGAAAAAAGACTGACGAAAGATGGGGAGGACTATTGACCAACAGGTCCGCGTCCGTAGGATACCGCGCTCCCATCTTCGACTGGGGTGCCCGAGAGGCCACTGGCCCTTCGGGTTTCAGTTTCTTTCAGGTGTCCTTCGTTGCGAGATAATTCGCCAGCGTAGCTCAGTTGGTAGAGCTCCTGATTTGTAATCAGGCGGTCGCGGGTTCGAGTCCCACCGCTGGCTCCAGGTTGTTCCCCAACATCCTGGAGTGATACGGTGGGGGTTAGGGATAGGGGCTGCAGACGGCACGCGATGCTGGCGCAGAATTGTTCAATGGCAACGAGATCAACTGGATGACACGGGAGCGGCGAGCGCTCACGGCAACTCTCCCCGTATGGGAAGGGTCGTCGTAGCAGCTCATCGCGCAGGTACCGAGAAGTTCGAGTGTAGGACCGTACACGTGCGCTTGCGAAAGCGAGAGGTGCGACCAAGGGGGGATTCCCGAGCGGCCAAAGGGATCAGACTGTAAATCTGATGGCTCAGCCTTCGCAGGTTCGAATCCTGCTCTCCCCACCAACAAACTGCACTCGACCAGCATGACTGCTTTGCAGACTCTTTGAGCCACTTCTTTAGGTGGTGAGGAGGGTTCAGGCGAAGACTGCTGAGGTTGACCTGCCATGCCCACCGATTCATAGCACCCAGATCCTAGCGATGGGGCCCTCGCCGCTTACCAGCGACCTGGCTTGCTCACGAATTCAACGGAATCAATGCGGGTGTAGTTCAATGGTAGAACGGCAGCCTTCCAAGCTGCACACGGGGGTTCGATTCCCCCCACCCGCTCCACCGCCCTTTTTTCTTGGGGCCTTTTCCTCTAGAGTCTTTTTCTCTAGAGGGGGGGCAGGGCCAAGACAATTGGGGTCGTCATCCAGACAGCGAAAGGGACCGAGACTGCTGCCGCGAGGCACAGCTTTGATCCTCGGGCTGCTGTAGCTCAGTGGTAGAGCACTTCCTTGGTAAGGAAGAGGTCATGGGTTCAAGTCCCATCAGCAGCTCCATTCAGACAACTAAATTTCAAGTACACGCCAAGGCCGGTTTCGGCCAAGGTAACTCATAAAAATCCGTCTCTCGGGCACGGCCGCAATTCCTGCGGCTAACCCATCGACATCGAAAACAGCGATCAGAAATGGCTAAGGAAGTCTTTCAGAGAAACAAACCGCACGTCAACGTTGGCACCATTGGTCACGTCGACCACGGTAAGACTACATTGACATCGGGAATTTGCCGCTCGTTGGCCCTCAAGGGCCTGGCCAAAGAAATGGCCTTCGACGAGATCGACAAAGCCCCGGAAGAGAAGGCGCGTGGTATCACCATCTCCACGGCACACGTTGAGTATGAGACGGTAAACCGTCACTATGCTCACGTTGATTGCCCTGGACACGCCGACTACGTCAAGAACATGATCACCGGTGCTGCCCAAATGGACGGCGCTATCTTGGTGGTCTCCGCGGCTGACGGCCCGATGCCCCAGACCCGCGAGCACATCCTGCTCGCCCGTCAGGTCAACGTTCCCGCCATTGTGGTGTTCATGAACAAGGTCGACCAAGTGGACGACCCGGAACTCCTCGACCTAGTCGAGATGGAGATCCGCGAGCTTCTCTGTAAGTACGAATTCCCGGGCGACGATATTCCGATCGTCCGCGGTTCTGCCCTTGCGGTCGAGAACGCTTTGGCCGCTGGTAAGACCCAGGAAGACGAAGCATACGACTGCATCTGGGAGCTGATGGAGGCCGTTGATACGGCTATTCCGCGCCCCCCGCGTGATATCGACAAGGACTTCCTGATGCCCATCGAGGACGTGTTCTCGATCAAGGGTCGTGGCACAGTCGGCACTGGTCGTATCGAGCGTGGCAAAGTCAACGTTGGTGACTCGCTTGAGATCGTCGGTATGACCGAAGAAATCGGCAAGACCACCTGCACCGGCGTCGAGATGTTCCAGAAGACTCTGGACTACGGCGAAGCGGGCGACAACGTCGGCATCCTCGTTCGTGGCATCGACAAGAAGGACCTCATCCGTGGTCAAGTTCTTGCCAAGCCCGGCAGCATCACCCCGCACACCAAGTTCGAGGCTGAGGTCTACGTTCTATCGAAAGAAGAGGGTGGCCGTCACACGCCGTTCTTCTCTGGTTACCGCCCCCAGTTCTACTTCCGTACTACGGACGTGACCGGAGCGGCTGACCTTCTCGACGGCGCAGAAATGTGCATGCCGGGCGACAACGTCAAAATTCAAGTGACTCTCGGCACCCCGGTCGCCATGGACGAGCAGTTGCGCTTCGCTATCCGCGAAGGCGGCCGCACCGTTGGCGCTGGTGTTGTTACGAAGATCATCGAGTAGTCGGTACCGTCAACAACAAGAAGACGACTCACTAATCAAAAGTCAGGAGGAGCCACTTGAGGTTTCTACTGGCGACGACCTCGCCGGAGGCTTTGCCCAAAATGCTGGGTATTGCCAAAGGCGGGGGAGACACGCCTTCGGTCGCTAACCGCGTCCGCCAGGGTGCCAAAACAAGGTCGGCAAATGAAGATCAAAGAACGCTACGTATTTCTCGAGTGCACCGAGTGCAAAAACCGCAACTACACGACGCATAAGCGTTTGAAGGCGGCCTACAAGCTCGAGAAGAAAAAGTACTGCCGATTCTGTCGGAAGCACTTACCGCATAAAGAGAAGAAGCTCTAGCTAGCTTACACTCGCGCTGTTTCACCGCAGCGTCACATTTATCTCACTTACACTTCCCCCTCACTTAGGACACTTACAGATGGCTTATCGGCAAGATCAAGGACGGATGGCACGCATGGCGGCCTTCTGGTCGTTGGCTATCATGGTGTTCTACGGCTGCACTTCATTGCGCGCCGAGTTGTCGGGTATGTTCAATGAGTCCCTCGGGCAGCGCCTGTGGGATGGAGCCAGAATCCCGATTCTTGGTGTGGACTTGACCTGGGCCTTTGTAATTGCCCTGGTCACGTTCATCATCGGAATGGCTCTGCTCTATCGTTGGACTGAGAAGCCGAAGAACGCTGATCTCTTGATAGAGACCGAGTCCGAGTTACGCAAAGTAACTTGGCCGACGTTGGGGGAAGCCGGCAAGGCATCCGTCGTTGTTATGATCTGCGTTATTGTCCTGATGGCACTCTTGGCCGGCTATGACGCGCTCATTAGTCGGGTCATGAACACCCTCGTTTGGCGAATCTAAGGGGCTAAAGAACAGGACATGGCACTCAACTGGTATTTCATTCGCTGCCAATCTGGCCGCGAGGACAGCATTGCGCGCAATGCAGTGAGCCGCATTAAAATTGCTGGCTTGCAAGAAGCCGTTCCTCAGGTCCTCGTGCCCTTTGAGCGCGTGACGGATCTCAAGAACGGTAAGAAGCGCACCGTCAATCAGAAGCTGTATCCCGGCTACCTGATGGTGCAAGCTGAAATCGAGGATCATGATGATCCGCAAACGCACGCTGTGCGTTCGACGCTGCGCTCGGTTGACGGGCTGCGCGAATTTCTAGGCAGTCGTGGGGAAGCAACCCCGCTGACTGAAGACGACGTCTCCGCAATCCTGGCACGTATGTCAGAATCCGAGGCGCGCCCGCAAGTCACAATTGGCATGCAAAAGGGCGATCTCGTCAAGATCAAGTCGGGAGCTTTTGATGGTTTCGATGGAACCGTCGATGAAGTCAACCCCGACAAGGGCACCGTCAAGGTCGTAGTCACGATCTTTGGCCGCCCGACTCCTGTAGAACTCGAGTATTGGGAAGTGGAGGCCGTATAACGTGGCAAAAGAAGTCACCGGCATGATCAAACTGCAGTGCCCCGCAGGGCAGGCAACTCCGGCACCGCCGGTTGGACCCGCATTGGGTTCACACGGCGTCAACATCGCCGAATTTGTTAAGCAGTTCAACGACCGGACACGCGACCAGATGGGGATGATCATCCCTGTCGAGATATCGGTCTACAAAGACCGCACCTTTGACTTTGTCTTGAAGTCTCCTCCGGCCTCTATACTGCTAATGAAAGCAGCTGGGGTTGAGAAGGGCGCTGGATGGATCGGTACCGAGATAGTCGGTAAGGTCACTCGTAAGCACCTTGAGGAGATCGCAGAGATCAAGAAGAACGACCTGAACGCTCGGGACGTCGAGCATGCTTGCCGCATCATTGCTGGCACAGCGCGTTCGATGGGAATCGAGGTAGAGGACTGATCCATGGCGAGTCATAGCAAAAGATACGAAAAAGCCGCGGCGCTAGTCGACCGTGACAAAACTTACTCTGCTAGTGAGGCGATCGACTTATTGAAGTCACTGCCTTCGGCGAAGTTTGATGAGTCACTCGAGGTCGTAGTGCGTCTGGGCATCGACCCGCGTAAAACGGACCAATTGGTTCGTGGCGCATGCTCCTTGCCTAACGGCTTGGGCAAGTCAATCAAGGTCATCGTCTTCGCAGAAGGCGAAAAGGCGGACGCTGCTAAGGAAGCAGGAGCTGACGAAGTCGGTTCCGGTGACTTGGCGGATAAGATCGCTGGCGGCTGGATGGACTTCGACGTCGTGATTACAAGTCCCGACATGATGAAGCACGTTGGCCGCTTGGGTAAGGTTCTCGGACCGCAAGGCAAGATGCCGAGCCCCAAGTCGGGCACTGTGACACCGGACGTCGCCACCGCCGTGAAGGAATTCAAGGCTGGTAAGGTGGAGTTCCGCACGGATGCTGGGGGCAACGTTCACGCTGCTGTTGGTAAGTGCTCCTTCTCTACTGGTGCTTTGAGCGAGAACCTCGAGACCTTCTTGAGTCACCTCGTCGCAATGCGCCCCTCGGCGGTGAAGGGTGTTTTCTTCACCAAGGTTTGCCTGAGCACCACCATGGGGCCGGGACTACAAATTATTTCAGGGGCCTGATTCCATGCCTAATATCGTCAAAGAGCTGATTTACAGCGAACTCGACACGGACTTCGAGGGCATCGGCGGACTAGTTATGGTCAGCTTTGAAGGCCTGACTGTCGTCGAGTCCGAGTCACTGCGAAATCAGTTGGCCGAAAAAGGTGCCAAGTTCCGGATGGTCCAAAACCGTATTGCTCGCCGCGTGCTGAGCTCTAAGGGTTATGACTTTCCGGTAGACGTTATGGCCGGTAACACCGGTATCGCCTATGGCGATGCGGAAGCGGCTATTAGCGCGGCAAAGATCTTCACCGAGAAATCGGTAAAGGCTGCTGGTAAGGTCAAGATCAAGGCGGGCATGCTTGAGGACAGTGTTCTCAACGCAAATGACGCCGTTGCCTTGGCCCAGATCCCGGATACTGACACGCTGCGTGCCAAACTGGTTGGCTGCATCTCTGGACCTGCTCGCGGCTTGGTTGGCACTCTCGCCGGCCTGCCTAGTGGACTGGCCCGAGTCATGCAAGCTCACATCGATCAAGGCGAAGGGAGCGACGACTGATTCGATCACTCGAATCATGGTCGCGGCCCGGCGACTCGGCCCTTCTGGGTTGCTAGGGTCCCTCCGTCTGAACTGTTCAATTCTACATCACCGATCCATTTTTAGATTCCTCCCCTAGGAGCCAATTCCATGTCTGAAGAGGCAACTGTCGAGCTTGAAAAAGAGCTCCAAACCATCGCCGATCAACTTGACGGCCTGACCCTTCTCCAAGCTTCCAAGCTCGTCAAGTATCTTGAGGACAAGTGGGGCGTAAGTGCAGCAGCACCCGTTGCAGCTGCCGCCGCCCCTGGCGACGGTGGCGGTGGCGAAGAGGAACAGACGGCATTTGACGTCATCCTCACCGCTACTGGCGATAAGAAGATTCAGGTCATCAAAGAAGTCCGAGCCATCACTGGCCTGGGCCTCAAAGAAGCCAAGGCTGTCGTCGACAGCGCTCCCGCTCCTGTGAAGGAGGGCTGCACTAAAGAGGAAGCCGAGGAGATGAAGACTCAACTCGAAGGCGCTGGTGCCAGCGTCGAGATCAAGTAGATCTCACTCTGCTAAGGGTTTAGGGCCCGCTGGGCTCTGCCCCTTGGTGGTACAACTAGTTGACGCAGCCTGACAAGCATATCGAGTCCGGAAAGGGAAGATTCCTTCCCCTCCGGATCTCGCTACGTGCCTAGGGGGCAGTCGCACTCTCGCGACTCTCCTTTTTACATCCCTGCTGTAGCACCCCGCGGGGTTCGCTCCCAACGTAAGAACATCGGCGCCTTTGGCCCGAAATTTGCGGTAGGGGGTGGATTCGCTTCGCGTAATCGCTACATTGGGGCTTGGTCTCTAACGTCTTGGTGGGGGGCAGATGTCATTCTCGGTTGAGAACGGCTACACCTTGACGTTGCGGATTTTACTTTGATCCACCCCTTATCCGTACCTGTTGGCCGGGATCCAGTCGCCTTCGTGATCCGGCCCTACTGGTAAGTGGCATAAATGACTGAGTCCATTCTTCCTGTTAAGCAATTCGGTCGATACCCGTCGATCGTTGAGCTTCCGAATCTCGTAGAGATCCAAACCGACGCCTGGGAAGTATTTCTGGCTAAGGATGTACCGCAAGCCAATCGCGAGGCGATTGGAATGCAGCGCCTCCTGACAGAGATCTTCCCTATCTACTCGTACGATAAAACGATGTGCCTTGAGTACGTCGGGTACGAGTTAGGTCGTCCTCGCTATACCATCGACGAGTGCCGCAAGTTGCGCTTGACCTACGGCTATCCGCTGAAGGTTAGGTTGCGTTTGATTAAGCCCGAGCCGATCGAAGAGGAGGTGTATCTCGGCGAGATCCCGATCATGATTGGCGGCGGCGAGTTCATCGTCAATGGCTCCGAGCGAGTCATCGTTAGCCAGTTGCACCGTTCGCCGGGCGTCGACTTCTCCTACGAGCAAGCCAGCGCATCGGACACCCGTAAACTGCACAGTTGCTGGATCATCCCCGAGCGAGGCTCGTGGGTTGAACTAAACGTAACTAAGAAGGAGCTCCTTACGGTCCGCATCGACCAGTCGGGTAAGTTCTCCGCTCTTACGCTATTGCGCGCTCTCGACGAGCGTTTGAGCAGTGACGCAGATCTGTTGCGCGAGTTCTACGAGACCAAAGTGGTCAAGATGACTCCCAGCAAGACGGAGAATGCTTTCGCCAAGCAGATCACCGACAAGATCGCTGTGGGGGACGTCATTGTCCTCAAAACAGGTGAAGTCTTGGTGGCCTCTTGCGAGATCATCTCTGAGGCCGTCGCCCAAGAAATCGCCTCGAGCGGTATGGTCGAAGTCGAGGTCCTTGCACAGGACGTCGATGACCTTGATCTCTTGATCGTCAACTCGATGCGCGAGGATCCGACGAACAGCTACGAAGAGGCTCTGCTAAAGATCTACTCTCGTCTGCGCCCCGGAAACCCGGTGCAGCTTGAGAAGGCTCGCGAGCTCTTCCACGAGAAGTTCTTCGACGAACAACGCTACCGCCTCGGTCGCGTCGGCCGGTTCCGCCTCAACCGCAAGTACGACCAGGACATCCCCGAGGATACCCAGGTTCTGCAGCCTGCGGACATCATCAACTCGGTCAAGTACCTCCTCGGCCTGCGCGCTGGCGAAGGCGAGATCGACGACATTGACAACTTGGGTAACCGGCGCGTGCGTACCATCGCCGAGCTGGCAGGCGAGGAGTTCCGCAAGGGACTGCTCAAACTGCGACGTACTGCTCAAGAGCGCATGAACTTGGAAAGCCCGGAGACCGTATCCCCGCGGACTCTGATCAACTCCAAGACCTTCTCAAGCGCCGTTGATTACTTCTTCGGTCGTAGCGAGCTCAGCCAGGTCGTCGACCAGGCGAACCCGCTCAGTCAGCTGACTCACGAGCGCCGTCTTTCTGCTCTGGGGCCTGGTGGACTCAACCGAAAGCGTGCCGGCTTCGATGTCCGCGACGTGCACTTGTCGCACTACGGTCGGTTGTGCCCGATCGAGACGCCCGAGGGTTCGAATATTGGTTTGATCTCAAGTCTGGCGCTCTACTCGAAACTAGACAGCTACGGCTTCTTGACCACGCCTTTCCGCCGGGTCAATAAGGGCAAGCTGACAGACGAGGTCGAGTACTTTAGGGCTGATCAAGAGAAGGGCCTCGTGATGGCGCCCGCCGACGTAACCATCGGCGACGACATGATGATCACGGAGGAGCGAGTTCTTGCGCGCAAGGACGGTGACAACGTGGAAGTCCCGCCGGAAGGTGTGGATTACGTGGACGTCTCTCCGATGCAGATCATCGGCATCTCTGCCGCGCTGATTCCATTCCTTGAGCACGATGATGCTAACCGGGCCTTGATGGGCTCGAACATGCAGCGCCAGGCTGTACCGCTCTTGATCACGGACCCGCCGACGGTGGGAACGGGAATGGAGCGCGTCGTCGCCAAGAACTCAAGCCTGCCGATCTACGCGATAGCAGACGGCACCGTCGACTATGTCGATGCCACCACTATCATTGTCGATGGCGAGGACTACGAGCTAGCCAAGTTCCGCGGCCTCAACGACCGGACGACCCAAAACCACCGACCGGTGGTTCACGAGGGTGATCAGGTCGTCAAGGGACAACTCCTTGCGGACGGAGCTTCTACTAAGAACGGCGAACTAGCCCTCGGCAAGAACTTGCTGGTGGCCTTCATGACCTGGGACGGTTTCAACTTCGAGGACGCGATCCTTGTTTCTGAACGCTTGGTTCGTGATGACGTCTTCACCTCGATTCACATCGAGGAGTACGACGTCGAGATTCGCGAGACAAAACTCGGCAAGGAAGAGTTCACGCGTGATATTCCCAACGTTGGCGAGAAGGCTTTGGCCAGTCTCGACGAGACGGGAATCGTACGTGTCGGAACCTTTGTCCATGCTGGCGATATCCTCGTTGGTAAGGTCGTTCCGAAGTCGAAGAGTGAGCTAACCCCTGAAGAGAAGCTCTTGCACGCTATCTTTGGAAAGGCTGGTGTGGACGTGAAGAACGCCTCGCTCGCGATGCCTCCCGGCTCGCGTGGTGTGGTTATCGACGCCCAGAAGTTCTCCCGTCGCGTCAACTTGACCGATGCAGAGCGCACCAAGGCTTTGGCTGTGATCCGTGAAGCGGAGAAGGAATACATCCGTGCTCTCGGTCACTACAGCGCGGGCATGCTCGAGGCTGTCCAGGCTTGCCTCGGCCAAGACGTTGTCGACGATCTGACCAACCAACCGGTCATGACTGACGACACTTCGACCTTTGACGAGCTGCGCCGCGTGCGTTTGCTCTGTGTGTCTGCTACGGAGAACCACGGGGATAAGGCGAAGCGTGACGAAAGCTTCCGCCTCATCAACGAATTCCAAAGCAAGATCGACGATAAAGAAAGCGAGAAGAATAAGGTCGTCAACCGCCTGAGTCGCGGTGATGAGTTGCCCACCGGTGTGCTTGAAATGGTGAAGGTTTACATCGCCACCAAGCGCAACTTGAAGGTGGGGGACAAGATGGCTGGTCGTCACGGAAATAAGGGAGTGATTTCCAAGGTCTGCCCGATTGAGGACATGCCTTACTTCCCTGACGGAACTCCGATGGACATCGTACTGAACCCGCTCGGCGTGCCCAGTCGAATGAACGTTGGACAGATTCTTGAGACTCACCTCGGTATCGCTTCGCGGACCCTTGGAATGCGCGCTTATACGCCCGCCTTCGATGGTGCCACGGAAGGGGAAATCGAGGACATCTTGGTCGAAGCTGGTCTTCCGAAGACTGGTAAGTTCAAGCTTGTCGATGGCCGTACCGGTCAAGAATTCGAGCAGGACGTGACAGTCGGGATTATGTACATGCTGAAGCTTCACCACTTGGTGGACGAGAAGGTTCACGCCCGTGCAACTGGCCCCTACAGCCTCATCACCCAGCAGCCGCTCGGCGGTAAGGCACGCTTCGGTGGCCAGCGCTTCGGTGAGATGGAAGTTTGGGCTTTGGAGGCTTACGGCGCTGCCGCAATCCTTCAGGAGCAGCTCACGGTGAAATCTGACGATGTCGACGGACGCACCAAGATCTACGAATCGATGGTCAAGGGACTCAACATTCTCGAGCCGGGAACACCTGTTTCCTTCGAGGTGCTGACAAACGAGATCAAAGGCCTGGGGCTGAACATGCAGCTTCACAAGAAGGCGACGCTCTAAAGGCAACACTTGCCCTTAGACATCCAACCGAACCACCGCCTCCACACGCAAAGTACGAAGACCCATGGCTGAAGCGATCTATAACCGCGTCAACGACTACGGCAGTGTCACAATCTGCCTAGCTTCCCCGGAGGACATCCGGTCCTGGTCCTTTGGCGAGGTCAAGAAGCCTGAGACGATCAACTATCGGACGTACCGCCCCGAGCGTGATGGCCTCTTCTGTGAGCGTATCTTCGGCCCCGAAAGGGACTGGGAATGTGCTTGTGGTAAGTACAAAGGTATCAAGCACAAGGGCATTGTCTGTGATAAGTGTGGCGTTATGGTCACTCACAGTCGTGTACGTCGCAAGCGCATGGGCCACATCAACCTGGCCGCTCCGACCGCGCACATTTGGTTCTTCAAGGCCATGCCGTCGCGTCTTGGTAACTTACTTGGTGTCAAGGTCGCGAGCCTTGAGCGGGTGATCTACTTCCAGGACTACATTGTTGTCGACCCCGGTGACACACCCCTCGAAGAGTACCAGTTGCTCACTGAGGACGAGTTCCGTCAGTCACGTGCCAAGTACGGCACGGACTTCGACGCGGACATGGGGGCCGAAGCCGTGCGCAAGATGCTCGGCCGCTTGGATCTCCAGCAACTTTCAGATGAACTCCGCGAGGAACTGATTTCGACGCGATCGAAGCAGCGCCAAAAGGACATCATTAAGCGCCTGCGTACGGTCGAGATGCTGCGCGACTCCGGCAACGATCCCGAGTGGATGGTTCTCGACGTCGTACCGGTCATTCCTCCGGACCTGCGCCCGTTGGTTTTGCTCGATTCGGGCAACTTCGCAACCAGTGACCTCAACGACCTCTACCGTCGTCTGATCAACCGCAACAACCGTCTCAAGAAGTTGCTCGACCTCAACGCACCTGAGGTCATCATCCGTAACGAGAAGCGGATGTTGCAGCAGTCGGTTGACGCGCTCTTCGACAACGGTCGTTGCCGTCGTCCTGTGCTCGGTTCCTCGAACCGACCGTTGAAGTCCTTGACCGATATGATCAAGGGTAAGCAGGGTCGTTTCCGCGAAAACCTTCTTGGAAAGCGAGTCGACTACTCCGCACGTTCTGTGATTGTTGTTGGCCCCGAGCTGAAATTGCATCAGTGCGGTATGCCCAAGACAATCGCTTTGGAGCTGTTCCAGCCCTTCATTATCCGCCGCCTGAAAGAGCTTGGTTTGGCGGACACGATCAAGTCGGCCAAGCGCATGCTTGAGCGCCGTGACGAAGACGTTTGGGATATCCTCGAGGAGGTCACGCGTGACCACCCCGTTCTGCTCAACCGCGCGCCTACCCTTCACCGCATGGGAATCCAGGCTTTCGAGCCGGTGCTCATCGAAGGCAACGCGATCCGCTTGCACCCCCTCGTTTGTGGTGGCTTCAACGCGGACTTCGACGGTGACCAAATGGCCGTCCACCTGCCGCTCTCCTACGAAGCACAGATCGAGGCATCGACTCTCATGCTGGCGAGTAACAACGTGTTCTCGCCCGCCAACGGTTCGCCGATCATTTCGCCTTCGCAGGACATGGTGCTTGGCATCTTCTACATGACGCGTGAGCCGCTGGGTGACTTGGCCGTCGCGCAGAAGAGCTTTAGCTCCATGTTCGAATTGTTCCTGGCTTACAGCCACGGCCAGTCGCACACCCACAAAATGGTGCGTGTTCGCATGGAAGCCGGCACTCTCGTGAAGCTCGGGAGTAGTGATGAGCCGATTCAGGTGGGGGACGATGGTCGCATCGATTCTCTGACGGAGACGAAGAAGGATGGCAGCGCCAAGCGCGTCCTGCTTGAGACCACGATTGGTCGTGCGATCTTCAACGACATCCTTCCTCCCGGGATGCCTTTCTACAACTACGAGCTTTCGAAGCGCGGCGTCAGTGATCTGATCTCCGACTGCCATCGTTTGCTCGGTCGCGATGCGACCTTGAACCTTTTGGATGGCCTCAAGGACTTGGGCTTCAAGTCCTCGACCCGTGCGGGCATGTCATTCGGCAAGAGTGATATCCTGATTCCGGATTCGAAGCAGGAAATCTTGAAGTCGACCCAGGCTGAGGTGGACAAGGTTCAGGCAGCCTTCATGAAGGGCGTCATCACCGACGGTGAACGCTACCTCAAGATCATCGACTACTGGACGCATGCGCGTGAAGTCGTTGGTGAGGACTTGATGAAGAGGCTTGCCATTGATTACGACACCAATACCGGCTACGTGAACCCGATTCACTGCATGGTGACGTCCGGCGCTCGTGGTTCGATTGACCAGGTTCGCCAGCTGGGCGGTATGCGTGGTTTGATGGCCAAGCCGTCAGGCGCAATCATTGAGACGCCCATCAAGGCTAACTTCCGTGAAGGCCTCAAGATTCTTGAGTACTTCTCGTCGACTCACGGTGCTCGAAAAGGACTGGCTGACACGGCGCTTAAGACCGCTGACGCTGGTTACTTGACTCGTAAGCTGACCGACGTTGCACAAAACGTCGTGATCACGATCGAGGACTGCGGCACGCCGAACGGGGTCATCAAAGCTGTCGTCTATAAAGGTGACAAGGTCGCGGTCTCCCTGGCCCAGGGAATCCGTGGTCGAGTGGCCCGGGACACGATCATGGATATCGTCCACGACGAAATCGTCGTGCGCAAAGACGAGCTGATCACAGAGGAAATCGCCGCACGCGTCGAGGAACTCGGACACGAGAAGATTTGGGTTCGCAGTCCGTTGACTTGCGAGGCGCCTCTCGGTTGTTGCATGCGCTGCTACGGCATGGACCTCTCACGCAGCACCACTGCGGAACGTGGTTTGGCCGTGGGCATCATCGCTGCGCAATCGATCGGCGAGCCTGGCACCCAGTTGACCATGCGGACATTCCACATTGGTGGTACGGCGAGTCGTACTGTCGAGGAGTCCGAATGCCGCGTGAAGCGCGACGGCAAGCTCTCATTCAGCAGCAACCTCAAAGTGGTCGGCAACCGCGATGGCGTTGATGTAGCTCTGTCCCGCAACGGCGAGATTCTCTTGCTTGACGAGCGCGGGCGCGAGATCGACCGCTACGGAGTCCCCGTTGGTGCAGAGATCTTGTTCAAGGACGAGGCTGACATCAAAGTCGGTGACGTGCTGTGTACTTGGGACCCGCACAACGTTCCGATCCTCGCAGAGTGTTCCGGTAAGGTTCGTTTCGAGGACTTGCTGGAAGGCAAGACCTTGCGAGTCGAGAAGGATGCGCGTCACGGCCAAACTCGTGCCCAGGTGACTGAGCACAAGGGTGACTTGCACCCGCAGCTTGTCATCGAGGACAAGGATGGCGAAACGCTAGCTCTCTACCCGATTCCGGAAGGAGCCTACATTGAGATCGAAGACGGCCTCAGCCTCGAGGCTGGTGATGTGATCGCCAAGACTGCCCGTGAGGCAGCTGGTACTCAGGACATCACAGGTGGTCTTCCGCGTGTTACCGAACTCTTCGAGGCTCGCCAGCCCAAGAACCCTGCAATCATCGCAGAGATCGATGGCGTTGTTGAACTCGGCGACAAGAAGCGTGGCAAGCGGACAATCATTGTGCGCGCCATGGGCGAAGACGGCGAGGTCATCCAAGAGCACGAACACTCCGTGCCCCAGGGCAAGCACTTGCGTGTCCACAAGGGCGATGAAGTTCGCGCTGGCGATCCCTTGGTCGACGGCCCCTTGCACCCGCAGGATATTCTGCGAATTAGAGGGGAGGAGGAGCTTCTGCGCTACCTCATGAACGAAGTCCAGAACGTTTATCGTTCACAGGGCGTGACGATTGACGATAAGCACATCGAGACCATTTTGGCTCAGATGGTGCGCAAGGTCGAAGTCAAGGATTCGGGTGACTCCGACTTCTTGCCGGGTGCCATCATCGAGAAGTTCCGCTTCCGCCGTTCGAACGACGCTCTGCGAGCCGAACGTAAGAAGCCGGCTACGGGACAGACCATGCTCTTGGGTATTACTAAGGCATCGCTCTCCTCAGACTCCTTCATCTCGGCTGCTAGTTTCCAGGAGACCACCAAGGTTCTCACGGAAGCCGCAATCGCTGGCCGCCGGGATTTCCTGGTGGGCTTGAAGGAGAACGTCATCCTGGGTCACATGGTCCCGACCGGAACTGGCTTCCGCGATCACTACCGCACCCGCGTGAAGAAGAACATCGACTTCGCCGAGATCGGCAGCGGCTCAGGCTTCCAGTCCTCTGTGGACTCGGAGCTCGACGAGTTGTTCGGCGGTATCGGCACAAGTGACGTCACTGATGTCATTGGGGCTACCGGGACCGACGGCGGCTCTGTGGGGGGTACCATGACGGCGCCGGCATTTACGGCCGAAGCCATCGCAGTTGCTCCCTCCTCGGTTGCTCCCTCTTTGGGCACTCCCTCCTCGGAGGTAGCTTCTGAGCAGGTCTCACCTGGGCCGATCATCACTGAGCCGCTCGGAATCCTGGGCGATGTTCTCGCAGATCCCAGTCCCGAGGCCGAGATCGCCCCTGAGCCGCAGACCACTCCTCCTGTTGATAGTCCTGCCAATTCGGGCAGTATCGAAGAATCCCAAGACGAGAAGTCTGACGAGGGTTGACCTCAGCGGACTGAAACCTAGAATGTTCGGCCCTCCACCCTGGAGAGCCTTCCTAATTGCTCGGCCCCAAAAGGGGCCTCCGGAAACCATCCATGCCGACGATCAACCAGCTGATTCGCAAGGGCCGCAAGCCGATTAAAAAGCGCTCGAAGTCGCCCGTACTAGAGTCTTGCCCCCAAAAGCGTGGCGTCTGTCTTCAAGTGAAGACACAGACGCCCAAGAAGCCGAACTCCGCGCTGCGGAAGATCGCGCGTGTACGCCTTTCCAACGGAAAGGAGATCACGGCATACATCCCCGGTGAAGGCCACAACCTCCAAGAGCACTCTGTGGTCTTGGTCCGTGGTGGACGTGTACGCGACCTTCCCGGTGTGCGTTACCACATCCTGCGCGGTACCCTCGACACTTCCGGTGTGGATGATCGCTGCCAGAGTCGTTCCAAGTACGGCACCAAGCGTCCGAAGAAGTAGTCGCGCTTGCGACCAATACCAAGCCCAATCGCCGAAAGCGACCTGTCCTAGCGACAACCCAACACAACCAGCATGCCCCGTAACTACAAGTCCACAGCCGTCTACATCAAGCCCGATCCCAAGTTGGATTCGATGCTTGCCTCGAAGTTCATCAACAAGCTGATGCTTCACGGAAAGAAGAGCACAGCTCAGGCGATCTTCTACCAGGCTCTCGAGATTGCGGACAAAGCCATCGCAGATTGTGATGACCAGCTTGAGATCTTCACCAAGGCACTCGAGAACGTGCGCCCGATGGTCGAAGTTCGTTCCAAGCGAGTGGGTGGTGCTAACTACCAGGTCCCGCGCGAGGTCAAGCGTCACCGCCAGCAAAGTCTTGCCATCCGTTGGGTTGTTGAGAACTCTCGCAAGAAGAAAGGCAAGCCGATGGCAGAGTGCCTCGCGGCAGAACTGATTGACGCCTACAACGGAACCGGCGCTTCGGTTCAGTGGAAAGAAAACATCCACAAGATGGCCGACGCAAACCGCGCCTACGCTCACTACGCCTGAGATTGGTGCTGGGCGCCAATCGGCGCCCTTGCAAAAGATCAAGCAGCCGGCAATTTTTGCTGGCTGCTTTCATATCCACTCGACTTCAACGCTCTTCAATCGCATGGACCTCGACATTCTGATCCTGCGCGACCAGCGCGAATCGATCAAGAAGTGCTCGCTCACACCCCTTCGCGGCAAACCGGGAGTAACCTTCGTCAACTACCATTCCCAGCGGCGAATTGATGCGGGCGGGCGAATCCTGCTGGACCCAGAGGGGGAGCCCTTCCAACCTGAGGATGCAGGTCGGGGATTGTTCCTGATCGACTGCTCCTGGCGTCGACTCAAAAGCCTAGACCTGACTGTCGACGGCGAACCCATTCGGCGCCGTCTTCCCGAACTGCGCACAGCCTACCCGCGCAAGAGCACGATTTTCGACGATCCAGCCACTGGCCTAGCGTCCATCGAAGCCCTCTACGCCGCCGCCTGCGAGTTGTATGGCCCGCATCCTGATCTGCTTGAGGGCTATCACTGGGCAAAGGAATTCTTGGAGCTCAACCCGCAACTCGCGCAGGCGGGGGCGAACTAGGCGAGGCTGAACTCAAGGGAGCCCTACGCTTGAGTGGGAGCGGGTTTCTTGGCCTTGGTGCTCTCGTTCCTCGCTGGCTAGTTGCTCGCCTTGCAGCAGTCGGACACGGCTGCGCAGGCAGATCTAGACCACTTTGCCCAGCGACAATTAGAATTCCCCGTCCCGACGAGGGTCGCCTCGGCTGAATTAAACTCCTGGCACTACTAGGAGGCCAGTTTTGACGAGTACCGATGCTCAAGTGGGGAAGCTCATCGAAGAACACAGCAAGACGGGGAGAGTCGAAGTCTCCGGCCTACGGGCCGGTATGGACCGCGAGGCTGCCCGCAAATATATGGGGATTGAAAAGCTCCCGTCCGAGCTCTGCGAGGAGCGGACGCATCGCACGCGGACAGACCCGTTTGGGGTTGACTGGCCCGCGATCATGGCGCAGATCGCAGCAGCCCCTGAGCTCGTGCCTCGAATATCTGTGCCTCAAGATCACCCGCCCGCCGATTTCGAACAAACGGCTCTCGTTCCGCCGCCGCGGCTGCATCAACTGACCTATCGTGGAGCCTTGGCTCCATTTGGGCAGCTTGACCGGCTGAGATGGTCACTGTCGACTTCTACCCAATTGACTGTGGCTCTTAGCCCGAAGGAACCAAGAGCCCCAGGGAGTTTTTGTTCGACTTCTCGCAGCCGCTGAGTGGGGTTCAAGAGCGGATGATTCAGTTGCAGGAATGAATGACGACTCGCTACTTCTTGCGCGAGTAGTT
Organism: Planctomycetota bacterium; assembly: GCA_047639675.1. Lineage (GTDB taxonomy): Bacteria > Planctomycetota > UBA1135 > UBA1135 > JABACD01. Next base: position 24,214 of record JBLIOI010000023.1, on the reverse strand, counting down.
CATTTCAAACACCTTGAATTCTTCGCCCGCCATATTGTTGTCGAGCAACTGAAAGAGGGCTGCGTCCTCACCCTGCGGTGAAGAGATGAACTTTGACGGACGTCCGGCTGGAGTGGAGACGTCATACATGACTCCAATGCTTGTCAGTACGCCCTTGTCATCGGTGGTGCCGCTTGAGATGGCGGGGCGCGTGCTCATGTTGTCAAGCCAGATGGAAACGTACTCCTCGTTGATTTTGTCATAGCCTTGGATCAGCATGCCTTCGTATGGCATGCCCATGAACTCGCTGGAGTATTCCTCGAGGATGTAGCGGCCGCCCAAGATAGTGCGGGTCTTGGAAGTTCCAACCGCATCCATCGGCGGACCATCGGGGGTCATCCAGAACTTGGCTTTTACGTCCCAGTCTCCCGCAGCTTTTGAAAGCTTCGCGTGATGCTCGCCGGGGGTCATCGATGCCATCCACGCCGCCATGAAATCCGGGTTGGCCATCGGGTTCTCGCCGTAGTCCACCCAAACAACTTGGCCCGCTGTCATCTTGTCCTGCGCGACCACTCCGCCAAGGAATGCGAAGGCTACTAGTCCGATTTCGATCTTCATTCTATTGTGCTCCTTGCTCTAGTTTTTGTCGGCGTATTACCTGCTGCTAGGCGCAAAGATACCCGGAGGGGGAGGCTGCTGAAAAGAATTGAAGGGTCGCTGTGGAACTCTCTCCCGGCCTCTTCGTTTCTGATCCGTGCTCAGGCCTGCAGAGTCCCAGGTCTGCTTAGCATCGAGGCTGCCTTTCGCGCTTTTCAAGGCCTTCTCGCGGCTGCGCTCCTCGGTCCGGGTGCATCCTCGCCAGATTCGCTCTACTTCTTCAGAAAAGCGGCTTCCTGGCTGTAGGGAGGACTGGGAAACCTAGGCGGCTAGGCCGCTGCGATTGTTCGCGGAGACCCGCACCTGGATCAAGCGCAACTCTTGATGCGATCCCCGCATGGGCTATGGCTACGAGAGCCGGCCGGGCTTGAAGGTCGCAGCGTCGATCACTGCCCAAATCATGATGATCCAACCCATCAAGAAGAACCAGAAGATGCCGCACAAGACGAAGAGAACGGCTGCCTTCAGCAAGCGTCCCTGGAGCAACTGACCGAGTCCGGGAATAAAGAAGCTGGCGAGCGCGGCGATGACATTACCAGTGCTGCCTTGGCTAGGGGACTGGGAGGTTAGGTTTTGGCTCATAGGGGCGGTACTTGATCGTAGGCGTGGGGATGGAGCTACCACGCAGTTGTTGGGAAGGGTTCGCCTGACGTTTCATCCTGCTTAGATTGCGGCGTAGGCGGCACTAGCGCACTTCAGAACTGCTTTGTCTCGTTCTGCTGGGGCGCCCAAAACACCAGGAATGGGGTATGATATTCTTAATCGTCAGTGACTCTCTCGTTGGCTATTCCCCCGAAGTCTTCGACTCTCTCTAAAATGTTTTATCAGTTTCTCGGTGCTTTGATCATCGCAAATCCGGCGGTTGCCCAGCAGTTTGTCCAGCGGCCGAGTGTGATTCCAGGTCCAGTCGTTTGGAGTGAGAGCATCGTCAGCCTCGACTTTAATGACGATGGCAAGCTCGACCTCTTCGTTACGAACGCTCAGGGTTACGCAGTGCCTGGTGATTTCGGCGCACCATCAGCTGATCCCCTAAGGCCGACCTTGCTACTCCAAACAGGTCTGTCGGGAGGACTGCCCGTTTTTCAAGATGTCACTGATCCGCTCATTCCGGCGGGTATCGTGATCCATGGTAAATCCACAGCGGTCTGCGACGTGGATGGTGATGGACGGGAGGATCTAGTGATCGCCGTAGCTTTTGGTGATCAGCAGCGCTTGCTGATCAAAGACCCTGTCGGGCCTGGTTTCTTGGACGAGACCTTCCGATTGCCAGCACTTGTACTCAACAGCTTTTCGGTTGGTTGGGGAGATCTGGACGGCGACGGTGATGTGGATCTCGTGTTCGCGGACGCGGGACCGAATAGTTTCAGCGCGCCGGGCGGCAAGGCGCGCTTGATGATCAATGACGGCCTGGGCTTCTTTACGGAGGTGCCCGGAAAGCTACCGGCCATCGATAAAATTGGGTCTCAGAACGCGAAGATCCAGGACATCGACGGCGACTTGGACCTCGACGTCATCATCGACGGAAAATCATCAGTGACCCAGGTCTACCTGAATGACGGCTCCGCAAACTTCACACTGGAAACGAACATCCTTCCGCTGGCGACAACAGTTCCCGGGGCAGGTGCCTACGAGACGGAATGGGGGGATTTAGACGGCGATCTAGACCTCGACTGTATCTACATGAACTTCACCGCCGGCGTAGGGTTCCCCTCAGTGGACGCGGCGCTGCAGAACATTCAAACGGAAACAGGAATCACAAGACTTCGAACGGTCGGCGGCGCTTTCGTCGGGAACAACGATCAGGACGAGAACGATTTTGTGTTGCTCGATGTGGACGATGATGGAGATCTCGATCTCTTGGTTGCGGCACTGACCTTCGGTAATCCTGTGACTTCGGAGAAGCTGTTCATCAGCTCGGGCAATATGGGTAGTGGGTTCCTAGTTGAGACCCCAGGAGCGTTCAGCGGTCTGCTCGATGCAAGTCTCGACATGGTCGCAGGCGACTTCAATGGCGATGGACGCACCGACGTAGTCACCGCAAACGGCGAAATTCCTGGCACTGATTACACCAATCAGTTCTACGAGAATGTCGGCGCGCAAGACACGACGGATCCTTCCATTGGGCGAGTGAGTGAACTGCCTGCGACTCTTCCGATTAACCCTCTTGGGGGGGCACCTATGGTGCGTAGTTGGATACAGGACTCCGTCGTCGATGATGGTGCGACTTACGTCGAAGCCAGCCTTGAGTGGTCCGTTACAGATGGAGTATCCAGCTCGAACGGATCTCTAGCTATGGCTCACATCGGAGGAAACATTCACCAGGCCAAGTTGGAACTGGCGAGCTTCGTGCAGCCCGGCATGTTGGGCGCGACGCTGGACCTTAGCGTCACCGCCGAGGATCCAGAGCTGAACTCATCAACTCACAACCTGCCCTCAGTTTTGGTGTGTGGTGCGGAAACTTACGGGGCAGGTACTGGTTTGCTCGTCGCGGCTCCATTGCCGGCCAGCCCGGGCGAGACCTGGGAGTTGGAAATTTCAGGTGGTGAGGCGAACAAGCCGAGCGTTCTACTCATAGGTAACCAAAAAGCGAACGCTCCCCTCCCAGGCGGAACGCTGCTGGTGAGTCCCCAGAACTCTCAGAGAATGCAATTCACCTTGGATGGATCTGGTTCGGCAAGTGTGACCGTCCCCGTGTCGATGGCTACGCCCGTCGGAGAGCGTAGGTTCATGCAGTCCTTCTCCCGATCGACAGTGCATAGCTCTGGGTGGTTGCTCTCGAATGCGGTCGAGACCGTCGTCTGTGACTGACCCAAGGGTCTCGAGGACCGTTGCGTGACGAGGTCGGCCGAGTCGCGCATTGGTTCTCCCCCGGGGCTGCCGTCCTAGGGGTCGATCACTCCATGGGCGAATGGTTTAGGCCCTGGAGTGACAATGGGTGCACGAGATTGATTCTTGCACCCGGGCGCCTAGCGGCGGCGCCCGGCCCACCAAGGCGAGGGGGAGGCAGATTCACGAGCGGAGCGCTTTGAGCTCCCTCTGGCTCCCTTCAAATCGTGGGCTCGCTACCTGAAGTTCCTGAGGAGCTGTCGGCGGAGGCATTGGGGCGTGTCGTCACATGGACGTTCAGCTCTCCGTTATGGGTTTCGTCCGGGAGGAACCCACACTTCGCAAGCACACGCATCGACGCATCGTTGGTTCGGCTGGTGGTGGCATAAATGTGCTTGAGCCTTAGAGAATCGAAGCCGTAGCGAAGGGCGGCGAGCGCTGCGCGGGTTGCAATCCCTTGGCCCCAAAGCCTCTTTGGAAGCATGAAACAGAGCTCCGGGTGACAGAAACTCGTTGGACGCAGCATGACCCACGCGAGGGGCTCGTCTGTTTGGGGGCTAGCGGCGGCGAACACTCCCAGTGCTTCGGGTTTGGCGGCCAGCAACTTCTGCAGCCGTTCCTCGATGCGCTCCGGCTCCAGGGCGCGACCGATGCCCGTCGTTTTCATAACCTCTTCATCTGACTCGAGTTCGAGCAGAAATTCGAGGTTAGTGGGGTGAAAGGGCCGCAGATGACTGGTGTCCGTTTCGAAGAGCTTCGTAGGGTTGCAAGAGGCCAAGAGCCAATGGGTTTGGAGCCTCCGCGACGAGCAGAGCTGCTATAAGTAACTCTATGAAGAATATCCTGGCGACGCTCGTGCTGCTCTCTTTGACTTTTGCGCCTGCGTCCTTCGCAGGAGAATCCGTTGTCTTGCGCGCGGCGCGAATGCTCGACGTGAGGTCGGGCGAGATGCTCCTGAACGTCACAGTTGTCGTTGAGGGCGAGCTGATCACTTCGATCAATCCTGCGAGTGTGCCTCCGGACGCCAAGGTCATTGAACTCGGCGATCGCACGCTCTTGCCCGGATTGATGGACTTGCACACACACTTGACCTACGACATCGAAGGCGATTGGGTCAATCGCCCCGTAAAAGAGGGCGCAGCCGATGCGGCCCTGCGTGGCGCCCGCAATGCAAAGTTGACCTTGCATGCAGGCTTCACGACCGTGCGAGATCTGGGTTCCAGGGAGTTCACGGACGTGGCCTTGATGAAGGCTGTTGAGCGCGGCTTCATCGAAGGTCCGCGAATCTTCCCTGTGGGGCATACGATCGGGATCACCGGCGGTCACGCGGACGTCACTGGATTGCGCCCGGGGATCATGGAGCTCGGACCCAAGGCTGGTATTGCGAATGGGGCACAAGAGGTCGTGGCTGCGGTGCGCTATCAAATCAAGCACGGCGCGAAATGGATCAAGACAACGGCAACAGCTGGTGTGCTTTCCCATGAAGGTCCCGTGGGCGCACAGCAATATTCGGATGAGGAGCTGGTTGCGATGGTCGAAGAGGCAGCTCGACATGGTGTTCGAGTCGCAGCCCACGCCCACGGATCCGAGGGCATCATTGCGGCGGTGAAGGCCGGCGTGGCTTCGATCGAGCACGGCTCGGTCTTGACAGGTGAAGCGATCCGATTGATGAAGGAGCGCGGGACCTTTCTTGTCCCGACAACTTCCTTGGCGGACTCACTTGACTTGGAGAACTTGCCGCCCGCAATTCGCGCCAAAGCGGAATCGATCCTGCCCACGGCCAAGACGAGTGTCTCGCGTGCAATCGAAGCGGGCGTCAAAATCGCCTTTGGAACTGATGCGGCGGTGATTCCCCACGGAACGAACGCCAAAGAGTTCGCGGCTCTCGTGCAGCGTGGGATGACTCCGCTAGCGGCGATCCAATCAGCGACGTTGAACGCTTCCGAGCTACTACAAGTGGATGACCGCGGAGTCATCGCAGTCGGGAAATTGGCGGATCTCGTCGCCGTGCCCGGGAACCCTCTTGAGGATGTGACTGCGATGGAGCGCGTCGACTTTGTCATGCAAGGTGGTCGCGTGGCGCGCACACCCGTGCTTTGAATTTCTGCCGAAGCGGGTCTAGGCTGGGCGTCTCATGACGCTCAAACCCGAAGACTTCCGCCTATTCCACGAACAGAACCGCATGTCTTGGAATGCGGTTACGCCAGCGCATAACAGTCACAAGAGCGACCAAGCACAGTTCGTTCGAGAAGGTGGCTGCACGTTGTTTCCGGAGGAGTTGGATCTCTTGGGCGATCTCACGGATCGCAGCTTGCTGCACCTGCAATGCAACTGCGGTCAAGACACTCTGTCGTTGGCGCGGCGTGGCGCGACTGTGACGGGCGTGGATATTTCGGATGATGCAGTGGAGTTCGCGCGCGATCTCTCGAATCAAAGCGGCGTTCCGGGGGAGTTCATACGATCCGATCTCTTCGACTGGTTCGACCGGCGCGAGGAAAGCTATGACCTGGTTTTCTCTAGTTACGGCACGGTTGATTGGCTGTCCGATATCAAGCGCTGGGCGCGTGGTGTGCGAGATGCTTTGAAGCCCGGCGGCAAGCTCGCGATGGTTGAATTTCATCCTTTAGTTTGGAGCTTGAAGGCGGACGGCTATGGACGCGATGGCTACTTCGAGCCGAGCCCAATTCTCGAGCGCGACGGGGTTCGGGATTACGTCGTAGACACCGTTCCCGTTTCTGGACTCGAGGAGGGGGTCAGAGACTTTGGCAATCCGGAGGAGGCCTACTGTTTCCAATGGACCCTCGCGGACACGGTGCAGGCCTTGATCGAAGCCGGTTTGCGGATCACAGCACTGCGTGAATATCCCTATTCCAACGGCTGCCAGGTGTTTGAGGGGATGCGTGAGCTCCCAGGAAGGCGCTTTACTATGCCCGAAGGTCAGCCCTCGATGCCTTTGATGTTTGGGCTGACCGCGCGCCGGGACTAGCAGTCCGTGGTGAAAGTGCTTTTGCGTCAGATGGCCAGCATCCGGTCTGCATAGGCGCCTGGATGGGCAGGCGAATCAGTGGATTCAACGAGCATTCCAGGTGCCTATGCGGAGGGGATGGTGGTCAGCTGACGTGAAATGACTTCTTGCCAGTGGCTGTTAGGCTCGCCCACGGGAATTTCTTTACTTGTGGCGGCTTGAATGTTCCAGCAATTGCCTCCGTCCGTGTCCAATAGCGGAACCATGGACCTCTCACTCATTCGCAACTTTGGCATCGCGGCGCATATCGACGCGGGCAAGACGACGATCTCCGAACGCATGTTGGTGCACACGGGAGTCGAGCGGCGCGTGGGGGCCGTTGATGACGGTACCTCGGTCCTCGATTGGATGAACCAGGAGCGCGAACGTGGCATTACGATCACCTCGGCCGCGACCTGTATTCCGTGGCGTGGCCATCAGCTCAATTTGATCGATACTCCCGGCCACGTCGACTTCACGATCGAAGTCGAGCGTTGCATGCGGGTGCTCGACGGCGCTGTTCTTGTCCTCGATGGGGTGGTTGGGGTTCAGGCCCAATCGGAGACCGTTTGGCGCCAAATGAAGCGGCACGGGGTTCCGGCGATCGCTTTTGTGAACAAGTGCGATCGGGCGGGCGCTGACTATTTGGCTGCGGTCGAAAGCCTAGATGTGCGCCTTGGCGTCCACGGCGTGCTGATTCAGATGCCTGTCTTCGTGGATGAGAAACTGCACAGCATCATCGATCTGGTGGAGATGCGCGCCTATCTCTTCCCGCGCAATAGCTATGGCCGCGATCTGGTTGAAGTCGAGATCCCGGCGGACGCGCTCGATGAATGTGGGGTTTTGCGCTCAGATATGCTGGATTCGTTGGCGGACGGGGATGACTCCATAATGGAGTTGGTGCTCGATGATCGCGAGCCGGAGCCTGAAGAGATTCGTGCCGCGTTGCGCAGTGCCGTGCTGGCCGGCCGAATGGTGCCGGTCCTATGCGGCGCAGCTTTGCGTGACATTGGAGTACGCCCCTTGCTCAATGCCATCGTGGATTACCTGCCTTCCCCGTTGGATGTGCCCGCAGCGGTTGGTCGGCGCCTCTCAGATGGCATGGACATGGAGATCGCGCCGAGCCCGGATGGCCCTCCGTGCGCCTTGGCTTTCAAGCTGCATGCGGCGCCGGAGGGTGATTTGACCTTTGCGCGGATCTACTCCGGCACCATCGAGCCGGGCATGGTGCTGTTCAACCCACGAACTCAAATCAGTGAACAGGTGGCTTCCGTGATGCGTATTCACGCGGATGACCATCAAGAACTCAATAGCGCAAGCGCCGGGGACATCGTCGGCATGACAGGCTTGACGAGCACCGGCACGGGCGACACCCTCTGCCTTGAAGCCTTCGCTCTGACCCTCGAATCCCTCGAATTCCCCGATCCCGTCATTCGGCGCGTGATTGAGCCTGAGAGTGGCGACGATCGCGCCAAGGTACGCGCGGCCCTCGCGAGGTTAGCCCACGAGGATCCAACCTTTCGGGTCAAGGAGCATGCCAGCGGTCAATGGACTGTCGGCGGCATGGGGGAGTTGCACCTCGAGATCATTGAGCATCGCCTGAAGGGCGAGTTCGAACTCGATCTCCAGGTCGGACAGCCGCGAGTGGCGTACCGCGAGTGCCTGACCATTTCGGGGGAGAGCGACGGGGAGGTCGATCGTGTTATCGGCGGGCAGGCGGCCTATGCGCGGGTGCGAGTTATGGTCGAGCCGGATCTGGATCAGGTGCGGCCCAGGGTTATTTTTGAACAAGATTGCGTGCCGAGCGAGGGTTTGCGCGAAGCTATGGATCGGGCTCTGCGGCAGGAAGCCTACGTTGGACCACGATTCGGTTATCCGCTCTCCAGGGCCTCTATTCGGGTAATCTCGGCTGTTTCGAAGGAAGGGCAGGAGAGTGAAGTCGCTTCTATTCAGGCGGCGATTTCGGCCTTACGGCAGGCTATGCCCTCGGAAGGTGTGGAGTTGCGCGAGCCCCTCATGGCTTTTGAGATTCAGACACCCGCAGATTTTTCCAGTGCCATCATCGCGGACTTGAACTCGCGCCACGCGGAGATCTTGGAAGTGCTTTCAGACCGTGACCTGCGGACTATCCGCGGAACGGTGCCGCTGAACTCCATGTTCGGCTATTCGACGGGAGTGCGCTCACTGTCCCAGGGGAGAGCTAGTTTTGCGATGACACCCCAGGGATTTCGGGCCGTTCCGGAGGAAGAGCTGGGTAAGCGAGGCCTGATCTGGCACTGAGGTGTGGGGAGGTCCCCCAAAAAAACTTCAAAGACTCCGATTCCTTTCGGTAAGGATCGTTGACGGCTGGGGGGGCAGTCGGTATTTTGCTCGGCCCTTCGAGGGAATCTGCCTCTGGAAAGCCTTTCAGAAGCTCATTCCTCGCCGGGAAATCCCCATACAAATGCTCCCCGAGGCGACTGCGCTAGCGACGAATAACCGTGGCTAGGCTTTCCGCATTGGGAACAAGACCCTACAGATGAAAGATAAGATTCAGATCCGGATGGAGGCCTACGATCACGAGGCCCTGGACCAGTCGTGTGTCGACATTGTCGAAACGGCGAAGCGTACAGGTGCCCGAGTGGCTGGTCCCATCCCGTTGCCGACTCGCATCGAGCGGTACACGGTTCTGCGCTCTCCTTTCATCGATAAGAAGTCACGCGAGCAGTTCGAGATTCGGACGCACACTCGCTTGATCTTCATCTCAGAGCCCACGCCTCAAACGGTGGACTCGCTTTCAACCCTGAACATGCCCGCAGGAGTCGACATCCGCATCAAGGCTTAGCCTCGACGGACGTCGCCTTTTTGGCGAGCTTGCGAAATTTGCTGCACTTTTCGAGTGCGGCGGGGGACGCAGAACACAACATTCGGTAAGCTTCGCGGCTCGCCGACGCTTGCACGCAAGCAAATTACAACCTGGCTTCCGCATCGAAGAGACCGCTTCACCACGTTGGGGTGTGTCTTCGAACGGAGGCAGAAACTTTCCTTTTCTTGGCCGCGTGGCTGGGCGTTGGGGGCTTGAACGGAGCCCCCTCCAGTCGAACCGGTCTCAATCTTTCTCCAACACTCACAGGAATCATGACGCTGATCCTAGGGCGCAAACAAGGCATGACTCAGCTCTTCGCTGAGGACGGCACCGCTACGGGAGTTACCGTAGTCGAGGCTGGACCGTGCGTAGCGACGCAAATTCGCACGCAGGATGTCGACGGGTACGATGCAGTTCAATGGGGCTTCGAGGATGTGCGCGAGTCGCGCACCGCCAAGCCGCAACGTGGACACTTCAAGAAGGCAGACGTGGCACCCAAGCGCTACTTGCGTGAGGAACGCCTCGCAGCAGCCGCTGCCGTTTCTGTTGGCGACGAGCTGACAGTGGATGCCTTCCAAGTTGGTCAACTGATCGACGTCATCGGCACCTCAAAGGGGCGTGGCTTCGCCGGTACCATCAAGCGGCACAACTTCGCTCGTGGACCGAAGACTCACGGTTCAAAGAACTATCGAGCCCCCGGTTCGATCGGTTGTTCGGCGTACCCCTCGCGCGTTTTCAAAGGAAAGCGCAGCTCGGGTCACTACGGTGATGCACGCCAAACCACCAAGAACCTGACCGTTATGATGGTGGATACGGACCGTAACCTCCTGTTCATCAAGGGCGCAGTCCCCGGTGCGCGGAATGGCTTTGTCCAGATCCAGACCGCCAAGACGGGCACCAAGACCCCCAAGAAGCGCTAGTAGGCGTCGAAGCAAATCATGCAAGTCAAAAGCTACAAAGCAGGAAGTGTTGGTGAGGTTCAGGTCGACGAGGCCTCCTTCGGCGACAAGATCCTGTACCGCACCCTGAAGGACGCCGTGGTCATGCACCAGGCGAACCAGCGCCAGGGCAACGCTTCGACCAAGGTGCGTTCCGAGGTTCAAGGGACAAACAAGAAGCCGTACAAGCAAAAGCACACAGGTCGCGCTCGTGCCGGTGACGTCAAGTCGCCCATCTGGCGTGGTGGTGGAACGGTCTTCGGGCCGAAGCCGAAGGATTACTCCTATCATATGCCTGCCAAGGCGCGCCGCGTGGCTACTCGCTCCGCAATCGCAGGCAAGCTCAAAGATGACGAGGTTGTCATTGCGGACCTGGGCGGCTTTTCAGCTCCCTCCGCTAAGGCAGCTCGCAAGGTGCTTGCCGATCTCGGCTCGCCGAGACGTGCGCTGCTCATTCTGAATGAGCGCAACGAGAACGTTTATAAGTCCTTCCGCAACTTCCCGGGTATCAAGGTTCGTATCGCTATCGAACTCTGTGCCTTTGATGTTGTCGCCGGCGGTCTTGTGATCGCCGAGACGGGAGTCATCGAGAAACTCGCTGAGCGAGTTGGCCTTTCAACTAGCCAGGCGTAGGGGAGACTCAGATGAATGACGGTAAAGTAACGAGCATGGACCGCATGTACGCAGTGATCAAGAAACCCGTGATCACTGAAAAGGCGACCAATGACACAATTGGCCGCAACGCCTACCACTTCCGCGTTCCTGTGAACGCGAACAAAGTGGAGATACGGCAGGCTGTTGAGACGCTTTTCGAGGTGAAGGTGTCCGGAGTGAACACACTCCGAGTCAACGGCAAGCAGCGCCGACGCGGTTGGCGCGCTGGCAGCACTGGCACATGGAAAAAAGCTATGGTGACCCTCGCCGAAGGCTTCAGCATCGACATGATCTAGCACGATGGGTATCAAAAAATACAAGCCGACATCCGCTGGTCGCCGACACGGTAGTGTCCTCGACTTTTCGGATCTGTCGAAGGTCAAGCCTGAGAAGAGTCTGCTGCGCCCGCTTAAGAAATCGGGTGGCCGTAACAACCATGGTCGGATCACTTGCCGCCGTCGTGGTGGTGGTGCTAAGCGCCGCTATCGCGTCGTCGACTTCAAGCGCAGGAAGCTTGGTGTGCCGGCTCGCGTGGCTACGATCGAGTACGATCCGAACCGCTCCGCCAACATCGCTCTTCTGCATTACGCAGACGGTGCCAAGACCTATATCATCGCACCCCTCGGTATGACCGTCGGCGACAATGTGATGTCAGGTCCGACCGCAGAGCCGAACGCTGGCAATGCAATGGCTCTCGGTGACATCCCGGTCGGTCTTCAGATCCACAACGTGGAGCTGACTGCTGGACGAGGTGGTCAGATCTGCCGCACGGCAGGCAGTTACGCACAGCTGATGGCTCGCGAAGGAAACTACGCTGCAGTGCTCTTGCCCTCGGGCGAACTGCGCCGCATCCATATCAAATGCATGGCTACGATCGGGCGTATCGGTAACACCGATCACCAGAACGTCAAGCTAGGCAAGGCGGGTCGCCGCCGCCACATGGGACGTCGTCCCAAGGTTCGTGGAACCGCCATGAACCCGGTTGATCACCCCATGGGTGGTGGTGAAGGCCGTACCGCTGGTGGTCGTCACCCCTGTGGTCCGACCGCTGTTCTTTCCAAAGGTGGTCGTACTCGTTCACGGAATAACCCGTCGGACAAGTTCATCATTCGTCGTCGCAAGAAGAAGTAGAGGAGCACCTAGATGTCACGCAGTACTAAGAAGGGTCCCTACATCGACCTTAAGCTCGCCAAGAAAGTGGCGAAGCAAGAGGAAGAGGGCAACAAGCGCAACCCCATCACGACTTGGGCGCGCGCCTGCACGATTCCCCCGTCGTTTATCGGCTACACGTTCATGGTCCACGACGGCCGCCGCCACATCAAAGTGGTGGTCACCGAGGATATGGTGGGGCACAAGTTAGGAGAGTTCGCGGCATCGCGAAGTTTCCGTGGTCACACCAACAAGAAGGAAGGCCTGAAGGCACGCTAGAATCATGGCAACCATCGATACAGGCACCGCCGAATTTACGGCCAAGCACCGCTACGCGCGGATTACTCAGCGCAAGGCGCGTCTGATTGCGGACTTGATCCGTGGACGATCCGCCAACGAGGCTCTCGAGATTCTCGAGTTCTCTTCGAAGCGCGCCGCTTCTTTCTACCTCAAGGTTTTGCGTTCCGCGATGGCGAACGCAAGCCAGAACGAGGAAGTCAACCTCAACCGTCTCTACATCTCAGACTCCCGCGCCGACGATGGGCCCTTGCTCAACAATCGTATGCGCTTCCGTCCGGGACCGCAGGGACGGGCCATGCCCTACGCCAAGAAGACGAGTCACCTGACCGTTAAAGTCCGCGAAATCTCTGAAGGAGAGGCCTAACAGCTATGGGTCAAAAAGTACATCCGACTGGCTATCGCCTGGGCACAATCGAGCCCTGGCGCTCACGCTGGTACGCCAACAACAAGAACTTCGGCACACTGTTGCTCCAGGACAAAAAGATCCGGGATCACATTTCGAAGGAGTTCGGCTCTGCCGGCATTCCCCGCGTCGAAATCGAACGCACGGGCGAAGCTGTCAACGTCATTATCTACTCCGCACGTCCCGGCGTTCTCGTCGGTCGCAAGGGAGTTCGCGTCGAGTCACTCAAGAAGGAGCTCGAAACAATTTCCGGCAAGACTTGCCACCTGACTCTGCACGAGGTCAAGCGCCCCGAGCTAGAGGCCAAGTTGGTGGCTGAGGTCATCGCTGAAGCACTCGAGAAGCGCATGGCATTCCGCCGCGCCATCAAGCGTGCTATTCAGACGACCATGCAATCAGGTGCCCAAGGCATCAAGGTCGAGGTCGCTGGACGTCTCGGTGGCGCCGAGATGGCGCGCACCACGAAAGAACGCGAAGGTCGAGTCCCGCTGTCAACGCTTCAAGCGCACATCGACTACGGAACCGCCATGGCCAAGACGACCTACGGCATCATTGGTGTCAAGGTTTGGATCTACAAAGGGGACGTCGATCGTGGAACCATGATCGACTTCCGTTCCGGTGCTTCGATGACTGGACGCAGCGACGGTGGTCGCGGCGGACGTGGTGGTGGCGGTCGCGGCGGTGGTCGCGGCGGCGGCGGCGGCGGCGGCGGCGGCGGACGTGGACGAGACGGGGGTGGTCGCTAATGGCTGCCATGCTTCCCAAGCGTGTTAAGCACCGCAAGCAAATGCGGGGCAAGATGAAGGGGCACGCAACTCGCGGAAACCGTGTGAGCTTCGGCGAATACGGTTTGATGTCCCTCGATTACGGCTGGATCAACGGTCGCCACATTGAGTCTGGCCGTGTTGCGGCCAACCGGGCAACCGGCGGCGCCGCCAAGATCTGGATCCGCATTTTCCCGCACAAGCCGATTTCCTCAAAGCCTGCTGAGACCCGAATGGGTAAAGGTAAGGGTGATGTGGAGTTCTGGGCAGCGGTTATCAAGCCGGGAACAATTCTCTTTGAGTTGGGTGGTGTGAGCGAAGAAGTAGCCAAGTTGGCTTTCAAGCGTGTCGCACACAAGATGCCTATCAAGGTCAAAATGGTTCGACGTGTTCCTACAAGTTAGGCAACTGAAGTCACCAGATAGAAAACACGAGACAGCACGATGAATATCGAAGAAACACGCAGCAAGACTGACGACGAGTTGGCCTTTGACCTGAAAGGGATGAAGAAGGAACTCTTCGGGCTTCGCCTCAAGGCAGCCACGGAAGCTCTTGCCAACTCAGCACAGATTCGGGTTTTGCGACGGAGCATTGCCCGCGTCAACACTGTCCTGCATGAACGAGCCACGGGTATCCGCGGCCAGGAGAGCCGTTAGAGCCATGGAAGCAGAGAACAACACAACCGAACGCGGCCGTCGCCGGGTATTGCAGGGAGTGGTCGTTACGGACACGATGAATAAATCCATCAGCATCCGTGTCGAGCGCCTCGTCAAGCACCCGCGCTACAAGAAGTACGTACGTACACACAGCAAGTACGTGGCCCACGATGAAGATGAGGTTGCCAAGATTGGCGATACCGTCGAGATCATCGAGTGCCGCCCGATGAGCAAGACCAAGCGTTGGCGCATAAACAGCGTCATCGCGAAGGCTCTTGTTGATGGGGGTGCCCTGTGATTCAGATGCAAACGTACCTGGACGTCGCTGATAACACCGGCGCTAAGAGAGTCCAATGCATTAAGGTCCTCGGTGGTTCCCATCGTCACTACGCCAGTTTGGGGGACACCATTGTGTGTTCCGTCAAAAAGGCCATCGCCGGTTCTGAGGTCAGAACAGGCACCGTGGTGAAGGGCGTCATCGTCCGCGTCAGGAAGAACACCCGTCGTAACGACGGTTCTTATGTGCGCTTCGATCACAACGCGCTTGTGCTCGTCGACACAGAAGGGAACCCGCGTGGTACCCGTATCTTCGGCGCTGTGGCTCGCGAGCTTCGCGAGAAGAACTTTATGAAGATTGTTTCGCTTGCTCAGGAGGTTGTCTGATGCACGTTCGCAAGGGTGACCAAGTGATCGTTATCTCAGGTAACGACAAAGGCAAGACAGGCGCGATTGTCCGGGCTATCCCGGAGGACAGCCGCGTGGTGATTGAAGGCGTGAACTTGCGCTGGAAGCACCGTAAACCGACACAGCAAACTCCCCAAGGGGAGCGCGTTCAGATCGAATTTCCGATCCACGTGAGCAACGTAATGCACCTCGATCCCGCTTCGGGTAAAGGTGTTCGACGTCGACCTGGCACAGAGAGCTAGATATGAGCGGCACAGAAACAGCTACGGAACGCACCATTCCGCGCCTCCATGCGAAGTACACGGACGAAGTCCGCGCACAACTCAAGGAGCAGTTCGGAGTGAAGAACGACATGGCGATCCCGCGACTCGTGAAGATCGTGGTCAACATGGGTGTCAATGGGGCAGTGGAGAACAAGTCACGAGTGGAAACAGCCGCTCGTGAATTGGGAACGATCACCGGCCAGAAACCGACGATCCGCCTCTCACGCCGCGCCATCGCAGGATTCAAGTTGCGTGAGAAAATGCCCATCGCCTGCGCCGTGACTTTGCGTCGCGACCGCATGTGGGAGTTCACCGACAGATTGCTCAACGTTGCCCTTCCTCGTATCCGCGACTTCCGCGGTGTGAAGAGTAAATTGGACGGTCGCGGAAACTACACCCTCGGTGTTTCTGAGCAGTCGATCTTCCCGGAGATCAACTTCGATCGCATCGAGTTCCAGCAAGGCATGGACATCACATTCGTGACGACGGCGTCTACCGACGAGCAGGGCTATGCGCTTCTTTTGGCTCTCGGTATGCCCTTCGACAACAAGAACAAAGAGCAGGACAGCTAAGGTACCGAAATGGCTAAGACATCACTAATCGTCAAGTCACAGCGGAAGCCCAAGTACAAGGTACGGGGCTACACTCGCTGTCAAATGTGTGGTCGCCCTCGGGCGGTCTATCGTAAGTTCCAAATCTGCCGGATCTGTCTCCGCGAGCATGCGCTCGTTGGTGAGATTCCCGGTATGCGCAAGGCCTCTTGGTAGGGGAGTTATAACATCATGATGACCGACCCCATCGCGGACATGCTCACACGCATCCGCAACGCAAATTCAATTCACAAAAAGTCCGTAGGCATGCCCGCCTCTAAAATAAAAGTGGGTATCGCAGACGTGCTGTTGACCGAGGGCTTCATTGCGAAGTACGAAGTCATCGAAGCCAAGCCCTGCAGCGAGCTACGTTTGTGGCTCAAGTACGGCCCCGATGGTGAGCTAGTGATCCGCAGTTTGGATCGCATTAGCAAGCCGGGTTGCCGTGCCTACTGTGGCGCAGCTGACCTTCCTCATGCACTTCGAGGGCTGGGCATTTATGTGCTCACGACGCCCAAAGGAGTGATCTCCGACCGTGCCGCCCGCAAAGAAAATGTCGGCGGCGAAATCCTCTGCAAGGTCTGTTAAGCCATGTCGCGAGTCGGAAAAGCACCTATTACTGTTCCCGGTGGAGTCACGGTTGCCGTGGCCGCTGGGCGAGAAGTGACTGTCAAAGGTCCCGGTGGAACTCTCAAGATGCCCATTCGCCCCGAGGTCAAAATCGAGGTTGAAGGCACAGTCGCCACTGTTGACGTGACCGGTACAGGCGCCGCTCGTCAAGCCCGTGCTATGCACGGCTTGACTCGCGCTCTCCTGAACAACATGGTCGTTGGCGTCAGCACAGGCTGGGAGAAGAAACTCGACATCATTGGTGTCGGTTGGAACGCCAAAGCCCAAGGCAATAAGCTAGTGCTCAACATTGGCTTCTGTCACCCGGTTGACATCGTGATGCCTGACGGCGTCACCTGCGAAACCCCCAAGCCTACCAACATCACCATCAAGGGTGCGGACCGCCAAGCGGTTGGGCACATTGCTGCTGTGATTCGGAAGGTCCGTCCGCCGGAGCCCTACAAGGGCAAAGGTATTCGCTATGTCGGTGAGCATGTCCGTCGTAAGTCTGGCAAGTCCTTCGGTAGCTAAGCGCGGCCAACGGTAGCTAAGCGCGGCCAACGGTAGCTAAGCGCGGCCAACAAACAATCAACTGACGCGAGTCGTCGCAGGCTTCCTAGCCAACATAGAGAACTCCCATGAGAGCCATACTTCACAAGAACCGAAATCGCCTCCGCCGCAGCCGGCATGTGCGCAGTCGTTTGCGCAAGACCACGACGCTGGTGCGTCTATCGGTCGTGCGTACTTCAGAGCACATCTCGGCCCAGCTGATCGACGATGCCAAGGGCCACACCCTGGCGTCGGTGACGAGTACGGCGAAGTCTTTTGCTGATCAATTGAGCGGCAAGACTAAATCTGAGCAGGCCAATATTCTTGGCTTGGAGCTCGCCAGTCGTGCCAAGGACGCTGGTATCGAGAAAATCGCCTTCGACCGCGGTTCTTCCAAGTACCACGGCCGTGTCAAGGCTTTCGCTGAAGGAGCCCGCGAGGGCGGCCTGAAGTTCTAAGCACGGCAACTTGGCCAGCACGGCCACTTCGCAGATCAACAGCACACAGCTAACAAGAAACAACAGTCGATGAAACGCAAGATCGAATACCTAGACACGATGGAAGTTGAGGGGATGGGAGAGCTCACCGAGACCCTCGTCAACATCAACCGTTCAGCCGCCGTGGTAAAGGGTGGCCGCCGCTTCTCGTTCTCCGCTCTTACCATTGTCGGTAACCGCGAAGGCGTTGTCGGCTACGGTTTCGGTAAGGCACGTCAAGTGCCCGCCGCAATCGAGAAGGGTGGCAAAGACGGACGCAAGCACCTGCAGCGCGTTCCCGTAACAGAAGACGGATCGGTTCCGCATGAAGTGATCGGTCGCTTTTGCGGCTCGCGGATCCTTCTCCTACCCGCATCGCCTGGTACCGGCATCATTGCCTGTTCCTCGGTTCGTGCCGTGTGCGAGATGGCTGGGGTCAAAAACATCCTCAGCAAGTCGTACGGTTCCACGAACCCGATCAACCTCGTCAAGGCCACCCTCGACGCTCTTTCCCAGCTGCGCACCCGCCAGCAGGTAAAGGAGCTCCGAGGCGTCGAGCTCTAAAGCGACTCGCTCGCTTATCCAACACAAACAAGTCAATAGGGCACGTCGAAGGGACTGAATCGAGTCATGGATCTCAAAACCGTCTGTAGCAAAGGAACAAAGTACGCCAAGCGGCGCCGCATCGGTCGCGGTACCGGAAGCGGAAGTGGTAAGACCAGTGGTCGCGGCCACAAGGGCCAGGGCTCACGCTCGGGCTACAGCCGCAAGCCTGGTTTCGAGGGTGGGCAGATGCCTATCTATCGCCGCTTGCCCAAGCGTGGTTTCACCAACGCCCGTTTCCGTACGGATTACACCACTATTAACGTGGACTCTCTCGAGAGCATTGAGGCAGGCACTACAGTCGACCTTGATGCAATCATCGCCGCTGGCTTGGTTAGCTTGAACACACCGTTGCTCAAGATTCTCGGCAACGGGGAACTGACCAAGAGTCTTACGGTTCGAGCGCAAAAATTTAGCAAGAGCGCCAGAGCCAAGATCGAAGCTGTTGGTGGCACTGTGATTGAGCTTGATAACAGAGGCAAAGAGCTGACTGCCGAAGCAGCTGGAGCATCAGCTTAGTGGAACAATCGTTCCTCAATGTCTTCCGCGTCGAAGCGACACGGAAGAAGATCGTGGCTACGATCCTGCTGTTGCTCTGCTACCGCTTTGGATTTCAGGTTCCGATTCCTGGCATGAGTCCCGAGTTCCTGCAATCAAAGGCAGCGCAGGGTTCGATCATGGGGATGATGAGTGCCTTCTCCGGTGGCGCGCTCGGTCAGACTACTGTCTTCGGATTGGGCATCATGCCCTACATCTCGGCGTCGATTATCTTCTCGATGCTCGGCAAGGTCTCTCCGACCATTGAAGCCGTTGCCAAAGAAGGGGCGTCCGGTCAGAAGAAGATCAACCAGTGGACCCGCCTCGCTGTTGTCCCGATCGCTGTTCTACAGGCTGTATTCGTCTACACGGGTGTCTTCTTGCAAGACCCTTCGATGATCGACGAAAGCATGCGCGGCAACGACTTCGCCCTTGGTGTCATCGTGATCATGTCCCTGGTCGCAGGCGCTTTGATCGTGATGTGGATCGGTGAGCTGATCACAGACCACGGCGTTGGAAACGGTGCATCCCTGATCATCATGGCGGGCATCATTGCCCAGATGCCAAGTGCATTGATCACCTTGTCCTCGGATGAGAACTTCTATCAGATGATCCTGCAGATCCTAGGGATCTGGATCGTCACCGTCTTCTTTGTGGTCTTCATCCATAAGGGTGCACGCCGCGTGCCGATTCAATATGCACGCCTCACTCGTGGACGTCGAGTCTACGGGGGCCAGCGCCACTACTTGCCGCTCAAGGTCAACATGGCCGGCGTGATGCCGATCATTTTCGCCTCCGTGATCTTCGTGGTCCCGGGCCTTGTTTTCGCATGGCTTGATATCACATGGCTCACGCGCATCTTCAGCGATAACACAGGCTTCGTGTACGTCTCCCTGTACGTATCCATGGTCTTCGGCTTCTGCTTCTTCTGGAACCGTTTGATGTTCCAGCCGGATGAGATCGCCGACAACCTGCGTGAGCACGGTTCTTTTATCCCTGGCATTCGCCCTGGAACGAAGACTGCTGAGTACCTATCCAACGTCTTGACCCGTATCACCGTGGCAGGCGCTGCCTTCCTCGCTGTGATCGCCGTCCTGCCGTCCTTCGTTACGAAAGGCAGTGCCCTGCCCCCGAGTCTGCGCTACTTCCTCGGCGGCACTTCGGTGTTGATCGTGGTTGGTGTTGCCCTCGAGTTGGTCGATCGTTTGCAGTCCGAGCTCGTAATGAAGAGCTACGACGGTGAATCCCAAACTTCTGGTGGGGGTGCTGCCGGCGGCGGCAACTCTGGCGGCAGCCCGGGCTGGACCAAGAAGGAGGGCGCGTGACTCAAGGCGTCGAAGTTAACGATTCGAGCAGGGTCATCATCCTGCTCGGCCCCCCCGGAGCCGGGAAGGGAACCCAAGCGGTACGCCTCTCGGCGGAACGCGGGGTACCCCATATCTCTACTGGGGATCTTTTCCGCGCCAACCTCAAGGGTGGTACGGATCTGGGACAGCGAGCCAAGAGCTTTATGGAGACCGGAAAGCTGGTTCCTGACGATCTCGTGATCGAAATGCTCTTCGATCGCGTCGCTCAAGACGACTGCAAAAGTGGTTATCTCCTAGATGGATTCCCTCGGACTCTAGCCCAGGCCGAGGCCTTATCTGAAGCTTTTTCGAAAGCTGATGGAGAACAAGCAACTGCTACCTTGCTGTTGGACGTCCCTGATGACATCATTGTGACTCGCGCCAGCGGGCGCTTGCTCTGCCGGGACTGCCCGAAAATTCACCACGCCGTGTTTGCCCCGCCCGCCAAGGACGGAGTCTGCGATGGTTGTGGGGGAGAGCTCTATCGTCGTAAGGATGACGAGGCCGACGTGGTCATGGAGCGCTTAGGGGTCTATCGCAACGAAACTCAACCGATGGTCGACTATTACCGTGAGCAGGGCTCACTCGTAGTGATCAACGGGAACCAAAAACCCGACGCTGTCTTTTATGACCTGCGCCAATCTCTTGATGGAGTGCAGGCCTGATGGCGAAGGAAGAACCGATCGTCGTGGAAGCAATCGTGGAGGAGGCCCTCCCGAACGCTCGCTTTCGCGCTAAATTGGAGTCAGGACATGAGATCCTGGCTCACGTAAGCGGCAAGATGCGGATGCACTACATCCGAATCATGGCCGGAGACAAGATCACCGTAGAGATGTCACCTTACGACCTGACTAAGGGTCGTATCGTATCTCGAGGAGATCGTAAATACCGACGGAGACGCCGAAGATGAAAGTGCGTAGTAGCGTTCGCCGCATGTGCTCGAGCTGCAAGCTTGTTAAGCGCCGCGGTGTGTTGCGCGTGATTTGCAAAGCTGACCCGCGCCACAAGCAGCGGCAAGGCAAGTAGTCATTAGAACCCAGTACCTTTGGTGCTCACCGGGCTTTTCGCTCGGGTGCACCGCCAGGATTGACCCACTTCACGGGTTGAGACGACAAATGAAGCAGAACAATATCGTTCAGATAAACATAGAGGAGCAGAGAGCATGCCGCGCGTAGTCGGTGTAGACATCCCGAATCACAAGCGTCTAGAGATCGCTCTGACGTACATATTCGGCGTGGGTCGCACCCGTTCCAAGCAAGTCTGTGGCGTTCTCGGCCTGGACCTCGACATGAAGGCTCGTGATCTGACTGAAGAGCAGATCACGACTCTCGCGACGCATCTCTCCAAGACCTATGAGGTTGAGGGCGACTTGCGACGCAGCACTGCTGCAGCCATTGCGCGTTTGCGTGACATCGGTTGCTACAGAGGTTTGCGTCACCGTCGTGGACTTCCTGTCCGTGGACAGCGAACTCGTACCAACGCACGTGGGCGTAAAGGTCCCAAGAAGACCGTCGCCGGCAAGAAGTCAGTGAAGGGATTGAAGTAAGCAACCGGGACTTCGGTTTCTGTCGTCACCGAATTCCCCACTTACCCTCCTTCAACCTTTCCAAAGCCCCACCTTTCCAAAACAATTGGCATGGCCAAGACCACAAAACGCAAGCCGAAGAAGAACGTCGCCAAGGGCGTAGTTCACATCAAGGCAAGCTTCAACAACACTATCGTCACGATCACGGACTCCACCGGAGCTGCGATTTCCGCTGGCTCCGCAGGGGGCATGGGCTTCAAGGGCACTCGCAAGAGTACTCCCTTCGCTGCTCAGCGAGCTTCCGACACCGCGGCTCAGGCCGCGATTCGTCACGGCATGCGCGAGGTGGACGTTCGCGTCCGCGGCGCAGGTTCGGGACGTGAGTCGGCGATTCGCGCACTCAACAGTGCGGGACTTAAAGTCCTCTCGATCGAGGACGTTACTCCGCTTCCCCACAACGGCTGTCGCGCAAGCAAGCGGCGCCGCGTCTAATACCGGGCACAGGGCTCGAACCGAGATACAATAGATCCATGGCTCGATATACAGGCAACAAGTGCAAGCTGTGCAGACGAGAGGGCATGAAGCTCTTCTTGAAAGGACAGCGATGTTTCGCAGATAAGTGCGCGCTCGCCCGCAGGGATTACCCGCCGGGAGTTCACGCTCAGAAGCGAACAAAGGTGACGGAATACGGAGTGCGTCTGCGCGAGAAGCAGAAGCTCAAGCGTATTTACGGCGTCCAAGAGAAACAGTTCAAGCTGTACTTCAAGGAAGCTGTTCGTCTCAAAGGCAACACGGGTGAGAACCTGTTGATGCTGCTTGAGCGTCGCTTGGACAATGTTGTCCTGTCGAGTGGATTTGCGCTCTCGCGTAACCACGCTCGTCAGTTGATCAACCACGGTCACTTCATGGTCAATGGTCGACGTGTCGACATCTCTTCCTTCCAGGTGCGCCCCGGTGACGAGGTTCAGCCCGGCAAGAAGGAGAACACACGGAAGATCGTTGCGGAAGCTGTCGAGGTCAACAAGTCACAGCCGGTCCCGAGCTGGATTGATGCGAGTCACGATACGATGACCTCCAAGGTCACCGGCATCCCGACCCGCGAGGACGTCCCGCACCCGATCCAAGAACAGTTGATTATCGAGCTCTGCTCGAAGTAAGGCCGCCCGGCGGCCGCCTAATCGAGGGCTCCTCGATCGTGGCGGCTGCTGAGCCAAAGATTTTCTAAAGCGGGTGGGAGCGGTGCTCCCATCTCAGCATAGATTCCGAACAACGAGCTGGGGCCCGAGTCCGCGTCTTCGGCGCGAGCCGAGCCGGAAAGAGCCGAACACTTAAGAGAAGAAAGTAAGATGAGGATTCGCTGGCGTAACTTGGAACTGCCCTCTCGGGTGGTCCCCAACAACGAAACGTTGACCAACGAGTACGGAAGTTTCGTAATTGAACCTTTCGAGCGTGGCTTTGGCCACACCATCGGAAACGGCCTACGCCGTGTTCTGCTGTCGTCCATTGAGGGCGCTGCGATCACTGCTGTGCGTATTGAGCAGGCCGCGCACGAGTTCGATTCACTCGACGGTGTCTACGAGGACGTGACCGATATCATCCTGAACCTGAAGCGCTTGCGCATTCAGTTCGATGGTGACGGACCGATCCGGTGCCGTATCAATAAGTCCACCAAGGGCGAAGTGACGGGCGCGGACGTGGAATGTGACGGGGGAGCGACTGTCGCCAACCCGGACCTTCACATCGCTACCTTGACTTTGGACACGGACTTCATTGTTGAAGTTGATGTTAGCCACGGCCGTGGCTACATCCCCTCTGAGGAAAACCACGATGTGTCCCAGCCCTTGGGAACCATTCCGGTTGACTCGATCTACTCGCCGGTTCATCGCGTTCGCTACGGCATCGAAGCCACGCGCGTCGGCAAGTTCACCAACTACGACCGCCTGGTCCTCGAGATCTGGACGGACGGAACGATCAGCCCCGAGCTGGCACTCGTCGAGGCCGCCAAGGTCTATCGTCGTCACCTCAATGCATTCGTGCTCTTCGACCCGACGGGCGAAGACGAGTTTGTGATGAGCGACCCGACCTCTTCGGAGTTCAACGAGGCGAACCGCGAGGATTCGCAATTGAACAGCGTCTTGGGCGCATCGATCGCCGAGCTTGAACTTTCCGTTCGAGCACGCAACTGCCTGGATGGTGCGAACCTTCGCACCCTCGAGGATCTCGTGAGCCTGAGCGAGAACGAGGTGATCAACCTCAAGAACCTCGGTAAGACGAGTCTGACCGAGATCAAAAGCAAGCTGGCAGAGCGTGGTCTCAGCCTTGGAATGTCCACCTGATTCACGCTAGCACCAGCAAGCGCCAGAAGAATTAATTAGTTATGAGACACAGAGTAGCAGGGGCCAAGTTAGGCCGCACAGCAAGTCACCGTACGGCGATGAAGCGCAACATGGCTTCCTCCCTTATCGAGCACGAGCGCATCACGACGACCTTGGTCAAGGCCAAAGCCATTCGGCCTTACCTTGAGAAGATCATCACGCTTGCCAAGAAGGACAGCGTCCACAACAGGCGTAACGCCTTCGCGACCCTTCGTAATAAGGAAGCCGTCACCAAGCTGTTTGACACCTTGGGCCCGCGCTTCAGCGAACGCCCCGGCGGTTACCTGCGTATCCTAAAGCTGGGCAAGCCCCGCTTAGGTGACGCAGCTCCGCGCGCGATCATCGAGTTCGTCGAGCGCACGATCGAAGTCGACGTCAGCGCAGACGCCTAATCGCCTAAGCGGCGGGCCAGCGAAAGCAGGCAATACGGAGTCAGTCACTTTTCTCTACACAACGACCTCTGGTAAGGCCTCGCCTAACCA
>JBLIOI010000022.1:0-45741 GCA_047639675.1 Planctomycetota bacterium | reverse complement strand
TAGGTCACTCCGTCTCTTGTGCCCACATAGGCAAGTCTTGAGCGGCCGCCATAGACGTTGTAGCCGTCCGTTGCTCGGTAGCGGTTGAACCACAGTTTGTTCTTCACCAAGATTGCATCGCGCAACGCGGAATCTTGTTTTTCGTTGGGCTCTTCTGTCAACGCCGCTCCCCAGAGAGCCGCGTCGATGACATCGGCAAGCTGCCGGTTGCCCGCTTCGTTCAAGTGGATTCCATTGATGGTCAAGGGCGCTTCACTCTGGGCGTAGCGTTCGGCCATCGGAGTGTAGATGTCAACGAAGGTCACGCCCTTGCTCTCGCACAGCGAAGCCATGGCGAGGTTGTAGAGCTCTATGTTCTCGTTGAACTCGCTACCCTTTGGCAGATTGACGTCACCTATGTCCTCGTAGGGGATTGAGCCGAACATGACGAGGCGCGCTGGCGCGCTTCCGTCATAGTGTTGGCTAGAAACGTGGGTGATGAACTCCTCCAGGTGCTTGCGATACTCTCTGATGCCGTCAAACCCTGCGAAGGACTCGTTGTAGCCAAAGAAAGCGAAGATGACGTTGGCTTCGCAGTGGGCAAGGAATCGATCCCAAACGCCAAAGCGGTCGTTTGGCAAGTTCATCTCCAAGGGGTCGCTCGAGAACTTGCCGAAATTCATCGTGCGCTGGTGCACGTTCAATTCATCGGCCCCAAAGCCCAGGTTGCGAACGCTGACTTCGCCACCTCGAAATCGCTCTTGGATCCGAGTCTCAAGCCAACCATGGTTTTGCATGCGTTCCGCGAGGGCGCCACCGATCAAGCACAGGTTTTGGCCCTGGGCCATCGGCAAGGGCTCCAGCAGAGACTTCTGGCATAGCCCGATGTTCGGGAGTAGGGCGGCGAGAACGATCAGCAGGCGAAGAGGGGATAAAAGCATGAAATCGGTGGTGACGGAGATGTTGAGCTCGGGCAGCTTAACAACAGTTTGACAAGCTCCATAGACCGCTCGGATCAGGTCCTTCAAAAGGACAAGGGGTGCTGTCGCCCCACGTTCGTTAACGTGTACCCGAGCTTTAAAAGGCCGGCGCTGCATCCTGCCGTTGATCCCCCTCCCTAGCACCCCTCCGCCCGTGATCGTTCCCCGCACCAATCGAACTGAGATCCTTGCCAAGCTCCACCGGAAACGTGATCAGAAGAAGCCGATCTGGATTGCCAGCGCAGGCAGCGGATTGGTGGCGAAGCTATTGGAGTCGGCGGGTGTCGACTGCATCAATACATTTTCTGGCGCTCGCCTGCGGGCCAATGGCATGGGGACCATGGCAATGCTCTGGCCAATCTTGGACTCGAATAAGCAGACCCTCGATTACACCGGCCAAGACATCATGCCCGCGCTGAAGGGCAGCTCTTTTGTTTGCGCCTGCATGAATGCCAACGACCCGTTGCGAGACATGGTGCGCGTAATCGAAGAA
The DNA here is from genome assembly GCA_047639675.1 of Planctomycetota bacterium. Taxonomy (GTDB): domain Bacteria; phylum Planctomycetota; class UBA1135; order UBA1135; genus JABACD01. The sequence goes on along the minus strand of JBLIOI010000022.1, from coordinate 44,289 downwards.
TTGAAGTCGATGGGCGTTTACTCTGTGTCGAACATTGGCCCGTCCATTAGTTATGTGGACAAGGACAGCCAGATCTACCGCGTCCTCAACAAGAGCGGTGTGACCTTCGATAACGAAGTGCAATTCCTGAAGGTTGCCAAGGAGATGGGCATGGTCACGATCGGCTTGGCTTTTGATCAGGAAGACAGTCGGCAGCTCGTGGCAGAAGCGCAGCCCGATATGTTTTGCTTTCACGCGGGGACGACCAAGGGCGGCTTGAGTGGTTATGACTCTGGCGAAACAATCGATGTCACCGCGCAGCGTACCGAGGACGCCAACAAAGAGTTGCGGGCGCTCTCAGAAGACGTATTGCTCGTCGCACACGGTGCCGCTATGGAAACCCCTGAAGATGCCCAGTATCTCTTGAACAACACGAGTTGTGATGGGTTTTGGACAGGATCTTCGACCGAACGATTGCCCATTGAGCGCGCCGTAAGCGCCACGGCTGCAGAGTTCGCGGCGCTCACGCTTCCCTCTTCCCACTAGGTTCAAGGTATGACAACTACCAAAACTATCTGCGTGCTAGGTACCCTCGACACCAAGGGCGCTGAGGTTGCTTTCATTCGCGATCAGATTGAAGCTCTGGGCGCGCGAGCTCTAGTTATCGATATGGGGGTTGTTGGCGATCCGACGACAACCGCCGACGTCACTCGTGAACAGCTCGCGCAGGCGGGTGGTAGCCACTTGGCCGAGTTGCTAAAGAATCCGAAACGCGAGGATGCGGTGCCTGTAATGGTCAAGGGCGCGACCGCTCTTGTCGAAAGCAAACTGGCCGCTGGCGAGGTGCATGCAATTCTAGGTCTTGGGGGCTTTCAGGGTACTGGGGCCTGTTCTGAGGTGATGCGGGCCTTGCCCTACGGCTTCCCCAAGGTTCTTGTTTCAACAGCTGCATCCGGAGACGTCTCCTCTTACGTGGACACGAAAGACATCACGATGATGTTCTCGGTGGGCGACATCCTCGGCCTCAACCGTGTGACGCGTAAGATTCTCGCCAACGCTGCCGGGGCTTGCGTCGGCATGGCGCAGGTGGAGGTGACCTTGGAAGAAAGCCACGGAGATAAGCCTCTGATCGGAATGACTAACCTTGGCGTTCTCACCCGCGGCGCGATGCATGCGCTCAAGTGCTTTGAAGAGCGCGGTTATGAAGTTATTATTTTCCACGCGATTGGCTCCGGGGGGCGCGCGATGGAAGAGATGATGGAGGACGGCTTGATCGGCGGTGTATTCGACTACGCCATGGGAGAAATTGCGGACGAGGTCTTTCACGAACTGCGCGCAGGCGGCCCCAATCGTCTGACTGTCGCAGGCCGATTAGGGATTCCTCAGGTTCTTTGCCCCGGCGGTTCCGAGCACCTAGGGATTCTTGTCGAAGCCAATCAAGTTCCCGAGCGTTGGAAAGATCACACCTATGTGTTCCATAGCCCTGTCGTCTTTGTTCCACGCTTGAACTCCGCGGAGTTCTCGTCAGTAGCGGAGGACATTGGTCGTCGTCTTCAGAGCACGACGGAAAAGGCCGTGATGATGTTACCGATGGACGGCACGGGAAGTTACGCCAAGCCGAATGGTCCGTTGCGTGACACGCAAAGCGACGCAGCGTTCTTTACAGTTCTGAAAGCTTGTCTTCCCGAGTGCATTGAGGTGGTCGAGCGGAACACTCATGCCGAAGATCCAGAATTTGTCGAGGAGTGCGTGGAACGCCTGATCGGGATGCTTAAGTGATCTACTCTTCTTGAACTGAGACCTCGACCAAGCGCTGGAATAGCCGGTCGGGGTCGCTCTCTGCCAACCAGCTGTGACGTTCGTTGCCGACCAAATTGGCAGCTGTCCAATGGCGTAGCAGTTGCTTCATCCGACCAGCTCTGCCCTTTGATGTCATTGACGAGCGTTCCTGTAGTAGGTCGCCATAGTCGAGCAGGAAGCGCGCGGCTTCAGTCTTCGTCACCTTGGCGCCAGAGAAAATCCAAGGGTCGCCGAGTGCGGCACGGCCTATCATCACGTACTCGCAGCCCGTTTCTCTGCGCATGCGTTCCAAGTCGGAATGAGTGAGCACCCCGCCGTTTCCGCAGACCGGAATGTCGACGGAGGCTGCTGCACGCGCGATTCGTGACCAATCGACTTCTTCGCAATAGTGTTCAGCGCGCGTCCGGCAGTGAACTGTTAGTAAATCAGCACCGCCACTCTCAGCGGCGCGCGCCAGTTCTTCCACGCGGAGAGCGTCATTGTCCCCCGCGCGAATCTTGGCGGAGACTGGGATGGCGCCGCCCACCCCACGCACGCAAGTTGCGACGATACGTTCCAGGAGAGCGGGGTCGCGCAGTACAGCAGATCCGGCACAACCACGAAGGGCCCCTTTCGCTGGGCAGCCGAAATTGATGTCTAAGATTGGCACACCTACTTCAGCGCTGCGCGCCGCTGTTCCTTCGAGAGCCGCGAGGTCAGCACCCATCAATTGCAGGCCGACGGGGGCGCTGAAGCGCAAAGGGCCCAGGTGTGCGCGGAGCACTCGCCTGGACATGACGTGGTCCACGACGCGCACGAATTCCGTGAAGGCGCCGCCCAATTCGCTGGGGGGGTTGCGTTCGAGAAGCAGGTCGCGAAAGCAAGGCTCGGTCACGCCTTCCATGGGCGCGAGCAGCCAGGGTCCTGTGAAGGGAAGTTGCACGGGGAACAAGTTAGTGGATCCGCAGTGTGAGCGCTCCCTGTCGAGTATGATTCCCGCCGAAGGTTGGGCGTAGTTGCCCTCTTTTTTCTCGACCCATGACACGACTTGACGATCAGAAGCTCAGCCGGAAGCGGCGATGGATCCTCGGCCTTTTCGGCTGCGCTGGGCTAATCGCCTGCGGCATAAATAATCCCGAGGGCGGCCATTCATCTCCCCTCAACGTCTTGTTGGTCGTCGTAGATACCCTGCGCGCGGATCATCTCGGGGTCTATGGCTACGAAGTGGAGACGTCGCCGCGTATCGATGAATTCGCAAGGGAAGCCCTCGTCTTCGAATCGATGTACAGCCAAGCGCCGTGGACCAAGCCGTCGATCGCTTCCATGTTCACCTCGCTCTATCCACCGCAGCATTTGGTGTTGAAGGAGGGGACGGATAACCAGCTCTCAAATTCGCTAACCACCTTGGCGGAGGTTCTTGCTGATGCGGGCTATCGAACGGGAGCTGTTTCACAGAATCCCCACGTGCAGGCCAAGACAGGATTTGATCAGGGCTTCGGCGAGTTCCATGGGATCCCCGGCTATCAGTCTGGCGTGGACGAGATGGTGAGCATCGGCTCAGATTTTTTGGACAAGGGAGGCGATGCGCCGTTTTTCTTATACATGCACTTCCTCGATCCTCACGGTCCATACGATCCGCCGGCTGAATTCCGAAAGGAATACGTGGGCAACTTGAGTACGCAGAAGAAGCGCATTTTCACAGGCCGAGTCGGCAAGATGCTCGCTGACGAAGAGATGATTCAAGAGTTTTCTGGTAGCGACTTGCCGTTTCTTGAAGCGCTGTACGACGGAGAGATCCGTTGGGTGGATAGCGCGGTGGGGAAGATGCTTGACGCGCTTCAGGCACGTGGTTTACGTGAGAGGACTCTGGTGATCTTCACTGCAGACCACGGCGAAGAGTTTCTCGATCACGGCACAGTCAAGCATGGGTATCAGGTCTACGAAGAGTCCATAAACATCCCGCTCATCGTCCGCCTGCCGGATGGAGCTGTTGGGCGCAATTCACAACGTATCGCTCAGCACGTTGATCTGATGCCGACGATCCTCGATCTCACGGGGCTCGAGGCTCCGCCGGAGGTCCAAGGGAGTAGTTTGCGCAAGACATTGGAAGGCGTCGAGTCAGATGCTGACCTTGCTGCTTTCATTGGAACGAGTTGGCGCGACATCGAGCGCTATGCTGTTCGCGAAGGCGTTTGGAAGCTGGTTGGACATGTGGACCAGGATCGCATGGAACTCTACAACCTGAGTGTTGACCCCGCTGAGAAGCTGAATGTAATCGCAGACCACGCGGATATTGCGGATCGCTTACTTGCGGCTTATCTTGAGAATACAGCATCTATCCAGGGGGTTACGCCGGAGGATGCTACGGGTGCGAGTGATCCTGAACTCGAAAAAGCTCTGCGTGCGATCGGATACATCGGCGGTGATGATGAAGACCAGTAAGCTACTTTTTGCCGCGACCCTATTGGGCGTATCCATTAGCTGTACAGAAGAAGGAGCCGATGTTCCTGGCGATTCTTCCGGCGCTATCCGCAACGTGCTTTTGATCTCGTTAGACACGTTGCGGGCCGACCACTTGGGTTGCTACGGACATGAGTTCATCCAATCGCCGGCAATTGATGCATTGGCAAGAGACGGTGTGCTCTTTACCAATTGCATCAGCGCTGCACCAACGACTCTGGCTTCGCATACTTCGCTATTCACCGGGACTTACCCTCACACCCACGGTGTTCCGCGCAACGGGTTTTTTGTGCATCCTGATAACGAGATGCTACCGGAGGTGTTGGGAGCTAATGGATTTCGCACGGTGGGGTTCGTTGGAGCGGCCCCTTTGGACACGGACGTGAATTTCCACCAAGGCTTTGATGAGTACGATGCGAACTTCACGGTGACCGAGGGCTTGCGTGAGGGCATCTACCAACGACCGGCGAATGAAGTCACCGACTTGGCACTCGACTGGGTGAGCAATAACGGGGGCCCAGAAGACGAGCGCTTCTTCCTCTTCCTGCATTACTACGACGTACATGCCCCCTACGATTTTCCGGAGCCCTATGCGGGGATGTACTCGGGCGCCGATGAGACCATCGATACGTCCATCGACAATCTGAAGCTGGTGCGCAGCGCTCTAAACAAACAGGGCCTTGCTAAAGAACAGGGACCGCGCGCCAAGGCCACAGAGGATGGATTCGCGTCACGTGTGCTTGTGGGAGACGAGGCGACACTTGGCGACGCTCGCTCGATGGCGGCCGAATACGCAGCGGGAGTGACATGGACTGATCATCACTTGGGCCGTCTATTTGACGGATTGCGTGAGCGTGGAGTGTTCGATGAAACGCTGATCGTGATCACCTCCGACCATGGCGAGACTCTTTATGACCACTCGAAGCCCTTCGACCACGGCGCGTCGGTTTACGATTCCGAGAGTCACATTCCGCTCATCATGCACTTTCCGGGTGGCCGCTTCTCAAACCAGCGCGTGGAGGCTGTCGTCTCCAATATCGACATTTTGCCGACCTTACTCTCGTTGCTGGAGATTTCCGTTCCTGAAGATGTCGAGGGGATCGACCTCTCGCTGGCCTTCGATGAGCAGAATCTCGAACGCTCGCCGGTCTTCACCGAAGCGACCAAGCCCTTTAACCTTCCGCTCTTCAACTCCGACCCGGTGTGGAAGAACCAAGGCAAGTTTCAGTCGATTCGAACAGAGCGCTTCAAGTACATGGCGCGTTTCCCCGACAAGAAGTTTCGCCTTTACGACTTGAAGAGTGATCCGCGCGAAGAAACCAACCTATTGGTCAAGGGGCGCAAGTTTGATGAAGAAATTCGTGTCGAGTTGGACGGCGCTCTACGCTATTGGCGGGAGAGTGCGGCACCCTTCGGCGGAGAGATGACGACTTCGAAAGACCAGCTCGATGCGCTCAATGCTCTCGGCTACGCTGGCGATGATGAATAGAGATTGAAGATGGAAACAAGCACCAAGAATTCCTCCGCTTGGATTGAACGACTACTTCTAGTTCTGATCTGGTTGCCCTACGCGGCTTTGGTCAGGCGCTTTTGGTTTGTGTCTGACGATGCGTACATCAGCTTTCGATTCATGCGCAATTGGGCGGATGGTCAGGGATTGCGCTACAACTATTTTGATGGGCCGCCGGAGGAGGGCTACAGCAATTTCTTGTTGGTGGCGATCGGTACCGTGATGCACAGGCTTGGCTTATCGATCGAGCTGTGGATTCCGATGATCAGCTTCGTGTGTGGTAGCGTTCTGCTTGGCCTGCTTTTCTATCTTGTTCGAAAGCGCTACGGCGCGTCACTGACAGTGGCTTGCCTTGGTACTCTGACCTTGGCGCTCGCGGCCCCATTTGCCGTGTGGTCATCCTCAGGGCTAGAGACGATGGCGTACACGCTGCTCGTATTCTTGACCTTTGAACGTCTGATCCTGCGCGAAAATGGAGCAGCTGGCGCGCTTGCAGGCTTGCTTGCGGTGCTCGTTGCATTGATGCGTGTCGAGGGCGTGTATTGGACTGTGGTCCTAATTCCGCTCACGGTGTACGCCCGACACATGCGTGGACAGCCTTTCAAACGAGAGCTTCTGCGCTACTCCGTGATTTTGCTTCTCGGCTACGGCGCCTGGTTCTTTTGGAAGTACCAGTACTACGGCCACGCCTTCGCGACGACGGTGCACTCGAAAATGGGCTTCAGTGGTGACCGCCTGTTGCGCGGGATGCAGTACGTCGGAACGCAATATCTGGAATCGCTTTGGATGCTTGTCTTAGTGCCGGGACTGCTCTTCTCCTTGCGCGCCAAGCGCCGAGCCTACGCCATGCCCGTTGCCTTGATGCCGATCGGGTTCGCTTGCCTAGCGGTTCTTGTCAGCGGCGACTTCATGGCTTTTGGTCGCTTCTTGGTTCCTGGCTTGCCGTTCATCGCTTTGCTCTGGGCTTGGATGCTTCAAGATTTGTGGGAAGCCGGGTCTCGCGCACGAGTGGGGGCGATTGCCTGTGGTGTTACTTGCCTGGCGCTGGCGCTACTCCCCGGCTGGAACGTTTTCTTATTTCCGACCTCCGTTCGAGACTCCATGCACTTCCGCAGGCGTACGCCCAGCGTGCGTTCAGAGTATGAAATTTGGCAGGTGATGCGCGAGAATGCGATCCTCTGGAAGATACGTGGGTTGGTGATGGATGAACTGCTTGAGCCCAACGCATCCGTTGTAATGAGTGCGATCGGTGCAGCTGGTTTCGCCAGCGACTTGAACATTCTAGACCGCCACGGCTTTGTGACTCCGGTTGTCGCTATGCGCGAGTTGACAGCTGCTGAGCAGGCGGAACCGCTCAAGTCGCCAGGGCACGATCACCCCGTTCTAGCGAGCTTCTTTATCAGCGAGGGAATGAATCCGGTCACTCTCAATGGTCGGATCGTCCTCGCCGAGAGTAGGCAAGGCTTTGTCGAAGTGCTGAAGAGTTTCTGCAAGTCAAGCCGCAGGGCCTTCGGTCCTGGGGTTCCCTATGAATTAGACTTTCACCAAATTCCCTTCGAGCATTCGTCGGGGATGCTCATGTACATCATGATGTGGAAGCGCGTCGATAACTGGCGCGGCGTCCGGATTGAGACCGAGGAGCGCGTGGCGCGCGTCGGTGAGTTTGAGACCAAGGGCACCATTTCTATGGTGGATCTACCCACTCTTAGGTGGGGCTTGGCCGGCCTACCCGAATGGATCGCACCGGAAGTTCCATTGCCCGAGCTATTCGGCAGCACGAAAGGGGTGCACTGACTAAGCTGGGCGGATGTTCGACCACATCGATATCGAAGCAGCGGCTCGCCGTATCAAAGGGATTGTCAAGCGCACGGACTTGGCCCCTTTTCCCAGTGGCGATGAGCGCATTGAATTACGCTGCAAGCTTGAGAACCGGCAAGAGACCGGCTCATTCAAATGTCGTGGCGCATGGAATCAAGTCGATCAGCTTTCGCAAGCAGAGCGTGATCAGGGCGTGATCGCCACAAGTTCGGGCAACCACGGCCGAGCTCTGGCCTGGGCGGCGAAACGCGCAGGCGTTAAGGCTACGATCGTGATGCCCGCCGATGCCTTCCCCAACAAAATCGCCGCTTGTCGCGAACTTGGTGCGGAGGTCCTGCTTGGAGAAGATCGCGCCGAAGCGGAAGCCATCTGCCGCGCTCGAGTGGAGGCTGGCGCGCTATTGATTCACCCCTACGACTCGGAGCGCACGGTGCAGGGCGCCGGTACGGTAGGACTGGAGATTGCAGAAGACTGGCCTGAAGTAGAAGTCGTCGTGATCCCGGTTGGGGGCGGCGGCTTGATTTCTGGGAGCTCTCTGGCTCTCCGGCGCGCATTGGGAAGTTCTGTTCGCATATTTGGCGTCGAACCATGCGGCGCGCCCTCGATGACGCTCGGGCTGGAACGTGGAGAACCTGTGCCGGTTCCTAATATCACCACGGAAGTTCAAGGACTGTGCCCACTTGAGTCCGGCCAAATCAACGTGGCCATCTGCAAGAAGACTCTCGATGGCATGTTCACTCTCAATGACGATGTGATTTTCGCTGCGCAAGAAAGGCTGGTGCTAAGCGGTGAAATTGTTGAGCCCGCGGGAGCTGCGGCGACAGCGTTTGTTTTCAGTGGTGCTTTGCCCGAGGATCTTCTTGATGGCCGAACAGCGAAGAACCCCTTGCGCGTTGCTACGGTCCTCTCCGGTGGTAATCCCGCACCGGATCAACTCGCCGCCTTGAGGGCAGCTAAATGAGAATGCGAGTCGTACTTTCTGCTGGGCTCGTTGCGATTGCACTCACGGGCTGTTTTGAGCCCCCGGTTTCGGACGCACAAACCGTGCTTGTGTGCGTTTGGGACGGTGTCGACCTGGACGAACTCCACGCCTACGGCGCAGCGTATGATTCAACGCCTGTATTGAGCGCTATCAGTCAGGAAGCCGCGTCTGCAGAACGTGTCTTTCCTCAAAGCCAATCGAGCAGCGCGGCCTTTGCTTCCTTGCTGACCGGAGCCGCACCCGAGAAACATGGCCTGCGCTCGGTGCGGGAACTCGGCGCGAGCCGCTTGAGCGCCGATCAAGAAACTCTTGCCGAGGGCTTGCAGAAACAGGGTTGGCGAACACTTGCTTCGGTTTCCCAAGGCCATTTCACCATCTGCGGGTTGAGTCGCGGCTTTGATGAGTGGTTTGCTCCAGCGTTGGATCATCCCGGTCGCGTGCGCGCGGCCCGTGATGTGGCGAGTGCATTGCAGCCCTCGCTTGCGAAGGCGCTTGCCTCTGAAGCTGATGTCTTCGCCGTGATGCACTTCGGCGATTTGCGTGGGCGCGGCAAGGGAAACGTCGAACCGTCCGAGGAACTACTCGCTGCCTTTCTGTCCGAGTGGCGTGGTACCGGTGGCGTGATCGACGAAGCCTTTGCCGATAAGGACTCGGAGCAGAGCCTTGCCAGTCGTTTGAGTAGCGTGCTGCTCAGGCGCGCGGACGACCCGCGCAAGGCTGCCATGCAGGGAGCCATATACGCTGCACGATTGGGAGCGCTCGACGTTGAGTTGGGAGCCTTGCGTGCCGCACTAGTGAAATCGGGACGAACGGCAAAGGCAACGCTTATCGTTGCTGGGAGTCCCGGCGACTCGGAAGAGGTCCCTTTCGTTCGCTGGGGGAGTTCCAGTATTCTTGACGGATGGACAGCCGCGCGTAAGAGCCGGATTGCGGGGGCGAACACCCCTCGTACCCGAGCGGTCAACGTCAAATTGACCAAGCCGCGCTTTGACGGACTTAAGGTGACGCTCAAGACTTCAGACGGAGCCCTTGCGGAAGTTGGCGACAAAGAGCATTCCGAGCGAGGCGAGTTCGAACTCTCAGCCGGCGAGTTCGATTCCCTGAATCTAATTGGCAACAGCGGAGCATTCACTCTGCGTCTTGAGCATACCGAGCTCTTTGGCTTGTCATTCGAGTGGATGGCGATCGGCGGGCAAAATTTCGAACAAGCGGACGTGCCCTTCCTTTTGGCCCCCAAGTCAGAGGACTGGCCGAAGAACACGTTAACAGGGCCCTTGCTCGATTTGCAATCGATCGGAGGTCGCCGTATGAGCGGGAAGTTCAGCACCAAACCCAATCAACGTATCGAACTCCTGGTTGAACTGTTTCCGGCGGATCTCGAGTTCGCGAATGGAATCAAGGTGGAGTCGGGAGGGATCACGCCCCACGAATTCCGTCCGGGTGCAGTCTGGCTGAGGGGTAGCGGGTACATGGAGTTTGAACTTCCACCACGTTCGCCATCATCACGCTTGGGGCTCGTCTTGAGGGTCGACGGCAAACGTATCGTGAATACGCGGATCCGTTACTTGAAGAGGATCTTCGGGAATCCTGACACTCGGGAGTTGGGGATTTCCTCGGGAGTCTGGCTCGATCCGGACTTGGTTGGCGCCGGCAAGCATCTCTTTGAACCCCAATTGTCGATAGTGCTACTTGATGATTTGCCCGCTTCCGGGTCCAATCCGGGTCTTACCCCGGCTGAGTACGAGTACCTGAGCCAACTCAGCGATAACGAATGAAACGAGTGATCCTTGTTCGCCCTTCTGGGCCCCGCAATGTCGGAATGGCTTTGCGTATTTGCGACAATTTTGGGCCCTGCGAGCTCGTCCTAGTGGCGCCGGAGCGCCCTGGAATTCTTGTGCACCCGGATTTCGAACAGATGTCTCATGGCGTCTCGGACATTGAGAACAAACTGCGAGTGGTGGATAGTCTTGACGAAGCTCTGGTGGGCTGCACTTGGGCTGTGGGATTCACCGCGCGAGTACGCGACAACCTGGTGCGTGAAGAGTTCGGTTCCGTGGCGGGGCGCCTGCGCGAAGCCTGCTCGGGCGCGGATGACCGTGTGGCTTTGGTCTTCGGAGCGGAATCCAGCGGCCTTGCAATTGACGAAGCCGAGCAGTGCCAGGAGTTGATTCACATTCGAACGGCGCGCGAACACACTTCGATCAACTTGGCCGTGAGTGTCGGCGTTGTGCTTCAAAGCCTCTTTGATGGAGAGGAAGTCTTTCAGCCAGAACCCGGTGGAGTGAACCTCTCGGGGGAAGAACGCGCCTACTTGCGCGAGAACTTGAAATACGTCTTCTCTCAGAAGGTGGCGCGTTCGGAAGAGGCAGCGCGGGTGATTTCGCTGTCGATCGATCGCGTCTTTAACAACGCGCGCTTGACGACCAGTGACGCTCGCTCTTGGCACATGATGGCTCGCGCCTTGGGCAGCGAGAAAATACCCAGTGACTTTGGAATCGAAGCGAGCCCGCGCTCGCGCAAGAAAAAGGATAAGTAATGATTCACCTGAACAAGATCTACACACGCTCCGGTGACGACGGTACTACCGGGCTTGGCGACGGCACTCGCGTACAGAAACACCACGAGCGTATTGCCGCTTACGGCACAACGGACGAATTGTCGAGCGTCCTTGGTTTGGCACTCGCTGGTGGAGTCCCGGAGCCCTACGGCGCATGGATCCAGAGCATTCAGAACGATCTCTTTGACGTTGGTTCGGATCTCTGTAGGCCCGGAGCGCAAGCGGATGGTTCGCGCCTAGACAGTGCGTACACCAAACAACTCGAGGATTGGATCGATGAGGTCAACGAAGGTTTGACGGCTTTGACCTCGTTCATCTTGCCCGGTGGATCTCAAGCGGCGGCTTGGATGCACTTGGGGCGAACGGTGTGCCGTCGGGCGGAACGTCACGTGAATGCGCTGCTCGCGGATTCCGCTGAAGCAGAGCGCGTCAACGTCGAAGTCTTGCGGTACTTGAACCGCCTTTCGGACTTGATGTTCGTTCTATCCCGTGTACTGAATAATGGCGGCAAGGATGACATCCTTTGGGTGCCAGCCAAACGCAAGCAGAAGGACTCGTGAGCTATCCGCTTCTACGCGGTACGACATCACCGGAGTGGGTGAAGTGTATCGAAGACGGCGGCTTGTTCGAGCTCCTCAGCGATCATGCGCACAATGAGTTGAAAGCGGCCGCAACCGCGCAGGCTTGGCTGCTCAAGAACACAGATCAGCCCAAGCTCGTGATCGAGCTTTCCAAAGTGGCAGCCGAAGAACTCGAGCACTTTGAGCGTGTTGTGAAGTTGCTCTACTCGCGTGGCGGCCAATTGCACCCTTTGAAGAGCAATCCCTACGCGGAGGCGCTCCTCAAAGGTTCGGCGAAGACCCGTCGAGATCCCTTTCTAGATCGCTTGATCGTGGCGGCATTGATCGAGGCGCGCTCGTGCGAACGATTCATTCTGTTGGCGGATCACTTGTTGGACCCTGAGGTCGCAGGGTTGTACCGCGACTTGATTCCCTGTGAGCTGGGCCACAATGAACTCTTCGTCGATTTGGTTCGCGAGAGCTTTCCTGGCGAAGGAACCGAGAACCGTATTGAACAGTTATTTGATCTCGAGGGCGAAGTGATCGCCTCCTTGCCCTTTTCATTCGCCATGCATTCCGGGATGCGGCCGGTGGCCTGATGTGGGGGCGCAAGGCCCAAGTAGCAGCGAGAAAGGGCGTGATTTCGGGTCGTGTCCAGTCGGTGGCGTTCCGTTTCTATACTCGGCAAGAAGCGACGCAATTGCAGTTGAGGGGCTGGGTGCGGAACCTCCCAGCGGGAAGCGTCGAGTTTCAAGTGGAAGGCGATCCGACTGCCTTGGACGAATTCATTGCTTGGCTTTCTGTCGGCCCGCCGCGGGCACAGGTCTCGGGTGTGGACTCCGAGGAGTGTGCCGTTGAGGGATTCTCTTCGTTCGAAATTCGTTGAGACTGCTCTGGCGACTTGACCGGGGACCCGCACACAGTTGAATAGTGCGCATGAGCCATCGACTGATCTTACCTTTCGCCGCTATTTGTTTTCTCGCGAGTTGCGCGAGTCTATTGCCGACCGACGAACCTGCTGGAATCGTTCGCGGCCCCTTCGCCACTCGCAATCAACAGCCGATGGCGTTGACCCTTATGGCCTTCCGCCCGAGGAGCGCGAAGACAATAGAAAAAGGCGAGTGGGGCGGTGCGGTAAACGTCGCCTGGTCCAGTATCGAAGAAATCAATCGCTTCGGGGACGCCAGCCCAACGGAGTCCGTTGCGTTTGACGGAGAGACCGTTCGGACTACGCTCCGTGCGCGTCACGGGGTGAGCGAATCACTCGACCTTGAGGTCGAGCTTCCGTTCCTATGGGCGGGATCTGGAGGGCTAGACAGCTTTATCGAGGACTTTCATGAGTTGTTCAATTTGCCGAGCGGTGCCCGCGAAACCTATCCCGACGACGAGTTTGACATGCACGTGGTCTCGAATGGCGATGAGCTCTACAGCTTGGAAGGCAACTCCTTACAGGTGCAAGACATCCCGATCTTTCTGACCTGGCAATTTGCAGATGAGTCAGAAGGGGCGCCCGCTGTGGCAGCTCGCTTCGGCCTTGAGATTCCCACGGGTTCCGAGAGTGATGGTTTCGGAAACGGAGCTTGGGACTTTGGCGCCGGCGTGATTGCCGAGAAGTCGCTTGGGCGTTGGACGGTCATCGGCGGCTTTGATTGGGTCTTTCCGGGACAATCGGACAAGATGAAGAGCGCCGCGGGGGATCATCACTACGACCCGATGTTAGCTCTCGACCTCGGCGGTGAGTATCGCTGGAACGACGTCTTATCCATCATCGTTTCAACTGTTTGGACCTCGCGCATGTTGCACTCGGTTGAGCTGGAAGAGGTCAACCGCGAGGTCTTCGACCTTGGCTGGGGATTCGCCTGGGATGCCAGCATTGGCGGGCGCTTCATGCTGTCGATGCACGAGGACTTGGTCGCCGCTACGGGCTCCGACCTTTCAGTGCATTTCGTTTGGTCGGTGAACCTGTGACCGGCGCTCGCGCGCCGGACACAGTTTCAATGACCCTTCTCTAGGGCAGTTCGATCGTCGTGGAAACGTTGATGCCCTTCTCGCCCGTCCAACTGACGTGCACCTCGCCGCTGCCTCGAACGAACCAGCGTACGCGCTTCATACTCAAGCCCTCGATGCCGGATTCAGACTGAATCTCTGCGGGGTTATGCTCCGTCAAGGTGATGCGTTCTGGGTTCCAACGATCTTGCCGAATGCCACTGGAGAGAACTTCGACCCCGTCACCACTGAGAGTGAATACGTCGGGCGCCCCGATGAGTTCATTGGCGGCGTGACCGGTACGCGTCGGGATGGTGCGTGTGTTACGGAAGATTACGTCGACGGCAAGCACGTCGCCCTTCATCTCCAAAACCTGCACAGACTCAATCTCGACTTCGGGCATCGCTTCTGCGTGCTTGATACAGAAGAGCGCATTACGGTGCACCATTTCCTCGATCAAGAAGGTCGGTGGAACGCGGCCCACGTCCTTGCGATAACCGCCGATTTCAATCTCACCGTAGACCGGGTGATTGGCCGCTTGCCAATCGATGAATCCGCCCCCGGAGAGCAGGTTGTCGTTGAAGAACATGCTGTCAGCTTGACTGGCGCGACCCTCAACGTCGGGGAACTCGCGCGCCCTCGTCCAAAGCTCGTTGGTGAAAGAGATGATTCCAAGCCCTTCGTAGGTCCAGGTCGCGAAGCCTCCGTAGACCGAGTAGAGGTCCTTCCAAATCACCATGTAGTTGTAGAACGGGAGCATACGTTCCCCATCCTTGCCGAGTCGGTCAAAGGCGCGTAGGTCGGAGCGTGCATAGCTACCAAACTCCTCGCCACCAGGGCCGCGCAGAATCATTCCGCCTGCGTTGTGAAAGGACTGCACCGCCGCGACATTGTCATGGTCGTAGAGGAAGTTCGCGATGCAGCGAGCCTCTGGCCAACAAAGCGGATAGGGACCCGCTCCACGTTGCGTATGACCGGGCCGCCACATAGCTGGCCAAGAGCGGTTCATGTCGTAGCCACCTTCGCCGTCCTCGTTGACGCGCCCGTCGCCATCGTTGTCGATGCCTTCGTAGCCGAGCATGACCCAGTCACCGCGCAAACCCTTATCGTTGGTCGGGACGCGTTCTAGGATGCGCGAATCTTCCGGGTCTTGACGGTGGGTTCCTTCGCCCGGCAAGTACTTGCGCATCATCGTGATGTGCCCATCGCCATTGAGGTCGTCGTTGTCATCCTCGTCGAAGAACCCATCACGGTCGTTATCGGTAGGCTTATAGCCCGTGCGCGATGAATGCGGCGTGTGCGCCTCATTGAACCAGTTGTAGCGGCCGTCCGGGTTTACCATCGGCAATAGGTAGAAGGAGGAGCGGTCGACAAGCTCGGTGATGCGCTCGTTTGAACCGTAGTTCTCCATCAGGTACCAGGCGAAGTACAGCACGG
This sequence comes from Planctomycetota bacterium, assembly GCA_047639675.1. GTDB lineage: Bacteria > Planctomycetota > UBA1135 > UBA1135 > JABACD01. Next base: position 29,221 of record JBLIOI010000022.1, on the reverse strand, counting down.
CTTCGCCGCCTTGCACTTCGTTGCCGTGTACGTTGGCATCAATCCACATCGCGGGCTTATCGGAGTGTGCGCCGGTTGCGGGATTATTGATGGTGTAGACACGCAGCTCGCGGCCTTGGATGCTGTGACCGATGACCTCTACGCTGACGAGGTCGGGCCAGGCGGCCTGGATCGCATCGAAGTGGGCGTAGAGTTCGTCGTAGTCGTACAGACGGTTCCAGTGAATTTCGACTTGTGCCGGACGCTTGAGCGGGTTGCCATCGAAGCCATCTTGAGGCGTGCAGTTCAGGGTCGGGAGCAGAAGGGGAAGTAGCGTGAGAGTTGAAAGCATTACTTGACCTCCACTTTGGCGGACGCCGTTCCGGCGTTGTCCGTGTTGACGTTGATGTAAATTTCGGACCCTTCGTTTAAACCAGAGACCAGCCAACGGAGGTCCTTGCGACCACCTGAGCCTCTCAAACTACTGACAAGGGTTTGGGCCGAGCCAGCGACGATCTCCGCGTCTTTGGGAAGGGCTAGGCCTACTCGTGCGGGCCGAATTGTTCGTGAGCGTTCGGCAGCGCGCGTGTGTTGCGGGAAGAACGCGGCGTTCTCAAGTGTCGCGGTGATTTCTACCAAGCCACCCCCGAGGTCGGTGCCTTCGACCTCGACAAGCTCGACACGCGGCAGGTAAGCACCAAGCGTGAGCAGGAACTCGAAGTGCTTTTGGCTCAATTTGGCGAGTTGCTCCGTCGGCGGCTCAACTTTGGCGTAGGGCAGGAATCCACCAATATCTAGCTGGCCAAGTTGAGGATGATCGAATTTAGTCCAGGGAAGGAACCCGTTGTCCTTGTTCAGGTCGAGCCAGATCAAGCGTTTGGCATCGTCGCTAGGTTTGGCTTCATCGCTCTTCTTTTCTTCTCCCTCTTCTCCCTCTTTATCCGCGCCCTCGCCTTGCTCCGCGTCTTCCGCAGCATCCATTTTCGAATCAAGCGGAATAGACCACGGATCGATGTTTAGGCAAATCAACCCACGGTGGTGATAGACGAAGCCCTGGAAGGAGCCTGGTTGCTCCTCCAGACCCTCTGTCTTAGTGGAAGTGATCTCGCGATAACGACTGCCGATCTCTTCGTAGAAGTCCAAGTCCTTCTCGTAGACACCCGTCTTCACACTTCCGCCGGATGCGCCGCTGTCCTTTTGGCTAGCGGGCTTCTTGACTAGGTTGCCTTCATCGCCGTAAGTCAGCACAAGTGCAATGTCGCGGTGATCCAAGAGGAATTCGATCATCGCCAATGCCGTGGGTTCGTCCGTCGGATAACGTCCGGCCGCAGCATTGTGTTCTGTCCAGTTACGGGGGAAATTACGGTTGAGCACCGCGTCGACTAGCGGGTCCTCGCCGACCTCTTCATCGTTGTCCGAGTCGAGCCCTTCGCCGAGCAGCTTCCACTTGCCGCGCTCACCTTTTTTCGTATCCGCCTCGATCATTGCGCGGGCATCGGTGGGATCTTCGATCCATGTTCCCTCGGGATCGAGTTGGCGCATCCAGGTGATGTAGCCGTCTAGGTTGACATCGCTTGGACCATCCTCGCCCATGCGGCCATCACGATCATTGTCGATTCCGAAACCGCTGGCGCTGTGTTCAGCGAGCGGTGCAAGGAAGCGCGCTTCGCAAGCGTCAGCATCCAGGCGCGGGATGATGTAGATCGTCGTAGTGTCGAGTAATTCGGTGATCGCATCGTTGCTACCGTAACCCTGCGCCAGTTGTGTAGCGTGATCAAGGGCCATCGAACTAGTGTAGGCGCGCGCGCCATCAAGCCCAGCGACGAGTAGAATCGCAGGACTTGCGACTTGCTTGCTTGTGCCTAGGCGCAGTCCAACGACTTCACGACCGATGCGTGAAAAGCCGAGACTGAAGTGCTCGACATGGCCCGAATGAGAGCTGGAAAGCGAACGCGCCGCGGCCACGATGGCTGCGTTAGCTTGCACTTCCGGCGCGCAGTTCGAACCAGGGGTGGAGATTGCTAGGCCGAAGGCGCCGAGCAGTTCCAAGGAGAAGGGGATCATAGGTGCTCCTGGAGGAGTGACGGTTTAGGGCGCGTAGTGTAGCGCTTGGACCGTTCGTCCTCGGCCCCTTACCGTATTCCAACGAAGCAGCGCGTGGCGCGGCTCAAGCCATGGCGCGTATCTGCAACGACATATGCCGATCGCTATCGATCACGATTTCAGCGTGCTGTAGCCCGCACTCGTCCGCGATTCCACGCAGTTCATTCTGGGTGAAGGCGGCGTTCAGGCTGGCCCCGAACAAGGCTCGTTGATAGTCATTTGCATCGCCCGAGTGCATCTCAACCAACTCGTCAATACGTTCGACAGATTCAGGACGATACAAGTCACGGATAAACAGAACTCCGCCGGGCTTCAACAGGCGAAGAGCTTCGCGCAAGAAGGGGCGCGGATCCGGGATGTGGTGCAGGATTGTGTTTGAGAAGACGGCGTCGAAGCTTTGCGATTCGAGTTCAACATCTTTGGCATCGCCAAGCACTAGTTCGATGCGCTCACCGAATCCGCTGCGCTCGACGTTGGTTGCAGCCAAACGCAACATGTTTTCCGCCAGGTCAAGCCCAACGACAGTGACCTCTTCGCGTAGCCCACAAATCATGATTGGCATGTGCGCTGGTCCCGTGCCGAGGTCAAGCATGCGACCCTTTGCACCCAGCTCAAATAGTCGCGAAACGAAGTTGGCATTGGGGACCTTATGGTCCATCGAGTCATAGCCTTCTGCCTCTTCGGCCGTGTCCATCGCCTCCGGCTCTAAGATGCGCTCCAAGCTAGCGCACCTCTTCGTTCAAGAGCGCCACACGATCCTTCATAATCGCCAATGACTCCACGCCCATGGCTGCGCGTTCCGCGTCAGTCGTGTCGGGATCCACCGGGTAGACTCGCCATTGCTTTAACACCTCGACGTAGTAGTACTGCGTCCCGTAGCGTTGCGGTTCCCCGCGCAACATGCGGAAGCGGTCGGTGGACTCGGCGGCGATCCGGAAGCCAAGGTCGAGGCCCATCTCTGCGGCGGTGAGTCCGCTTGCCATAGCCGCTACTAAGTCGCTTTCAAACGGCGAAGTGGAGAGAATGGCGCCCGCGTATATGTAATCGTCTGCAGTGATGAGCGCACCATTCTCGATGTAGCCTCGGACCAATACGAATCGCTCTTCCTGGCGCTCGACGTACCTGGACTTCAATGTTGAAAAGCTGCCCTCGCCTAGCCGGTCGCTCAGGCTGTTTGAGTACATGTTCTTCAGACTGTCCGAAGTCGTACGGCAGGAGCACAGGGCGAGGAGAAGCAGCAGGGGAAAAAAAAGGCGTTTCAAGTGATATCTCTGGATGGAGCGGTTGGGAAGAATGGCGTGCCCTGGGCAATTCGCGGCGCAGCTTACAAGAGTTTGACCTCCAGCGCGCCCCCTTCAGCGACTCGCTGAAATCCGCTGACTCCGGCGCGCCTCCCCTCTGGCCCCTGCAGCCAGCTCTCGACCTTTGAGCGCAAAATCGGCTGCTGGAGGCGATTTCCGAAGCCCTTGCCCGTTATTACAAGCAGTTTCTTGCCTCCTTGCACTCGGGTCGTGTGCAGAGCCTGAGCCAGCCGACGCAGGGCATTTTCGGGCCGCTGCCCATGCAGGTCGACCTCAGGAATAGGATATCGATGATTCATTGAGTGGAATTTGGGCCAGGATCGGTGCCAGATAACCGATGTTGCCGCTAATCTAACGCAGACGAACTTGGTGCGTACACCATGCTTCGAATGACTGCGACCGTCGCCTCAGCGCGGCTCCACTTAATAGAATAGAACAAACAGACCAATGAAAAACCTCATCCTGGGCTTCGCCCTCGTCACTCTCGCTGTCGGCTGCAAGAACTCCGAGAACAACCAAGTTTCTGACCCCTCAACAGCCGCAGCGCCCGAAGCCGCTTGCGAGACCGCATGCGAGACCGCATGCGAGACCGCTTGCGACAGTGCAGCCGAGGCCGAATGCGACGGCGCTGCTAAGGCAGAGTGCTCAGAAGGCGCTCAGGTCTGCCCCGTCACGGGCGAAGCAGTCGAGAACTAGTTCTCATATGCCCATGGGTTAGAGCGGCAACGCTTTGGCTCTAACGCAAAGAAGAGGCGCGCCGCATTTCGCGGGGCGCCTCTTCTGTGTTCAGAAGGGAGCTTTCTGGTTAGTCCTGGATTTCGAGCAACCAAACCTCGAAGACGAGCGGCTCACTGGGCGGAATCAATCCCTCGATTCCCGCTTCGCCATAAGCGAGATTGGAAGGAATCGAGATGTGTCGCTGTCCACCTATCTGCATTCCGTTGATGCCCTCGTTCCAGCCAGCGAGGGGCGCTTCGCCGAGAGTAAAGTCCAAGGGGACGCCGCGGTCGATACTCGAATCGAATGTGGATCCGTCGGAGAGGTATCCAATGTAGTCGATCACAATGTGTTGGCCGAAGCTCGCAGATAGACCATCGCCGGCGACGATTTCGCGAATTTTGATGCCGCTATCAAACTCGGTCAGTTCGTGGGTCACCTCGACTTTGGTGTTTCCAAACATCGAGCAGCTTTGAAGGGAGACAAGCGCAAGGACGCTGATGATCTGAAGCGTTTTCATCGTGTTCAGTCGGAAAGTACCGAGGCAATTGCTGCCACGTTGACAATGTCTTCGGGAGTGCAGCCTCGGCTGAGATCCATGAAGGGCTTATCGAGGCCTTGAACCAGCGGGCCGAGAGCTAGCGCGCCAGCCAATCGTTGGGTCAATTTGTAGGCGATGTTGCCAGAGTCGAGATCTGGAAAAACCAGCACGTTGGCGCGACCCGCTAGAGGCGAGCGTGGCGCCTTCTTCTCAGCGACGAGCGGGACAAGAGCAGCGTCGACCTGTAATTCCGCGTCAAAACATAGGTTTGGCGCCCGTTCAGTGAGGATTTCTCCTGCGCGGATGACCTTGTCGACTTTCGCATGTAGAGCAGATCCCTTCGTCGAAAAGGATAGCAGCGCAACCCGCGGAGTTTGGCCAGTTAGCCGTCGATGGCTCTCAGCCGAGGCTAGCGCAATGTCGGCGAGTTGTTCGGCAGTGGGGTCGGGGACCACTCCGCAATCAGCGTAGGTCAGCGCTTGATCCTTCATGATCATCAAGAAACATGAGGAGACCGTCTTGATCCCACGTGCCAAGCCGACCCCTTGGATTGCAGCACGTAGGACACTTGCCGTTGCTGATTCGCTACCGGCAACAGCTCCATCGCAATCTCCAGAGCGCAGGAGGAAGGCGCTGAAGAAAAGTGGATCGGCAACGTGGTCGAGGGCTTTCTCCATTGTCATCCCACGGTGCTTGCGCATCTCGAACAACTGCTCGGCGAAGATCTCTAAGCGCCTGTCGTTTGACGGACGAATGACTTCGACTCCATGGGGGACGGCGGCCATTTGACCGGAGTCGATCAGGACTGGTTGGCAGAGTCCTTCAGCGACCATCGTCGCGGCAGCTGCGCAAACGCGCGAGTCTTGAGATTCCGGCAGAATGATTCGCTTGTCTAGTCGACGCGCCTTCTCCTTTATCTCTAGCACCAGATCCATGTTGCTATTTGGTGGCGGTTGCGACTGAGTCGATGACTTCGTCTGGTACGTTCATCTTCAAGCGTAAGACACCTAAACCATGGGTCTTGCCTTGGGCGTCAGTCTTTAAGGAAGCGGAGCCGCCGCCGCCAAGGCTGTCTTCCAGCAGGAAGTTTAGGACAAGCATGTTGTCCGCATCGTAGCGCTTGACACGACCTAAGTTAATCGAACTCATGTGGTTGCGAATGACATCGGGTGTTAGCGTTGCTTTAAGGAAGACATAGGCCTCTTCGCTGCGCGCGATGATGCCGACGTTGGATCCTTCGCCCTTGTCACCCGAACGGGCGTAGGCGATGGTTGATAATGAAACGAGGGGCATATTTGGCTCCTTAGCTGGAAAAGACGGTGACGCTGGTTGATACGAGTTCCTTGCTAAGCAAGGCGGGCCAGTAGCCGATGATTTCAGTGGCCTTCGGACGCCCACCGGCAAAGCCTGTGACGCCTGGCGGGCCGCTGGTTACGAGCGGGACAAGCTCCGGACCGAAACGGTCTACTTTGGCTCTCTCAGGGCCTTTTACGCCCATGCGCAGGAGGATCTCGCTGGCTTCACCCGTCTCTCCGAGATCGATTCCCTCGTGGCAAACGTTTGCGCCGACGTACTCGACCATACGTTCTTCAGCGCTGTAGTTGTAGCCGTCGAAGGCCAAGCGCTGCCACACGATTTGCGCGCACAGTTTGGCCTTTTCCAAAGCATCGGGGCCGGAGACGGTGAGTTGTCCAACGGATTTCCAACCGTCTTGATAGCTCATCGAGACCTTGTAGGTCGGCGTCGGCGGGCCACCCTTGACGCCGCTAACACGCACACGATCTGGGCCTTCTTGCTCCAAGTTGAAGCTTGTGAAGTCAGCCACTCCATCGGGCGTGATGTAGTTAGCTGGATCGCCCATTTCGTAGGCGAGTTGGTGGGTGACCGAAGCCACGGTGACTAGTCCACCTGTGCGCTCGTGTTTGGTGACTACGAAACTACCATCGGGGTAGGCTTCAATAATCGGATAGCCGATGCGCGCCATGTCGGGAACTTCACGCCAGTCGGTGTAGTTACCGCCGGTACATTGCGCGCCACACTCAACAATGTGTCCGGCGACTGTGCCTGCAGCAATCTTGTCGTAATCGTCGGCACTCCAACCAAACTCGTGAATGAGTGGACCAATCACAAGACCCGGATCAGTACCGCGTCCGGTGATTACGATTTGCGCTCCTTGATCCAAGGCTTCTGCGATGGGCAGTGCACCTAGATAGATGTTGGCGCTCGTGACCGAATCACGGACGGCGGAGAGCGGCTCACCAGTGTCCATGTTCTTGAACTCTTCGCCCTTGGCCATCAGATCGTCGATCTGATCCAGGATGTCGTCGCCTTCGACAACGGCGACTTTGATGCCGGTGTAGCCTTGCTTGCGAATCACTTCGAGCACGGCGTCCTTGCAAGCGAGGGGGTTGACGCCGCCCGCGTTCGCCACGACCTTGATGTTCTTCTCAACGAGCTGCGGTAGCACGCGTTCGATGAGTTTCACGAAGTCAGTCGCGTAGCCCATTTCGGGTTTGCGAGTCTTGAGCTTCTGCATGATGCTCATTGTGACTTCCGCGAGGTAGTCGAGAGTTAGGTAGTCGAGGGGACCTTCATTCACCAGGCGCACAGGGCCGAGAATCGAGTCGCCCCAGAAACCTTGGCCGTTGGCGATCAAGACTTTCTTGTCGGCCGCTTTGGGAGGGGTCATGGAACTGTCTATAGAAGTAGTTTGGAGTTGGGGCGGGCAGTCTAATTTCCCGACACGGGTCGAGCCAGCCCGCTTCGGGCTCCGTGGACCTAGATTGGCTTATTGCTGGAGATCTAGGAGGCAAATAGGCCCTCACGTTGCCAGAATTCACATTCCAAAAAGACTTGGAAGGAATTCCTCAATCGCTGAAACGCAACCCAGGTCAGCGGCAACTTGTTCGTGAGACTGATGACTATGGAGCAGAAAGCCGGACAACTACCCACAGACCTATTGGAGCACACCCGATGGCTACGTGGATTGGCGAGGCAACTCGTCAAGGACGCTAGCACCGCAGATGATGTGGTGCAGGCGACTTTGATGGCGGCTCTAGCGTGGGGCGAGAGGCCCAGAGAGGGACTGCGAAATTGGCTGGCGGGTGTCGCTCGCAATGTGGCACGCCAAATCGGCCGTGGGGAGCAGCGTCGAGCGCGACGCGAACGTCAAGGCGCAGTTCCCGAGGCCCTCCCCTCGGCAGGAGAGATGGTCGAGTTGGTAGAGACGCAGCGATCACTTGTGACTGCTGTTCTCGGACTTGCCGAGCACTACCGCTCGACCATCATTCTGCGATTCTTCGAAGAGCTGACGCCGACACAAATCGCGCAGCAGCTCGGGATTCCAGCCTCGACCGTCCGAGTACGGTTGAAGCGTGGCCTCGAACTACTGCGCGAGCAGCTCGAGGCCGAATACGACGGTGGTGATAAGCACTGGAGCCTTGCGCTCCTGCCACTGGCAATGCCTCCGAGGGGAGCCTTGCTTACGCCGAGTTGGCGTGACTTCTTTGAGCAAGGTTCAGGCGGACTCTCGGCCGGTGTTGCTGTCAAAGTCGGGCTTGTCGCCATCGTCTTCTTCTTGGGCTCGACCCTGGTCTGGCTGAACTCTTCGGTGAATAGTGATTTTGGTTCTGAAGGTATATCCAGGGACTCGCTTGGATTGCTCGTTGCCGATGACGAGACGACTACAAACAGCGATTCCGTGCGTATTCTGGAGGCACCAGACGCGCGCCCAGGGGTGACCACGATCCTGCCTCTTGCGGATGGTTTCATCGTAGGTCAAGTCGTTGATAGCGCAGGCTCTCCGCTTACCGAGGTTCGAGTTCATGCGGTTAGTGCAGACCCACGAGCGCCCCAGATTCTGGAAATGAAAGACGCCTCGAGCATTCTAGCCGCGGTTCGTACGGATTCGATGGGGAACTTTAGGCTGGCAGCTGAAGCTGGGCGGCCCTATCTCGTGCGTGCGGTCCACGCTGCCTTTGCCCCGGCTGAATCGATTCGTTGCTATTCCGGCGAACGCTGTGACCTGGCCCTCTCTGACGGGTTTGATTTTAAGTTCACCGTTCTATCCTCTGACGACAATTCCCCCCTGCGGGGTGTGCAGATCCGCGCCGAAAGTTTGGATGGACTTTACGTGCCGACCGCATGGTCGGTGGCTGCAACTACCGATGAAAACGGAAAAGTGAGCATTACCAAAATTCCCGCAGGCGAGTTCCGCGCGCTCGCCAAGCTAGATGGGTATGCCTCCGCTGAACTTCGATGTGTGTCCAGCAGCGAACTGGACCTCGAGCAGGAATTTCGATTGTCAACGGCAGTGACAGTTAAAGGGCTCGTGCTTGATGCAGCCACTGACCTCCCTCTTGAAGGTGCGCGAATTGAGAGTCTCGATCAAACGACCATGACGAACCATCGTGGTGAGTTTGAAATCGAGGGCTTCGACAGCACGAGCACCTCACTCCGTGGCATCGTCGTTGTTGTGGACGGCTATGCTCCGAAGACCGAGTACGTGCGAGTGGACACGATCGGTGCCGGGCAGTTTGTGTCTATTCGATTAGAGCAGCCAACTTTGGCGATTGGAACCGTGGTTGATGCCGCGGGTGTCTCGCTAGCGGGGGTCGACGTGGTCTATAGGGGGCGTTTCTCCGACAGCCCGATGAAAGCAGAGCGCCACGAGGGACAGACAGTCACCGACCTCAATGGCCGCTTCGAGTGCTACTTGCATCCGCGGGCTGGCTATACGATCGGTGCCAGCCTCGATGGCTATCCCGTTGCGACCACTTGGGTGCGTCTCTTGAGCGGCGAAGCAGAGACTGTGGATGTCGGCGAACTCATGATCTCCTCTGCTGCACGGGTTCGGGGCTTCGTTCGAGATCGCATCTTCAGTCGGGACAACCCCGATTTCATCGAGTTACGCAAAACGACCAAGAGTGAGGGCTACCCGACAACTCGACAGCTGGTGAGGGTCGTGGGAGTCACTCCGCAAGGCACCTTCGAGGTAGCCAACCTAGCTGCGGGAGATTACGAGCTCTCGCTGAAGGGGAGTCGCGGAGTGGGCGACAAGGAGATTTCTCTACTTCAAAGGCTCAGTTTGAGCGTCCGCGCCGGCGAGGAGCTGGAGAGCATCGAGTTGCGGCCGAGCGCGCCCATTCGCGGAGTCTTGCGCCTGCCGGACGGTAGGGTTCCGGAGCGAGGGATCGTGAACCTACTGTCTTCCGATGGCGAACTGATCTTGAATTCGGTGCGTACTGGGGAGGACGGCTCTTTTGAGATCGTCCCCAACAGCGCCGGTCCATTCCAGATCCAGGCCAGCGATCCGGCACTTCTACTCAACGAATCGATGACCGTTGAAGGCGTCATGGCCGGAACCACCGGCATCGAATTGCACTTCCAACCGCGGGGAACAGGCCACACGGTGAGCGGGCGGGTTTTAGATGCGCATGGCGAGCCAGTTGGAGGAGTGAAAATTCAGTTCACTGACACAGCGAGCCGTACCATCATTTCCCGCGTCGCAATCCCGGATACCCGCGGTTGGTTCTCCCTAAGCAACTTGAATGATGTGGCCTATGATCTGCGGATCATGGACTATGACGGGTTGTACGAACCCGCGGCACTTAAGAGTGTGCGACCCGGGGATACGGATGTCGAATTTAGCCTGAGACGACACGAGTAGTCGACCGTCCCATGGCGCACGATTCCGGCAAGTCGTGTCTAGCAAGCAGGCGTGAAACTCAATTCCCTCTCACGAGGTAGCCCGCGCCGGCCGCTCAATGAACGAGAGTCTTGAGTTCCCCCTCGAGTAGGTGATCCCGAACCCTTGCAGGAAGTCGGCGAGCGGCTAGGAAGCTCTGCGCAAGTCTTCTACTGTCTCAATGACATCTGCTTGAGCATGATCATTCGGCTCGTCTACGAACTCATTCTGAATGCCGATGAGGTCTGGTAAGCAGGCGTGAAAGGCCTCAATAACCATGGGGTCGAATTGGCAACCATCACCATTGTTGATGAGTTCAAGAACTTGCTCCGGTGTGAACGGATCTTTGTACGGCCGCTTCGAGCAGAGCGCGTCGTAAACGTCCGCCACGGATGTGATGCGGGCAGCGATCGGAATGTCCTCGCCTGCGATGCCGTGGGGGTAGCCGCCACCATCCCAGCGCTCGTGATGACACTCGGCGATGGTCGCAGCGAGTTCGGTGAGCGGGTTGATTTCTTCACAGTCCGTATCGGGAGCTGGGATACTCAGTCGTGCGATCTTGTCCTGTGCAATCCCTTCATCACGCAGAATATGTGCGCCAATGACTGTGTGCTGACGCATCATGACCCATTCATTTGCGCTCAGTTTTTCGGGCTTCAGTAGAATACTGTCAGGGACGCCGATCTTACCGAGGTCGTGCAGAGGGGCTGTCAGGAAAATTTGGCGTTGAGTCTCCTGATCGAGCTCGAGTTGGTGGGCAATCGTACGAGAATAAAAACCGACGCGCACAACGTGATAACCCGTATCCGAGTCCCTGAACTCCCCGGCTTTTCCGAGACGCCAGATGAGTTCTACCTGTGCGCGCTCGAGCTGCGCGGTACGTTCGCGAACGCGATCTTCAAGGATATGGTTCTGGGCCTTGATCTCGTCGTCGTAGGCCTTGATCCGTAACACGCTGCGAATGCGCGCGGTCAAATCATCCGGATCGACGGGCTTGCCGAGCAGGTCTGTTGCTCCCAGGTCGAGGGCGCGACGCTTGAGATCGCTCTCTCCGTTACCGGTCAAGATCACGACTGGGATGGCTTTCCAGTCCGGGTGATCGCGGATGGTTCTCAGAAGGTCGAATCCATCGCGCCCCGGCATTTTTATATCGGAGACGACGGTGTCAAAGGGGTGGGCCTCTAGCGCTTCAATCGCGGCGTCAACGCCTTGAGCAAAGGTCATGTCCCACTCCTTGCGCTTGGAATGCAGGACGCGACGTAGCGCGTCGAGAAGTCCTTGTTCGTCGTCTACAAAGAGGACGCGCTTTCTTTCGGTGACCTCAAATTCCACGTGAATTGGGGGCACAGGGCTCAGACCAGAAGGAGTGATCCGACGGCGTACTGGAGAATTGGCTGCTCATTAGCCTTCCATCGGAATACTTAGTCGGCTAGCCCCAGTGCCCGATTTGGATCAACGACTATTTTTCCCACTTCATGGAAGGGCGAATCTCCCTAATTGTTCGCTTCCAAATTCTAGTTAGCAAGATTAGTTCGCCGCATGCTCTTGCATGGGGCGCGAGTGAGTGCTTGGAAGATCTCTTTGAGATGTTTTGCTCGCTCGGCAGCGGAACGAAAGAACTGGTAAACCGCGGGCCGACAGGTGTTCGCTGTGTCTGACAACCATGCTGTACTCGCTGGGGGCGAGGTAAGCGCGACCAGCAACACGAAGGGTCTCAGCGGACGGCGGACCATGTACGGCGCCCATAAGGGATCTTCTCTCTAGCCGAAGGCGAGAAGCAGATCAGCACTTGTTTGGAGTGCGCCTACTGAAGCCTGGGGAGTTCCCAAGCGCTGGATTCGGGAGGCAGGTCGTCCCTCCCTGTTATTAGTTTGAGCGCTTGCCAAGCAGCATCCCGAGTTTTCTCGACTTCGTGCGATAGAACGCCGCGCAGTTCGGGCACAGCACTTCCTGAACGCAGCACTCCAAGAGCGGCGCAGCTTTGTGCCACGATCGACGGTTTTTCGTGATCGAGCAAGACCAACAACTCTGCAGCGATCTCGTGTCGGTAGAGGCGGTGGCCTGAAAGGGCGCGAATGCCTTGAGAAACTTCGAATGGTCGGGCGTTAGATAATTGTGAGAATGCCGCCTGAGCGTCGTCGTTCCACCAACTCTCTTCCGCGTCGTACCAGTTGCTCCACCGATCTGGCTCGGCTTTCAGCTTCTTTCCAGTCACGCGCTTCAGAGACCAGTAAGCGTTGGCGCAAACTCCGCCATCTTTGTCGGTCAGTAGCTCGATCAACTGGGGGATCATGTGGAGTAGCTCCAGTCGCCCTGCGAGTAAGCAGGCTTCACGCCGCAGCGCCACCTTGGGAGAAACGATATGTAGTCCAACCCGCATCTCGACGGTGATGTCGAAGGCTTCGCGCGTGACCTCAAACACTCGTCCAAGTTCAGCGAGGATCAATAGATCCAAGTCTGGATAGGCGTGAAGAAGGTGTGTTAGGAGCTTGGTGGCTTCTGCTGAAGGAGCTTTTCCAATCGCCCTGACAATTGTTGGAAGCAGTTCGGTCGGAGTGACCTTGATCGTCTCACGCAACTGACTCGCTTCGGAAGGATTGTTTGCAAGTCGGAAAGCAATGGTCCTCTCGAGTAGCTTTTGCGATTGCTGGCCAGAGGTTACTTGGTGGTCCTTGGGCGTTATTAGCGCTATCGCTTGGTCGAGGGCATTGTCGGCTTTGGAAGACTCGAGCACGCGGAGCGCTATTTCTAGGCTCAATTGATCGGCCCGCGATATCTCCGCGCTTGGCTCTACGTACCGATCCACCCACTGCGGCAGGGTGTCCAGGGCCAATTGATAGGTAGAGCGCCAATTAGGATGGAGCTCTTGGTCTTCGGCTAAGAATTTCTCGGCATCCGATTCCAGTGCATCGTTCAACTCGGGTAGTGCTAGCGGTCCCCCGACGAGTAGCGCATGCAGGAGGGCTTCAGATGTGACAGACGAAGATGCTCCCAACTCGTCGACGACTCTTGAGAAGCCGTATCGAGTAATTTTCTCCGAATCACCCTGACCTACAATTGCATGTGCATTCGCGATACTTGCAAGCAGTGCAAGTGCCGCGAACCAGCTGAGTAAGCTGTGGTGTTGTGATCGATTCAGGGAGTGGTGCATGATTCTGTTGCTCGGATCTGGGGTATAGAGCAACCCAGAGTCCGTCCGTTGACTATCTAGAGAGGGTCGCGTTTCTTCCTACTTTAAGCTTGAGCGTACTTGGTACACACCACGTGCGTCCTTCGTCACCGATCACTGGGTCGTCATCCCAGATGCAGAGGATGGCATCACGAATGTCGGTAGAGTCGAGACCCGAAACCGGTCCTTCATACGATTGAGGATTGCCCAAAGTGTCGTAGTACTTGATGTGGATGTACTTGTCGAGGGCGGCGTCACTGCTCTTGACTGGAGTGATCCCAAGCGCGGCCAACTTGATGAAGGGGTCGATCTTAGTCTTGACGATTTCCGCGTCAGGGAGTGAGACGATACGCCAGGCAATCAGCTTCGGGGTTCCGGTTGCGGTCACCTCGCTTGAGGCCAGCGCCATGTCAAAAGTCAGGCGCGCGCCGTCCTCAAGCGTTAGGTTCTTGCATGCGATACCGCCGACCACATGCATGTTGCTGTTGACCGTTATGTCAGAGTTTGGCGCGTACAGATAGCCATAGAAGGCACTCGTTGGCGTAAAAGACACAGGATCGTCCGGAATGTCATCACCATCGCGATCGATCCATTCTTCGCCGTTGGCGAAAATGACTAGGCCCGTGGGGTCAGCGGAAGTGTTCGTGATCGAGCTGCCTTCGGCGATGCTTATGTAGTCCTCAACGTATAGGACAACTTGCCCATTGGTTGCATCTATTTCAAGGTCGCCGCCCGCTATCACATGTAGCTCATCAAAGATGACCATTGCGGGTCCTACGATTCGGAGCTTGTTGCGCGCGCCAACCTTGGCGATTGTTGTCTTGTGCTCGCCTGAAAATATAGTGATGCCTGGATGACTGGGAAGCGAAGAACCGCGAGCGGTTAGTTCTGGCGTCTCGGCAGTGGAGAGTGTGATCGCGCTTCGCAGCGGGGTCGTTGTGCCGGTGATCGTGATGCTGTCTGCCTGAGAGATAACGCCTTGAGGGCCCGGATGTGCATCTCCGTATAGCACCGTCTCTCCTGTGCCGCCATTCAGGCTTCCCGAGGCAAATTCAAATGTGATGTCTCCGCCTGCATTGAGTTGTGCGCCAGCGCCAGTTGTGTCGCCGCGTAGAGTCAAGTCGTACTGCTCAGGCAGAGTTCCGATTGAGGAGTCGAAGCCATCGATGAGAGCGCCCTTGCCAACAACAATGTCGCCACTAGCATAGAAGCCCAGGGAGGCGAGCGGGTCCATTTGGCGCTCCAGGACAATAGACAGAGCAAACCGGCCGATTCCGCACAAACCAGTGCTGATCAAGCCCACTCTGTTTTCTGTCTCGTTGGTGGCTTCCACCCAAAAGATTCCGTCGGCATAGACTGCCGGTAAATCTTCCGTCCCGACGTTACCGTTCTTCCCTTGTGCCACTGCCATGTAGGCCTCAGCCAGTCCCGCTTCCGCGATGTACATGGCTCGTTTCTGATCCGTGGCCGACGTCTGGCGCCGAGCCTGGGACGTATGCGTCTGGAGCAAGACCATGCCCATGCTGGCGACGACCATTACAAAGACGATGGACACCACAAGCAAATTGCCCCGGCGGCTCGGGTGAGCGCGTAGCCGACGTATGTTCCGAATAGATGATTTCACAGCAGAGTCTCCCTAATTCCTGCAAGTGACCCGCCTACTGCGGGTCTTCGTGTACTCGATTCCGTTGCTGTCTACTCGTCTAAGAGTAAGGCGCACGGTGATCTGTTTGATGTTCAAGTTGAATGCGAGGCCGCTCTCGTCTTCCATGCCGTTGCCGTTGTCGTCTATGCCGTTGGGCTCCTCGCCTTCGAGCAATCCGGGTACGTACTTGGCCCAGGTGACTTCGAGTTCGTCGTCGCTGTCTGGTTCTCGCTTCCAGATGACCCTACCCCTGGGCATGTCAAACTCGATCCGCTCGGGTGTTCCAACGATAGGTTGGCCGTCGACTACATCGGTGACGACTTCGTAGTCAATTGAGCTCACAAAGCTCGGTGCGCTCAACACGTCGTCGAGATCTTCGATGCTCGTGGACATGATGGCTAGCGCGATACGATCCATCGTAGTTTCAGCTTGGTCCTCAAGCGCGCTGCTGAAGATACTGGACTCATGCGCGTCTCCACTGGCAGTTTGAACCATGGCGATGTTGCCGAGCAACAGCGCGGTTGCAGCCAGAACAATCATGGCTTCCAAGAGGCTTAGGCCTGACTTGCGGTTGAACTTAGCACAGAGCCTCATTCAGTTTTCCTGATGTCAGCCAGCATCGTGCAGAGCTTGAACTCGTGCGTTCGTTTCCCGCTCTTCCAGTTGATTTTGACCACTACGGGTAAAATCAGATAGTCGCTAGAGTGATCCCGTTCGTCAATTATGAGGTCGCCGTTCAGATCGCGCGGCAAGCCGAGCATGGCATTCTCAGCGTTTTCCAACAGTACTGCTGTTTTTCCGGGAAGGAGAATTTCGCCAACGAAACCATCAAGATCGCCGTCCACTGGATCTAATCCAGGGACAGCAAAGTGCGAGCCGGGGGCTGTTCCTTCACCACCTTCGTCATCAGTGCCATCCTGGTTGTAGGTCCAGTATGCGTCGTAGAAGTCCACGTTGTGGAGATCCTCGATTACGGCCCGCGCGGCTTCCACAGCGATTTGGCGTTCTCGATTGATCCGCTTGTGTTGCATCGTCCCCGTGATCGTGCTTGTCAGCATTCCACAGCACACGGTGAGGATCGTCATGGCGATCATCACCTCAAGCAAGGAGAAGCCGCGCTTGTCAGATTGACGAGCTGCAGCCTGTAAACATGAGCGATAGAGGGCTAAGCGGATGTTCATAGAGTCGCGTTGGGGCGCCTTAGAGACGAAGACGCAGGGCTCGCCATATCGAGGACATGGCTGTACCCATCCCTTGATCGGATGCTGCTAGGCTGGTTCTTGAATAACACCCGAAGAAATGCTCTCCGGGTTACTCCGCAGATTTCTAGCAGGGCCGATGTGGCGATTACGGTGGTTCTATCTCACTCAAGGGTGGATTTGAGCTGAGCGAGCACTCTTAGCTCAACCAAAGCGCACGATTGGTGATCTCCGAATAGCCCCATACGGATGGCTGGCTCGCTCAATCTAGAGATGGCGCTTTACCAATTCCATGTCCCCATAGCTATTCGTTCCGCGCGCTCGTTGGGGGGAAGTTCGCGACTCTGCCCACTGTTTACATGCCAGCAAGCCGCGCCATCCGATCCAGATTGCTTCGATCAAGTCTTCTACGGGTTGGCCGAACGATCTTGCCGAAGTGGTTTCGGGTCTACCCAGCGACTTGTAAGTTCAAGTCGTTATTACTCATCACATGCCGGACAATCTCACGACGATTTTTGGCGAGAGATTGAGTGGTTCTAAGAATCAAACAGTAGCGGAGGGCACGCACGGTGAAGTGGCCGGTTGTGCATCGCGCTCGGTGGCTATCACGTGATCCAAGGAGCGCCTGGTTGCCACTTCCTCTCGTTAGGCGGCTTCCGAATTGGCTGAAAAAGCCTCGTGGATGTCCTGAATAATCCCAGGGACTACGCGCGGGTCGATGCCCAAGAACTCCATGGTCTGATCGTCGAAGGTTAGCTCCGCAGCTTCCAGGTGCCCGTCTGCTACTCGGTGGCATACCAAATTTGCATTCGCGACCAACGCAATGACGGGGTCGGCGCTGATGTTTTCACGCGGCCCATGGTGATAGTGAATCGCGGCGATGACAGCATCCGGCAGGGACCAGTGTTTGGCGACGACGGCGCCTACATCGGTATGATTGAAGCCGCACAGTTCGGTCTCAACGAAGTGTAGCGGGGTGCCCGTCGTCTTAGCTTGAAGGAAGGCGTCGATATACTTATCACCCATTCCATCGAGCATTACAACCTTGCCTAAATCGTGCAATAGGCCGCAAATATGGAACTCTTCCGGTGTGAGTTCAACAGCGTTCTTGCAGCGTTTAGCTATTGTTGAGCAGGCGTGGGCTGTCATGCTTGCGTGCTGCCACATCTCGTTGATGTCGAATTCCGGGTGCCCTTCCAGGTGCGAGAACTTGGCCATCACTGCCGCTTGCGTCACGACGTTCTTGAGGACGCGGGCCCCGAGTACGGAGGCCGCTTGTTCGGCGGAGAGGCAGCGCTCGCGCAGTCCGTAGAATGCGCTGTTAGCGATTCGTAGCACCTTGGCGGCCAGTGGTGCGTCCGTTGATATTTGAGTTCCGATTTCGCCAACCCCAATTTTAGGGTCTTCGACCATGGCACTGACCCTCTGGACAACGGCGGGGAGCGTGGGAATGCTCAGGTTGTCTTTGATGACTTTCTTAGCTCGGGCTGTGCTCATTTTTAGGGAAGCTGGATAGGCTCGCTATCAAGAGAAGGAGAGTTTTTCGGTAGCGCATATCCGACAAGGATGTCGCCAGCTACGCCAGTCAGGATGAACTGACATGCTTCTTTCGCTTATCGGGAGATCGTGGTGCGGAACCTTGACTGTTCTCGCCCCGAATGTCCTGGTGCTGTTCTATGAGGTGCGAATAGATTTCCGCATCCCGCTTCTTGGCCTCCGGGGAGGAGGTTGATCTCCCTCATTCGGGCAATTTACTTTGAAAGGTCATGGCCAAACCGCCGGGCGCCATCAAGTAGTAGATCTTCTCGCCACTCGCTTCCATGGGGCCCTTCGGATGCAAACCATTGGCGCGCGCATGCTCAGCAACGGCATCAGCGTCTTCGACGACCACTTGCAGCATGATGCCCGCAGGTAGTTGTTCTCCTTCGGGCCATACCTCGATCCGACTCTCCCCAGCGTGGAAGATTCCACCGGTGACAGCTTCGGGATCCTCGCTGAGCGGTTTGGCGACGCACGGCAGCCCGAGTCCTAGACCTAGGAACTCGACGAGTTCGTTGGCTTCGGGACTGATGGCACAAAATCTGATCGAGAGGGGCGGCTTCATGATTGGCAGGATACTCGCGTGGCGTAGGCGAGACGCTCGTCGAATTCGACGCTCTTTGGAATGTGATGCAGTTTGCTCGCAGGTGTGTGCATGCCATGCAATCCCTCGAGCAGAGCCTGGTAGCGCAGTTGGAGCCATGGATTCGTGGAGCGAACTCCATCGAAGAGCAGCGGCAAAACGCCCCAAGGGAATAGCAAGATGCGATCCACTTGGCTGACTGCGGAATGCATGCGCCCCATGAATTGCTTGGTTTCTTCTTCCGCGTCAGTCAAACCGTAGTGCAGCCAAAAGGCCGCGAAGTCGACGCACGAGCGATCGCTGACGAACCCTGACTTGGCGCTTTGCTCTAGTTCCTGCTGCTCTTCCCATAATTCGACGATCAATTCACGTCGCGCGTGATCGTCGAGTTTGTACATCTGAAGTCCACCATCGACGCGCCTGCGAAAACCCTCTTCGATGTATGGCACACCGAGATTCTCTGCTAGAGCCTGGCCAAGAGTCGTTTTTCCCGTGCCGGCAGAACCGGAGAGGGCAATGCGCAGGGCACTCATTGCGCTGAACCCTTCACGCCAGAGTCCTTCCGGTCAGGGCCCCACATCCACGGGCGCTCACCCATGCGCGTGACGACGGCACCAGCTTCGCTGATGAGGACCTCAGTGCTAGAAGCCAGGGCGGGGGCGAAGCGCAGCGCATCACTTGCGGGCACGCCCAGCAAGCGGCAGAGGAGCGCACGGATCACTCCGATGTGCGTGCAAGCCACGATGCTAGTCCCTGGGTTCTTTGCGATGGTCGAGTCAAGCCAAGCACCGGCGCGCTTGCCCATCTCCAGCATAGACTCGCCTTCGGGTGGGACAGTGCCTGCGTAATCGTCCCAATAAGCTGTGACGAGCGCACTGTCTTCTACTGTGACTTCTTCCCAGGTGCGCCCTTGCCAGCGCCCGAGACACTGTTCACGCAAGAGCTTCGTCACGGTCGCCTTCAGCGGCCAAATGGCTTCGAGTCGAGCGGCTAAATCACTACAGCGCGCTAGGTCGCTCGTGTAGAGATAGTCCGGTTGCGCTTCATTGCGCTCAATCCAATCGATCAAACGCTCATGTTGCTGCGAGCCCTCTGCGGATAGACCCACATTGAGTTGTCCGCGCACAACACGCTTACCGAAGTTTTCGACCTCACCGTGTCGCAAGAGTAGAACGCGTGTGACGACTTCGCTTGGCATGATCGAAGTCGTGGTCGGATCGAAGGCTCGATCAGCAGCTTGTCCTCCGTCGGTTGTCATGATTTGGCTAGCTCTTCGAGCAGGGTACGGGTCTCTTCGAGTTTTCCCTTGGCTTCGTTCTTTACGGCCGTTGCTCTGGCGAGGGCAGATCCCTCGGCACGGTTATCGAACCAATAAGCGATCGCTTGGGCGAAGTCTTCGCTGTTAGGCAAATGAGATAGAGTGCTTCCGTTCTTGCCTTCCTCGATCAACTCACAGCCGCCGTTGGTTGGCGTTGTGATTGTCGGCAAGCCACTCGCGAGAGCTTCGACGGTGGAGTTCGCAAAGGGATCGTAGCGAGTTGGTAACGCATAGACATCCGCCGCTGCGTAGCAAATTTCAGGGTCGCTGCGGCCTCCGAGGAAAATTGTGCATTGCGCCAGACCCAGCTGTTTGGCGCGCGCTTCCCAGGCTGGTCGCGATGAATCGTACCCAGCCACCAGTAAGCGCATGGCTGGCCGACTTGGCGCAAGCTTGGCTGCCGCCTCTAGCACGCGGTCGAGGCCCTTGCGACCGTAACCTGTGCCAAGGAATAGCAGCACTTCGTTGTCCATGTTCCAGCCAAGTGATTCGCGCAAGGCACGACCGGCGCCATCCCGCAAGCGTGGATGAAAGTGCTCGGTGTCGGCGCCGTTGTGAATCACACGGACCATCTCGTCGGGAACATTATGACGTTTCATGACGTCCCGCTTAGTCATCTCTGAATTAGTGATCACTTGCTTGTAGGCACCGGGCGCTAGCGCTCGGCTCTCAATTTCAAGTGCCAGGCGGTGCTTGCGAACTCCCTTTCGGATTAGCCGTTCAAAGGGCGTGCGAGTGGCCTCATGCGCGAGTTCCATGTAGCTCGCGTGACAACCGCCGCCTAGACGGATGACATCGTTCGTCCAGGTCTTTCCCAGGTTGTAGACAAGATCGTAATTTGCCGATTGGACGTGCTTTTCGACAGCTACTGCAAAATTCCACATGCGCGCCGCGCCGCCGATCGAGAAGGGGCGCAGTTTGACGAACTCGACTCCAGCGTGATGTGGGGCGGCATGGCTGCGGCACACAATTACCGGTTGATGACCTGCTTCCACGAGGTGCGAAGACAGGAGATTCATGTAGCGCTCAGTCCCACCAGAAGGGGCGTGTCGCAAGTGAATCATGGCGATGCGCATAGCGTGTCTAGCCGAGAAGCTTGCGCACTGCAGCGATTACTCGCGATGCGTCTTGGTCACTAACCTTCGGTGAAAGAGGAAGACTAATCGTCTGGCGCCCAATGCGAGTTGCATGGGGGGCAAGTTCCGCGTTCCAACCAAAACGGTCCTGGTAGTAGGGGTGTTCGGTGGCAGCAATGTAATGGACGCCAACACCGATTCCTTCGCGAGTCATGCCATCGAGGAATTCATCGCGCGTGATTCCCGTGCGCTCTTCATCGACGAGCAGGGTGTAGAGGTGCAAGCCGTGGCGCGTGTTTGGGGCTGGATCTTGCGGTAGAGTCACAGCCAAGTCGGCGAATTCCTGGTTGTACCGTGACCAGAGTTCTTGACGCCGCAGCCAACTCTTCTCGACCCGTGCCATCTGGTGCAAGCCAATCGCTGCCTGGAGATCCATCATGTTGTACTTGAAGCCGCATTCGACTACTAAGTAGTGCTTGTAGCCCTCATCGCCAAAACGATGCCAGGCGTCCTTGGTCATGCCGTGTAGCGCCAGGGTCTTGATACGTTCAGCATCCTCTTCGCGCTTGGTGAGTACCATTCCGCCTTCGCCGCAAGTGACGTTCTTCGTGGCGTAGAAGCTGAAACAGCCGAAGTCACCAAAGGTGCCCGCCTTGCGTCCTTTGAATTCAGTCTCGATCGCGTGGGCGCAATCCTCGATCAGCTTAAGGTCATGCTTGGCCGCGATTGCCGTCAAGGCGTCCATCTCGCATGGCCGGCCCGCGAAGTGCACGGGAATGATGGCGCGCGTACGCGGAGAAATCACTCGCTCGACAGCCTGCGGATCAATGTTCATCGTCGCCGGATCTACGTCTGCCAAAATCGGCGTGGCCCCAGCGTGCAAGATTGAGTTTATGGTGGCGCAGAAAGTTAGCGGCGTTGTGATCACTTCATCACCAGGTCCGACGCCCGCTACGAGCATTGCCAAGTGCAAAGCGGCGGTGCACGAGTTCACAGCGACTGCTCGCTCAGAATCTTTGTAGTCAGCGAACTGTTCTTCGAAACGCTGAACCTTGGGCCCCGTTCCTAGCCAGCCGCTGCGTACGCTATCGACAATCTCGTTGATTTCGGCATCCTCAATCAAAGGAGCACCGAAGACGATGAAATCCTTGGGCGCTCGAGTTGACTCGGATTCGTTGGGCAGATCCATGGGCTTACTTTACCCGATCGCCGGCTTCTACCTACGCTCGACCGTGCTAGAAAGCGTAGCCGAAGCGCATCAAGTATTGCCAGGCGTCGGCGTCTCCTTCGGTTCCATTGAACTTGAGGTTGTGGTCGATGGTTTTGCGCAGGCTTCCACCAAAGTGCCAGCCGCTTCCGAAGTGATAATCGGCTCCAGCTGCAAAATAGTAGCCGAGATCCGTGTCGTGTGCGGACGGGGAACCATCGGCATGTCCGCGCAGCTTTAGAGCGCTGAGGCCAGCGGAAATGAAGGGGCTCCAATCGCCAGCACGCCATTCGTAGCGGGCGCCTGCGTATTCCTCAAAGGCCTCGGAGGTGACGCCAGTCCCCGCTTCACTCCCACTGTCCTTGCCATAGGAAGCGCCGAGCTCAAATCCGAATCCACCGCCGACTGGTCCAGATGAAACTTCTATCCCGCCTGCGGTTAGCTCTTCTGCGGGTTTGATGTCGCTTCCAAGGTCGATTTTGCCGCCGATGGCCGTGATTCGAGTGGTCCCGCAGGAGGCGAGCAGCAGGAGGAGGATGGCAAATTTCTTCATAGCTGGTGTTCGGCGCTGTAAATCTACGGTTGTTGGAACGCGGGGCTCCGCCTGAGAATTCATCCGAAGCGAGGCTTGGCTGCGGGGCCAATAATTCTCAAATGTTCGCGAGAATGTAACGGATGGACAGGGTTTTTGGCCGTGGGCGGATCTATTGAGCCAGCGCAGATCGGATAGAATCTGGTCGCTCATCACTTCTCCCTCAAACTACTCGCTACGCCACAATGAGAAGACTCGCCTCTCTCGCTCTCGTTTCACTCCTGCCGTTGATGTCCCTGATGCCAGCGCATTCGGAGGATGATCTGGAAACACTCGAACGTAAGTTGGAGGACGCGCCTGAAGATCCCAACTTGCTTGAGGCCTGCGGACTCGCAGCGCTCGACGATGGCGAAGAGGATCTGGGTGTTTGGTATCTGTCGCTAGCGACAGATGCGGCGCCCGACGACGAGGATCTTCTGGAGCGTGTGGCGATCGAACTCGCGACCTTCGAGTACCCGGTCGAAGAAGGCGCCAAGCTGCTCGGCGATTATTCGGAGACTCTGTTCAAGGTCTCCAAAGCCTGCGCTGCCAAGAAGCTCTACGCCAATGCAGTCGACCTCTTGCTACGCTGTGAGGGGACTCGATTTGAAGAGGCGGCGGAGAAGCACCTGGAGAAGATTTACGGCAAGAAGAAAGCGTTGGAAGCTCTGCTGGCATCGGGCATCAATGTCCCTGTGCAGTCTTCCAGCAAGTTGAGTCCCAAGAAGATCGCCAAGTTGGACTCCA
The DNA here is from genome assembly GCA_047639675.1 of Planctomycetota bacterium. GTDB lineage: Bacteria > Planctomycetota > UBA1135 > UBA1135 > JABACD01. The sequence goes on along the minus strand of JBLIOI010000022.1, from coordinate 5,840 downwards.
AGCACGCGGACTGGGAGAACGCGCTTGAGATCAAGGGGAAGTTCTACACGATCAAGACCGACATGGGGTACGAGATGGCTGAAGCCATGTCGAGCGCCATGGAACAGATCAACACCTTCTACCGCAAGGTCTTCCGTTACAAGGAGCGCGGCGGAAGCATGCGCAGTTGCGAACTCCGGGTGTACAAGACGCGCGAGGAATTCGATTCATTCGAGGAGGACATCGACGCCAACGTGAAGGGCTTCTACCGTTCCTGGGAGAACAACGTGACGACCTATGATCCGCGTACGGAGCCACGCCCACGGGACATTTCGTACTTGTGGAGCACCTTATTTCACGAGGCTTCGCACCAGTTCACACACGCAGTTTGGCCCAATCCTATTCCCACTTGGCTGAACGAAGGGACCGCTTGCTACTTCGAAGGAACGCGTATCGAGCCGGGCGGTTCGGTGAGCTTCAACGGCATTCCTGACAGCCGTTTGAGCAACTTGGTGTTCCTGATTGATGCGGGGAAACCAACGGTGGAGGACGTAATCACCTACTTCAAGCCGGGTTCCTACGACGGTGAGTATTACCCCTTTGGGTGGGGTCTCGTCTACTTCATGCGGAACTACGAAGACGAGGAGTCGGAGCGCGTTTACGCCCCGGTGTTCGAAGAGTTCATGGCTTCCTACAAAAGTGGCGGCGCACACGACGTCAAAGCACGCTTCGAGGAGTATTTCGTCAAGAAGGCCAAGCAGAAGGATGTGAAGACCTATGAGGACTTCATCGCGCGCTGGGAAAAGTGGATCAAAAACTTGGACGCCATACATTTCGGCGGCAAGGAGATGGCTGAGACCTTGATTGCACGCGCCGAGAAGCAACTAGCCGACAAGCAAGAAGAGAACGCCATCGAGAGCTACAAATGGGCTCTGCGCAAGAGTCCCAATGATGCACGTGCCCTCGAAGGCTTGGCGAGTCTCTTGGCCTCTGAAAAGGAGTCCGACGCGGCACTCTACTTCTACCGGAAGCTGGCTGAATGCGCTCGAGGAACTGAACCTGGTGAGTCACCCGAGGGTAATCCTGAAGTCTCGTCCGAGGAGTTGTTGGAGGGCGCTCTGGCGGGAATCGCAAAGATCGACCGAACGGTCGCCAAGAACCTTGGTGAGGCCGATGAGAAGATTGTTGAGGCGACCTTAGTCATCGCGAAGCAGTGCGCCGAAGTGGACTTGCAGAGGGCTGCATTGCGCTTTGTTCAACAAACACAAAAAGTCATGTCGGGCGATGCCAGACTGACGGAACTGGCAACCGAGTATGGCGAGGGCCTAGACCTGCGCCGTTGGCGTCGGATCAACCCTGAGTCTGACCTGGCGGGATGGCGCAACGGCGACGACTGGTTCGAAAAGGACGGCGGCGTTGGTGTCAAGGCGAAGAGCATGTCCTTGGCGCGCTGCCTCACCAAGACGGCGCCCGCTTTCCGCTATGAAGTCCAGGTTGAAAGCGGCAAGCACGGCGACGTTTGGCTCTATGGGATGATCTTTGGTATCAACCAGGCCTCCGGTGAGAAGCTCTTTGCGATCATGCCAAGCACTCGCAAAATCGGAGTCGTTGAGTTTGTCAAAGGGGTCCCCGACTTTGTCGAGGAGTTCGAGTCGAACGTCGACTGGTCCGCTGATTCCGTGACGATCGCGATCGAGGTGAGTTCGGGGAAGGTCGAGTTCTTCTATGATGGCGAATTGGTCGGCAGCATGGATGGCGGCGAAGAGCTTCAGGGGCGTGTTGGTTTGTTTGTGCAGGACGCGCAGGTTCAGTTCAGTGACTTGCGTTTGAAGTACTGAGGCGGGGGTCTCGCGCAGAACTTGCTGTCATCCCTTTCCGCCGGGCGCCGGCGCCAGAATGGCTAGCACCACCAAGTTCTCGCTGCCCGTATTGCGAATCCCATGGGGCACGCCCTCCGGAGCGACAAGAAGCTCGCCAGCTTCCATCTCTTCCTCCCGGCCATCCAGAAGAAATAAGCCCCTGCCTTCAACCACGTGATAGACCTTGTCTATGCCCTGATGGGCGTGGATCTTGTGTTCTTGGCCGGGGCCGAAACAGTTGAGTCCAACCAGAATGCGATCGGATTGGAAGATAGTGACCTTCCCCATCTTCTCTTCAGAGAAGACGGCGTGCTCGGCCGGGCGGATCAAAGTCGGGTGATTCATAACCGAATCTTACCGTCCGAGATTGGGAAATCGTCTCCCGGAGCCCCAAAGGGGGCTTGTTAGGAAGGAATTTCCATCCTATTTCTCCTCATACCAGATCAGGTGGGCTGCGGTACTTGACGAAGTGCGAAACCTGGGGGAGTATTGGAAGCTGCCCCTGTCGCCGATCTCTAGTTCCAGTTATAGAAACCGTTCATGTCAATTCGTAAAACGCTCCTAATCACGGGCATTCTTGCGGGTGCCTCCATAGGCACCGCTGTTCTAGCTCGGACTGCTGGAGGGACTCAGGTCCAGACAACCCTCGAAGACTGGAAGATGCCTGGCACCCAGGAGCTGACCCTGAATGTCGATTTGGCTTCCGGCGACACCTGTTCTTCGTGCCACGGATTCTACGATGACGCCATCGAGCCCTACTCGAATTGGGCGGCGAGCATGATGGGGCAGGCGACCCGCGACCCGATGTGGTTCGCAGCGATGTCGATTGCCAACCAGGACGCAGCCTTTGTCGGTGATCTTTGTTTGCGTTGCCACACTCCTAACGGTTGGTTGCACGGAAAGAGTGTTCCCACGGACGGTTCGGCTCTCGATGTGTTCAACGGCGACGAGGATGGCGTTGGCTGCCACTTCTGCCACCGTACAGTGGATCCGATTGCGGATCCGGCCAACCCGGCGGATGACACTGCGATCCTTGCAGGCTTGACCACAGCGATCCCGACCAACCCCCACTCGGGTCAGTACATCGTTGACCCTGACGACAACCGCCGTGGCCCCTTCGTGTTGAGCCAGAATTTTGGTTACCACGAATGGCGCGAGTCTCCCTTCCATCGCGAGTCGATGATGTGCGGTACTTGCCACGACGTGAGCAACCCCGCCTACAGCCGTCAACCTGACGGAACTTACGCGCTGAACGACCTCGACGCAGAGCACCCGACTCATGACAAGGCAGATGCCTTCCCCTCTGAGCGTACTTACAGCGAATGGGCCAACAGCCAGTTCGCTCAAGAAGAGATCGACATGGGCGGGCTTTTCGGTGGCAACAAGACGGAAGTTGCTACTTGCCAAGACTGCCACATGCCTGACGCTAGCGGCGAGGCAGCTGCGCCGCAGTGGGGCGCCCAATTCCGCAATGACATGCCTGTGCACGCCTTTAATGGCGGAAACACTTGGGTTCTCGGGGCGGTTCGCTCGCTTTACCCGGACTTCCAGACCGGGCTCACCGCGAGCTCAGTAGCCCAGTCAAAGGCCCGCACCGAAGGCATGTTGGCCAACGCTGCTGAGGTTCATCCCTTCATGCGTGGCGATCACCTGATCGTTCGTGTCCTGAACAACACGGGACACAAGCTTCCGACGGGTTATCCCGAAGGACGCCGCATGTGGATCAACGTCAAGTTCCTCGACTCGGTCGGCACGCTCCTCGGCGAGCGCGGCGGTTACAACGAAACGACGGCCCTTCTTCAGACCGCTGGCACGACAGTCTTCGAATGCGAACTCGGTATCGACGCTACTGTTGCGGCATCCACGGGTATGACCGAAGGCCCGACTTTCCACTTTGCGCTCAACAACGTCGTCTTACATGACAACCGAATTCCGCCCCGTGGTTTCACCAACGCAGGTTTCGAGGTGGCGCAGGCTTCTCCTGTCGGCGAAGACTACCTCGACGAGCAATTCTGGAAGGACAGCAAGTTCTCAGTGCCGGAGGGCACCGTCGACATTGAAGTCGCTCTCTACTACCAGACGACCTCGAAGGAATACATCGAGTTCTTACGCGATCAGAACACCACCGATGATCGCGGTGATATTGCTTACCGCGCCTGGGAGGAGTTCGGTAAGAGCCAGCCGACCCTGATGAAGCAGGTCAACTTCCAGACGGCGATGCCCCCCTGCCCGCCGCCGATCGGCTACGGGTTGGTGCTTCCCAACTCGAGTACTAACAAGTTGACACTTTCACACACAGGAACGCCGAGCGTGACAGCAGGCAATTTCGCCCTAAGTATCACGGGCGGTGTGCCGAACGCGATGATGGGAGTGTTCGTTGGAACTACATCCAAGCACTTCCAGCTCCCCGCTGGCTTGTTCTTGGTGGGCGGCAGCGTCACCCGCTTGGCCCCGGTTCAGCTTGATGCCAACGGCGACGCCAGCATCCCGGTCCCCGTCGGCCTGCTCATGGTCAGCGAGGAGATCTTCTATCAGGCCGCCTGCCGCGACATTGGCCAGCCCCAGAACCTGGCCCTCTCTAACGGCCTCCACGTCGACTTCTGCGACTGATCGAGAGGCGGCCAGCTGGCCGCAAGCGATTCTAAAGGCGGGGCCCGGATCCATGCAGGATCCGGGCCCCGCTTGCGTTAAGCTGCCGCGCATGAATCCGATCATCTACAGCATCATTCACGTCGTCTGCATCATTCTCCTAACGGCTTTCACCTTCCAGGCCTTTGCCGAACCCGACTTGAAGAACCGTTCGCGCATCCTGCGCTTGACCGGCATCTTCGGTCTGCTCGCGGCAATCGCGGGCTTCGGATTGCAAGCCAAGCTGATCGAGGGCTTCCCCCTCTGGCTGATCGTTAAGATCGTTTGCTGGTTAGGGATCACGGGTATGGCAGGTATCGCCTTCCGTAAGCCGGACAAGACCAAAGCTCTCTCTATGATCACGATGGCGCTAATCATCGTGGCGGTCCTTGCGGTGTACTTGCGCCCGTTCGCTTAGCCCGAACCGTGAATCGCCGTACCTAGGTGGGCTATTCTTCGCATAGGGTGGGGGCGTTAAATTTTGTTTGCGCCCCCTCTCCATGACCAAAGTAACAGACCCACTCGTACCCCAGCCGGCGCTCCCAAGTAGAAGCCCTACTTCCGGCATAGACGTAGTGACCACGTTAGCGCACTTCGCCATCGTGACCTACCTGGTCGATCCGCAGAGTTTGCGCAGGCACCTGCATTCACGATTTGAGCCGACTACAGTGCTCGACGACCAAGGAAGAGAACGAGCCTTGGTCTCGGTGGTGCCCTTTCTAGATCTCGACTTTCGCCTGGCTAGTTGCCCGTGGCCCAAGCGGCGCTTCGGTCAAATTAACTATCGGGCCTATGTGATCGATACGAAAACCGGTGAACATGTGGCTTGGTTCTTCGGCACGTCCCTGGATTCGGTCCTCGTCAATATTCCACGGCACGCCTGGAAGCTGCCCTGGCATCGTGGCCGAATTCGATTCGATGTGAACTTCGACGAGTCGCGAAAGCTCCACACGAAGTATTGCATGACGGCGAAGAGCGAATGGGCTCCCGCCGAATTGGAACTAGAAGATAGCGGGCGTGCAGTGCATGAGTTGTGTGGCTTCGAAGACTTCGAAACGGGCTTTCGCTTGCTGACGCACCCAATAATTGGGGTCTTCCATCGCACAGATGGAAAGCTCGGCAGCTATTCGATCTGGCACGGTCAGATGTGTCCGACAAGCGGCAATGTCCAGCACGCGAGCTTTCCGTTGCTCGACCGTTTGGGGCTCGTAGAGGAAGGGTCACTGGAGGAGAATGACAGCGTGATGATGCAACCTGTCATCGACTTCACGATCTACCTGCCGCCCGTTTGCTTGACACGTCAACATTGAATTGACGCGGCTGCCTCAGGGCTTAAGGGCGATCTCAAGTCCGTCGGTCGTATTGAAACCTCCC
>JBLIOI010000021.1:0-47888 GCA_047639675.1 Planctomycetota bacterium | reverse complement strand
GCGACTCGCTTGAAGATTGTGCGTGACGGGACCACCCGGATCCTCGAATCTGTGCTCGTACGCATAGGCCAAGCCAGTGTCCACGATTACGACGAGCTCCTGCGGGTCAACAAGGGCTTTGCGATCTCGAGCCTGCTCGTTGAAAAGGACAATTGGATGATCCGCCGGTCTTTGCGAGAGCTTCGGCTAACAGATGAAGGCGTGATCATCTTGAACATATCGCGGGGCGAGGGTCTCATAATCGCCACGCCAGGCCCGGAGACGCTGATCGAGCCCGGAGATAAACTCTTGCTCTACGGTCTTGATGAGAAGCTGGCTGCTCTCGCTGCTCGAACGGTCCGCGAAGGAGCAGTCCAACACGAGGTTGAAAGAAAGCAGCACCTCGTCCGCAAGCAGGCCGAAGAATCCGCCCGCGCGGAGCTCGCCGGGGTTGAAGAAACCCTCAGGTATAGCGAAGCCTCGGATAGTCAGGAGCCCTAGTCGACAGCGCCTGTTAGACTTCCGAGCGAACAGATCCCTTTTTCTCCCAACTACCCGCCTATTTAGATGACCGAGTACGAAATCGTTAGCTGGAGCGTCGCGCCCATTGAAGGTGATAGCCAGGTCGAGCTCGTGATTGAGTCTTCTGACGGAAACCGCTGGGAATACGGCATCCCCTACAGCCAGGGTACGGGCCGCTACACCTTCGAGGAGATCGACGTGATCGCCACGGACTTCGGTGAGGAAGCGGCGGAAGAGATTTCAGAGCGTTTGGCGGAAGTCATCGAGAAACTGTGCGGCTGACGCCCTAACGGACTTCGCCGGCTGTCGACGGCTCCGGTACGAGCAGCTCTTCCAGAGCATTTCGACGACCCTCGTCGCGCTCGATGTCCAAGGCCCGCTTCACCATTTCTGCAGTTCGTAGGCTATCTCCGGCCTGCGAATAGAGGAAAGCTAGACGTCCGATCGCGACCAAACAACTAGGGTCGGTTTCCACGGCTCGTAGGAAGGCGATGCGGGCTTGATCGCTCTCGCCGAGCAATTCCAGATGCACACCGCGCAAGTAGTGGGCGCAAGTGGATTGGGGATCCATGGCCAATGCCTTCCCGGTCCAATCCAAGCCTCTTTCGCTGGCATCGACGCGCTCGTCCAAAACCACCGGGTCGATCGAGATTGACGCAGCGTCGAGCAGGAAACCAAGGCCCTCCCTGCCCAAGTCGATCGCCCTCGAATAGTGGTCGAAAGCGCCTGGCGCATCGCCCTGGGTTTGCCTGACGCGCGCCAAGTGAACATGCGGCTCCACACTCCCGGGGGCGAGCTCCAAAGCACGCGTTAGTGGATACTCCGCCTCGAGTTCATTCCCGAGCCCTACTCGCACCCGCCCTAGGGCAACCCAGCCGGCCACATGCTCCGGGTGAGCTTTGACCAGCCGCACTAAATAAGGCTCCGCCGCGCGCCTGAATCCGAGATCCTCGAGTATCTCAGCGTGAAGCTCCAAGAGCCCAGAGTCGTAGGGAAACTTATTCAGTCCATCGAGGATCATCCCGCAGGCGCTTTCCGCATCACCGCTGTGGAACAGGGCTCGAGCGGTCTCCGTGAAGGGACGCGCCGTCTTTTCCCTCTCTTTCCGGTGAATGTCGTACCACAGATCAGCCGCCCGGTTCCATCTCTCAAGTTCGGCCGCCTTCTCAGCCGTCTCGACCCCTTCGCCAGGAGACGCCACGAAACAGCCGCCCAGGCACATCGCAGGAGCAATGACCAGAACCGACAGACAGGGCCGCATCAATCGCGCCCGACACAGATAGATAAGACCTCGCACCCATCTATCATTCTCTAGGAATCCGCATGTCTCAACCCTGAACCTGGGTCATAAATCTAACGTTACGAATAGAGGGGCTTGTACAGCCGCTCAGGGCTTGGAGAATCGTGATGCCATGAACGAAGGAATCGACACAGACCGCCGACTTGAAGAGCTTCGCAGCAACTACAACCACTTGGCTGAGGCGGTTCAGACACGCTTCCTCGGACAACACGAAGTCGTCGAAGAACTTCTCATCAACGTACTTGCTGGAGGGCACGTTTTGCTCGAGGGTGCGCCGGGGCTCGGCAAAACTCTCTTGGTTCAGACTCTGGCGAAGGCCACGGGTCTCGGCTTTCGCCGCATTCAGTTCACGCCGGACTTGATGCCTCCGGACATTCTCGGTGCGCGGATCCTTGAAGAAACGGAGGACGGTCACAGGCGGTTCAACTTTGAGCCCGGTCCGATCTTCTCGCAAATCGTGCTCGCCGACGAGATCAACCGAGCCACACCTCGCACGCAATCTGCATTGCTCGAAGCCATGCAGGAAGGCCAGGTCACTATCTTTGGTGAGACGCGCACACTCGAGGAGCCTTTCTTTGTGATCGCCACGCAGAATCCGATCGAGATGGAAGGCACCTATCCTTTGCCCGAAGCGCAACTCGACCGGTTTCTGCTCAAGATCATCTTGGCGGCCCCCGACCAAGACGAACTCGTCAAGATTCTCGGCGCGACTACAGGTCAGCTGGCTGCGGATCCCGTTGCGATCGTTGACGCGCAGAAGATTCTCGACATGCAAAGCCTCGTACGCGAGGTTCCGGTGAGTTCAGACATCTTGGGACTCGTCGCCAAACTCATCCGCTGTACCCACCCGTCAGAGGCCAACGCGCCAGAGAGCATCAAGCGCATGGCCCGTTTTGGTTCGAGCCCGCGCGGGGGTCAAGCCTTGATCATGGCGAGCAAGGCGCGCGCTCTGATCTACGGCAGACTGTTCGTATCCGAAGAAGATCTCGAAGCCCTCGCCGCCCCTACTCTCCGTCACCGCTTGATTCGCAGCTACGAAGGCGAAGCCGCGCGCGTCAATCCTGATGCTCTAGTCAAAGATGCCTTCGCGGCGGCCTTGAAGCTCTGATGTCCGCTGGTGCTGGCCCTTGGTCAACGCCAAAGCGACTCACAGTCCCTCAGTCGTCCGCCAGGATTGTCCAACGTTCGTGGTCGCGCCAAGCTCCGTCGATCTTCAGGTAGCGCGGTGAGTAGCCTTCAAGCTTGAAGCCTGCGCCTTGCACAAGCCGCAGGGATGGTTCGTTCTCTGGCCGGATGTTTGCTTCGAGCCGGTGCAAGCCGAGCTCTCCGAAGCAGAGCTCGATGATCTGCAGCATGCCCTCCTTCATGTAGCCCTGATTCGAAAAAGGAGCACCGACCCAATAGCCCAAGTAGGTACTTTGGAAACATCCGCGCACGATTTCTGACATGTTCACGTTGGCGAGAATGCGGTCGTCGCTCTTGCGGCAGACTAGCCGCCGCTCGCGGCGATGGGCCGGCCCCATCCGCTCAATGAAGTCTGCAAAAGCCTGGTTGCTGTAGGGATCGAAGCCCGCAGGTAGCGCTGGAGACCAAGGCGCGTGAAAGGCTTCGCTGACTCGCAAGAGGTTGAAGTACTCCTCGCGGTCCACCAGGCGTGGAGTTCGCAAGTAGACCCGGCTTTTCTCTATCTTCTCTCGTCGTTCCTGGCTCAGCATCAGGCATACCAGTATGTGCACCACGCTAAACAAATCGAGCCCGCCGCCAACAAAGGCGACTGGCTCGTTTGATTCGTTGAGTTTCCTCTACAGGCCCTGAAGTTTGCGCTCGAGATCGTCCAGGTCGACCTTCTCAACTTCACCCTGCGAGATCTTGCCCATGCTCTCGAATTTGCGGCGCTCATCTTGGGAGGCGAATTCGTGATCAGATCCGATGGGCAGCCCGGCTGCTTGGGGGCGAAGGGAATTGTTCTTCTCCAACTCAGGCCGCGCCACCTGAGTCAGCGATGCAGGCAAGTCTGCGGGTAAGGGCTCATGGCGCTCGAGGGCAGTGCGGGCGCGCAAGCAAACTTCGAGAGTGCTCTTGAGGTTTGTGCGAATCTTCGTGAGGCGCTCGACGTCCGGCTCAGGGCCTGCAAGTGAACGCCGAACCCGAGCCATAGCCACTTCCAGCAAAGCGATGAGGCAGTTGAGTTTGCGAGTCAAGCGCTCCCGATAGTCAGCGGAGTTGATGTTGCTTTCGGAGAAGAACTCGTTGTTCTCGTTGTTCGGCTGGGCGGTCATGATTCGATTGGCTGGAAGATAGCGGGGGGCGGCTGGCCGCTTGGGCGCATTACCAAAACGTACCCCGGATCTCCGTTCGTGCGCGGAAGACCGCGCATGACCCTAGAAATTCTCCCTTTCCGCTACAGTTCCGGTGGACACTCGGAAAACCTTTCCGGTTTTTTACCGGAAGGCCTGACAAGCCCCAGCTCTACTCGAATGCGGACTGCAGCATCAAGAGCAGCTCTTGCTCATGCACGCGTCCAATCGCGACTACAAAGCGCCCGTTCACCAAGCCTTCGATCAAAGTCAATTGCCCAAGCTCGTAGAGACGAACCAGGTTGCTATTTTGACCTGACGCGCCGCCGGCGCTGGTTTGGCCATTCGAGCTTCCACCGGGATGCGAGCCATCTTCGCAGAGGAAGAAGACCTCTTCGTTCCCGTCACCATAAATGAACTGTGCCCAAGCAAGACCGCTGGGTCCTGCGCTCGCGAAGTAGCCGCTCGACCGCAGCTCGTAGCCCGAAGGCGGAGCCGATGGAACTCGGAGCGCTTTAGTGAACACGCTCGGCGCTTGGCTCGGGTCAAACTCGATCCACTCACTGGGGCCGCCCGTGAGCTGGATGTTCGACAAGTCGGGGCTGAGCTCAAAGGTCTCATACCAAGTCTTTCCGATCAGCACGCCGGCTTGAGTTCGGCGCTCCTCGTAGAGCACCAAGGATGTTGCCGGATCGATAGAGATGGAGAACCTGTCGCCCGTGCCGTCAATGCGCTTGATCTCAAAACGCTCGCAAGAACGCCCCGCGACGACTTGGCTCAGGCCAAGATCCGCTGCTTCGTAATTGCGCCAGAAGCTGCTCAGATGGCGAATCCGGAAGCCACGGTGGCGGAAAAAGAAACTCTCGCGCCGCTCCTGGGCCTGGAGGAATGAAGATTCATCCGCGAGGTTCATCGGCGGACTGATAATCGCCAAAGGGACAATGGCGAAGTTTCCGGCGCCATCACTGGCGACTTCTTCACGATAGTCGTATTCGGTGACAACGCTTCCGCTCTCGATGCGTGACAGCGTACGACGCTCTCCCCGGAACTTGACGGTGGTCAAGGCATCAAGGCTATCGTTCAGGTAACCGGGACCGAATCGGCCACTGGTCGTTTGACCGGTCTGAGCTGACCCTCCAGACGTGCCGCCTGAAGCGGCGTAGTTTCCGCCTGACAGCGGCCTGCGACTTGTCGCCGGAGCGCCATGACCTGTCGTCGTGTTCTTAATCCCCAATCTAGCGTTCGTCCCTGAGGATTGCGGTCCGCCTGCGGGAGCCGCCGCGCTCTGGAATTCTTCAGACTGCCACGGCTTCGCTCCGTGCAAAATCGCGTCGAAAGCGGGGATGAGCGCCGAGCCAATCTTCAATGACTCGACATTCATGCCCTGGAAAGTTCCGGGGCGTTCAACTTCGAAGGAAAGACTGCTCAGGAGCTCCGCTGTCTCTTCGCTATCCCCGGTGGTGAATGTTGGCACGACGCTAATGATCAGAAGGAGCCCCGCTGCAAGCGCCAAGCCAGTCAAGAGAGTTCGCTGGCTCGTTGCCCAGCCTCTGCTGCCAAGCCTTTCGCCGGCGTTAAGGAGATCCTTATCCAAGCGACCCTCGAGCTCGCCGGGCGCCGCCAAGCGATCGACCTTCTGCACGAAACTGCGCGAAATTGTCTGCGGGAGGTCTTGGAGGCTATCCTCGACGCGCTCGTCGAGTTCCGCAGGAGTCTTCTGGCTCAGTTCCCCCTCAGTACCGAGGGAGCTAATGAGCACATCGATGCGTTCGTCGAGTTCTGCAGGAACCTTTTCGGTGGTCAGCGAGCAAAGGCTGTCAATGGCGCGCGCCTCGCGGTATCCAGCTTGGCAGGCGGCGACCACTCGACCTTCGAGGTCATTTTCGGCCGTAACTCGCCCCAACTCTCGCAGTGCCTTCAAACTCCGTAGCATTCCTTCAGCACTTTGGGCACACACCTCGCACTCGCGAAGGTGCTCCTCAACGGACGAATTCCACGGGCGCTCAGCGGCACATTCGGCCGCTAGTTGCTCTTGGATTTTGTCGCAGTGGGGGGTCATGGCTGGAAAGGGTGTTCTGTTCGGTGCTTTGTCTAACTATCGGCCGGTAAGGCGATGTCAGGAGAGGTAGTGCTTGTCCAGGACAGGTGTCAATTCCCGATCGAGGGCTTGGTGAGCCCGCGCTAGACGCGATTTGACGGTCCCAATAGAGATCCGCAGGGTCTCAGCAATCTGGTCGTAGGAAAGGTCCTCGATATAGCGCAGGACAGTAATTGCCCTCATTTTCGGCGAGAGGCGCAAGATCGCGTGCTGGACTTCGAGTTCCAGTTCCCGTTTACCCGCTTGCTGGACAGGGCCCGCTCCCTCCTCTTCGGAGAACTCAACGCGACCGCTCCCCGACTCTTGGCCATCGCCTTCGCGAATAGCATCCAGAGATGTCATCCTGCGGCTCGATACCCTGCGCTTCAGGTCGATGCTGGCATTGACAGCAATTCGGTAGACCCAACTTGAGAACTTAGATTCGAAGCGGAAGTCCCCGATCTTTCGGAACAAGATCCCGAAGGTCTCCTGAGCAGCGTCTAGAGCGTCTGCTGAATTGCCGGTAATCCGATAGCAAACATTGTAAACCCGATCTTTATACTCGTCGTAGAGTTCGCGAAATGCGCCCTCTAAGCCTCGCATTGGCGATTCTTGGCAACGCTCGACAAGTTGGTGATCGGGATCGGTCTTCATGGATGCTCTCTCCATCATCAGACGATACAGGTATCCGTATGGTTCCCTACAGATGGAAGTTCCAATTCACTTCTAGCCAATACGTGTTCCTGGCTAGGGTTTCCATCCAGGACTTCCTCCGCGCCTAACCAGGGTCAACGGTGGGAAAGGAGCCAGATTCGATGATCAGCCGCCAATCAGTCCTAGCGGATCGAATGTGTGAAAAGTCTCACCGACCGAATCTGCACAGTCTCCGGGACACGCGCTGTTCCATCCCGAGATGCAATCTGCGGCAACAACTTCGTGGCTGGTGATACCTGAGCCATCGGCTCCGATTTCAACACTGGCTTGGTAGCAGATTTGGCCGTCCTCCCAGGTGTCCGGGGTTCCACCGCCACCTGTAGGGATCGGTTGGTAAACGCCGCCACTCTGTTGGAAACTGCCGCTACTGGGACCAGTTCCGCCTTGGCCCGAGATGAGCTGTGCCTGATAAGCCTGCCAGCGTCCTTGCGGCAAACTCTGGAGCATCATCACGATGTCGTCCTCGGTGCCCACCAGATCCACACCGGCAGCCGCATCAATCACCGGAGAGCCATCTACGTTGAGCGTTGCAAAGACGGAGAGTTCGCCAGCTTGGAGAACAAGTGATTCAGAAAACGGCACATCAAAAAGCAGTAAGCTGCCGCCACCATTCATTGCTACGAATTGAGTGACAGTCACTCCCGATTGCGCCAATAGCCACGGAAGGAGGCGAATTTGACCGTTGGCTACGAATCCGAACTCGACGTTCTTGTTGGAGAAGTCGTTGTCCGTGAAGTAGAGCGCCAATTGTAGGTGCACACCGTCGAGTTCACCGCTTGCGGACATCTGCATTGCAAGCGCGCCCGGCAACGGCACAGAATTCGGGTTGGTAAGGACACTTCCCCGGGCGAACTCCTCAAGATCGGAATACCCATCGAGATCGGTGTCCACTTGGTACTCGTAGCTCCCCAGAATCCGCTCGGCCTCATTGGAAAGACCGTCTCCATCAAAATCGTTTGACCCCGGGGCGCCGCCTGCGTGGGCCTCCTCGATGATGACCAGGCCGGTTCCCCTAGGGGAACTTGCTCCCGTAAGCGCTGCTACTCCAAGGCCAGTCACAACCAGGGCGGTAAGGGGCAAAGTAGATTCTTGGTTACGGATCTGGGCCGTCAACCAACGCTGCATGCCACTGAGCAGGGGGGAGAATTCTAGCATGGTGGGTTTTGTAGAGACCGAATAGCTGCTAGCGAGCAGACGAATACATCGCTTGCGCAGCTGATTACGAGGACTATCCTCATAGTCCATGCAGGTTACTAGAGTCTGTCTCAATTGGGCAAGTCATCGCGAAAATTGCTGAAGTCTTGCAAATAGCCTCTCTCAGGGCCTCCTAATCGGAGTCAAGCATTCCAAATAGAGAGTTCTGGCCCTAGGATGCCGCCCCTAAAGCGCCCGTAGCTCAGCTGGATAGAGTGTCCGCCTCCGAAGCGGAAGGTCACAGGTTCGAATCCTGTCGGGCGCACCACAACCCCTCTTGGGGCGGTGTAGCGGGGGGGCTGCTCTGGCGTTACTCGACCTGACCGGAAGCCTTCATGAGCGCCTCTTCGACCTGGGCGAAGTTCGTCTCTCGATTAAATTCTCCGCGCCGATCTCGGGCTGCAGCGATGTATCGCTCGCACAGCTCCGGATCCCCCAGCAGTCGCTCAATCGCATCCGCCAATTCCTGGGGATTGTGGGGGTCCACGAGCAGGCCGTTCTTTTCATGCTGAACGACCTCCGGATTACCGCAGACGTTGCTGGCGATCATCACCGTATCGAGGTGCAGGACTTCCAGCAAGGTGTGCGACAAACCCTCGTAGCGCGAGTTCAGTACGAAGACATCGCTCGCTCTTACATACAGCGGGATGCGCGCGTGAGGCACATTGCCCAAGAAGGTGACGCGCTCGGCGATGCCTAATTCGCGCGCCAACTCCTTCCAGGGCTCTTCCATGTCACCGTCGCCTGCGATCAAAAGATGTGCCTCTGTCGGAAGTTTCGCCAGCGCCTCTAGGATCCCAGAGACACCCTTCCAAACCATCAATCGACAAATCGTCAAGATGTAGCGCGTCTCCGGTCGCAGACCAAGCTCTTCGCGCAACGCAATGCGATCCGTCGAAACTTCGCTTGGGGGCGTCCCATGGTAGGCGTTGAAGATCTTCTGCACCTTGTTGGGTGATACGCCATAGCTTTGAAGCAGGATCTGCCGCAGGAACTCTGAACAACTGATGATGTGTGTACACCATCCCCACCAACGCTTCTGCAGAAACCTCGTCAGCTTGACGCGCCAGTCATAACGCTTCGTTTGGAAGGTAACGATGTCATCATCGCCACACCAACCCTTGCGGTGAGCGATCTCCCACGCGCCGTCCACCATGATGCGGATCACGACCGGCTTACCGCGCAACCTTGCGGCGAGCACGTGCAGCAGCGCCAAGTGCTCTTGCACGTAGACGATGTCCACATCCTTCGCCTCCTTCAACACAGCGAAGAACGCCTTCAAGTAACGAAGCGGCAAGGGCCCGCGCGGAACGGCATGAATCGCAAAGGGAAAGCCCTTCGGTTCGAGCTCCGAACAAAACGCGACCACTTTCACTTGATGCCCACGCTCAAGTAGGTAACGCGCGAAGCTAGGGACGTAAACGGCAGGCCCTCCGAGATCCGGAGGAAAAACGGGCGATGTGATCAGAACGCGCAAGGAATATAGCTCTCTAGTTCGTCTTTGTCTCGACCTGGCGAACGATCAAGCTTTGACGGCTTGATCCGTCGGAGGCGCTTCTTCGCGATTGGCGCATCGGTCGCTGGCGATTGCGTTCAAGCGATCCATTGTGATATCGCCGGTCGGATACTCGCCGTTGAAGCAAGCGTTGCAAAACTTCTCGATCTTCGGGTTTCCTTCCCTCGCAGCGGCATTCATCGCCTCGCGATCAAGGTAAACCAAGTAGTCCACGCCGATTTCCGCCGCGATCTCCTCGTTCGTCCGTCCGGTCGCGATGAACTCTGTTTTTGTGGCCATGTCGATGCCGTAGGGACACGGAGCGATCAACGGCGGCGAAGTCGATGCCAGGTAGACCTTTCTCGCGCCTGCCTCCCGAACCATTTCAACGATCCTTTTCGAGGTGTTACCGCGCACGATCGAATCATCGACCAGCAGAACATCGCGGCCTTCAAACTCAATACGAATAGGGTTCAGCTTGCGGCGCAGAGAGCTTTGGCGACTCTCTTGGTTCGGCATGATGAAGGTTCGACCAATGTAGCGATTCTTCACCAATCCTTCGCGATAAGGGACGCCGAGTCCTGTCGCCATGGCGAGCGCTGCATCCCGCGAAGAGTCAGGGATCGGAATTACAGAGTCGGGGATCGGGGCGCCAATTCTCTTCCACTGTTCAGCCAAAGCGGCGCCAAAGCGCCCACGCGTCTTGTACACCGAAATATCGTCGAGCATCGAGTCGGGACGCGCGAAGTAGACCAGCTCGAAGACGCAAGGACGGTGGGGCTTGTCCGCCAACTTGACCTTGTGAACACGCCTCTCGTGATCGACAAACATGGCTTCGCCGGGGCCCACATCCATCGTCTTCTTGTAGCCATTCACGTCGAGCACAACGCTTTCGCTCGCGCAAGCAAACCAGCGGCCCTCTTCCGTTGTCTTTTCGCCAAAGATGAACGGCTTGATGCCATAAGGATCGCGGAACACAACCATGCCCACATCGGGAATCGTCGCCACGACCGAGTAGGCGCCCTTGACCAATTTGAAGACCTCGCTGACCGCGTGAAACACGTCATCGGGGAGGATTTCCAGCGCACTCCGCTCGTTCAGGCGCTCGTTGAGCGCGCGGGCGAAGACAAAGAGGATTACTTCCAAGTCGCAGGAAGAGTTGAGGCGGGTGCGATTGCCGCTGAAGAATCCTTCGACCAACTCCGTGTAGTTGCTGACATTGCCGTTGTGAGCCATGGCGATGCCGAGCGGGTAGGTCAGGTGGAAGGGCTGTGCATCCTCTCCCCGATTCCCACCAATCGTTGGGTAGCGGACATGCCCGATGCCCAAATTGCCCCGCAAGCGCGGCATGTTCTTCTCCGTGAAAACCTCACTAACCAGGCCCAGGCCCTTCTTTAGGTGGAATGAATCCGTAAAAGTAATGATCCCTGCGGCGTCCTGACCACGGTGTTGGACAGCAACAAGGCCTTCGTAAATCTCCCCGGCGACGTCAACGCCATCGGGGCCGTAGATTCCAATGAATCCGCACATAATCAGCTCTGGGAGGTCGCCTGCGCAGGCGTCCGACGGGGAAAGAAGGGCGAAGGGACAATCTAATAGATACGGAGCCTCAGGGTGAGCCTCACGGTCTAGAAGTCTCGTCCTTCCGCAACTGAGTTATGATTAGGACGTCCATGTCACGCAAAGCCCCCACAATTCCGATTCTGCGCCTGCAAGTTGCCGACCGATTTCTCGGTCGTGCGGTCTGTACCCTGCTTCAGCCCTGGAAATGGCTGCGCAGAGCGCAAGCAAAGGCGGAGCCCACCCGGGTGCGCCGCGTGCTGCTGATCAAATTTTGGGGCATCGGCAGCTTGCAGCTCCTGACGCCGGCGGTGGCCACCCTCCGGCGCAGGCACGAGGAGGCCGAAGTCACCCTATTGACCTTGCATGAGAATCGGACCTTCGTATGCGGCCTCGAGGTCTTCGACGAGGTCAAAACCCTCGATGTTAGCTCGGCGGGCTGGTTGGGCCTCGTCAGGCGCATCATCAGCCTGGCCTGGGAGCTGCGTTCCAGCAAGTTCGACAGGGTCTACGATTTTGAATTCTTCACCCGCTTTTCCGCAGTCGTCTCGTTCTTGGTGGGCGCGCGGCGAAGCTTCGGATTCAGCTCGAACTCGGCCTGGCGCGGCGGGCTTCATACGGACGATGTGACCTTCAACCGCTACTGGCACGTCGCTCGAAATTTCCGCGCGCTGGCTGGTGGCGAGAACGGGGAAGAAGTCGAACTGGATGACATTGTGCCCTTTGTGCTGCGAGAGGAAGATTCGCGGAGCCTCGATGAAAAGCTTCGAGTCGCGGGCTTGGAGCATGGAATGCAGTTCGTGGTCCTCAATCCAAACGCGGGCAGGCTCTCACTTGAGCGCCGCTGGCCACGACCGAATTTCGCAAGCCTGGCCGCCCGAATCCTCGCAACGAGAGGCGTGAAAGTGGTCTTGATCGGATCGGGCGCCGAACGGGAATACACAGCCGGCGTGCGCAACGCTGCTTCGGGAATTGATCCCGACTGCTTAGTCGACCTTTCAGGCAAGTTGTCGATCGCCGAGTTGTGTGTGCTCTTGCGAGAAGCCAAATGTGTCGTGACCAATGACTCGGGGCCCATGCATCTAGCCGCAGCGCTCGGAGCGCCAACCCTTGGACTCTTCGGGCCCGAGACTCCAATGATGTACCGGCCCCTGGGCCGCGCTGCGAACGCAATTTGGAAGCCGCCCATTTGCAGCCCTTGCATCAACGTACACCAGGGCAAGGTCGCAAGCTGCATTCACACACGGCCGGAATGCTTGGTGAACATTACTGTTGATGAGGTCTGGGATTGGGTTGCACTGCAACTTGATGAAAAAGGTTCGAAGCTTGAGTCAGCAAGCCGTCAACTCCGAGTTCTAGACGCCTAGGGCGCCCAAGGTTCAACGTGCGTGTATTACTGCTCAACCCGCCGGGTAAGGAAATCTACATCAGGGACTACTTCTGTTCGAAGACGACCAAGTCCAACTATCTATTCCACCCGATTGACCTACTCGGCATGTCGGGAACTCTGGCGGAAAAGTACGAGACGCAGGTGCTCGACTGTATCGCGGAGAGAATAGATATCGAGGCGGCCGAGGTGCGAATCGAAGAGGTCGATCCACAAGTGATCGTAGCTCTCGTGGGTTCCGTCTCTTGGAACGAAGACCGCGCCTTCCTTGCAAAGGAAGCTAAGAAGGGCAGGCGCATCATTGCCATCGGCGACGTTCTACATGAAGCCGCAGACGCTCGCTTGCAAGAAGAAGACTGGCTCGAAGCAGCACTCGACGACTTCACGAACGAGGATGTATTGCACATCATCGAACGAGAGTACAGCGGAGTGACGAAGGCGACGTATAGAACCCTCGCTGGTGAAATAGTGACTCGCGACGAGAGGTCTAAAGCCAAGAACTTTCGCACGCCGCGCCCGCGTCATGAACTTTTTCCGAAACACGGCTACCGCTTCTCCTTCGCACGCACGCCCCGATTTGCGACGCTGCTCACAGATTACGGCTGTCCGTATCCTTGCACCTTCTGCGTGATTGGCACGCTGGGTTTTCGCACGCGCCCCGTCGAAGACGTTTTGGAAGAAATCGACTTGCTGCGCGCTGACGGCATCACCGAGTTCTTCGTGATGGATCAGACCTTCGGTATTCAACGTGAACGCGCCTTTAGCTTGTGCGACGAATTTGAAAAGCGCGGGGACCTTTCGTGGACCGCATTCACGCGCCCAGACCATGCGGACGAAGAGATGTTAGCCGCGATGCAACGTGGCGGTTGCCACACGGTCATCATGGGCGTTGAAAGCGCCAGCGACGAGTTACTCGCAGCCTATCGAAAGGGCTACCAGGCGAAGAGCGTCGCCGCCGCGTTCCAGCGCGCGCAAAATTGTGGCTTGCGCACTGTGGGTACTTTTGTGATTGGCTTGCCCGATGACACTCTGGCTTCGATGCATGCGACCTTGGAGCTTGCCAAACAATTGGAACTCGACTTCATGAGTGTCAACATGGCCGTTCCGCGCTTCGGAACCGACTTCCGTGCACGCGTCGTTGAAGACGGCTTGGTGAACGCAAATGACCTCGTGATGGACCAAGGCGGGGCTGAAGCCTTCTTCGAGAGCAAGGCCATCGATCGAGAAACAATGGTTGCCTTCAAGAAGAAGATGATCCGGAGCTTCTACTTACGGCCGAGCTACCTGTGGCGACGCTTGCGCTCGGTGCGTTCCTTGGCGGAACTTACAATGCAGGTTCGCGAAGGCTTCGCGCTCCTCTCGCGCAACGTCTGAGCGACTCTTTAGAGGTTGGCTAATACCCGCGCTCGTATGCGCTTTTTTAGCGAACCTGTTGAGCGATTTTCGCTGTCAGCAATGGCACGCCGCACGGAGAGTAGAATTCTGCGCTTGCGCCCGCTGCGGCCCTCTCTCTCTCTTGCCTGGACGGCTCGCCTCTGAAGTAGGGGTGCGCTCCCGAGCATCGCGAGCGCCGCGCCACGATCAAGTCCGTGACCTTCAAGCCTCTCCAGCATACGTTCGCGCTCTTCAGTTGCTCTCAAGAGTTGCGTGATACGCAGAGTCTTCTTTGATGGCCGCACCGAAACGAATCCAGCGCGTTCGACGTCTACGCCCCAAGGTTCGAGACGCTTCTCCATTGCTAGCCGCAGGGCAGAGTCCA
Organism: Planctomycetota bacterium; assembly: GCA_047639675.1. GTDB lineage: Bacteria > Planctomycetota > UBA1135 > UBA1135 > JABACD01. Next base: position 33,604 of record JBLIOI010000021.1, on the reverse strand, counting down.
AAGCACCCGAGTGCCGCATGGTCTCCCGGTCCGCGCCACGCACGATCTCTTGCACAGACAAGCTCAACATCTGCTTCATGCCCTCCGTTAGGTCATCGACTTCGATCAATGCCTTGCGGATGTCCACCATTCGATAGATCAAGTTGACGTCAACGAACCAAACCAAACCGTCTGTGGAGGTTACCTTCTGGTCTGGCACATCCAGGGTGCGCGAGCGAGACGGCATCACGCGAACTGTTTGGAAGTAAGGGATTGTCAGCACCAAGCCGGGCTCGACAACTCGCTTAGCGCGGCCGAAACTGAAGAACAGCCCGACGGTGCCGGTCTTCACGGTAGTCCCAAGAGCCCGAATCCCCGCCCAAACCGCAGCCATTGCAACGGCCGGGTTGGCGCGGACCGTGTCGACCACATAATCCTGCACGTACGCCCAAACAGTTTCGCTCTCTTCGATCACTCCTCGGGCTCTCCCTTGGAGTCACCCTTGGGTTCAGACTCATCCTCTTCGTCCGACTCAGGTGTTTTCAGCTCTTCAACGGGTGCGGTTCCGTGCTCTTCCAGCATCTCAGAGGCCGTTTTATACGCTGCCTCTTGTTCAGCTTTCTGCTCCGCGAGGGTTGGCTCTTCACGAGTGGAGATTGTCGCGATGACTGCCCCTGTAAGTAGCGCAACAGCCGATTCCGGCGCCAAACCCGCAGCGCGAAAGCGGGTGTACAAACCAAAGCGCTCTTCTGCCAAGAGTTCCAACTGCGTGATTTCAAGTGTCGCCGGCGAGGGCGAAATGTTCGAGAAGCCAAACTGCAAGATCTGGACACCCCACTCATCCCCCACCGCTCGCAACTCATCGGTCACCTGGGCAACCATCCTTTCGGTATTGCGCACACTCTCGCGGTCTTGAGCTTGCACCACGTGCTGAACTGCCATTACGACGCGATTCTCCAGGCCTGTGACCAAGTTATCGATCTCGATGATCGCCTTGCGCAAATTGACGATCTGGTACATCAACTTGCAGTCGACGTCATAGACGAGGTCGTCCTTCAGTTGAATCGTCTGGGGCTCAAGGTCCAGGGTGGTATGTTTGGTTTCTTCGATCTCGTACTTCTGGATGATCGGGATCTTGAAGTGCACGCCGGGGCCAACAACGCCGCCGACTCTTCCAAGCGTGAATTTGAGGCCGTGCTGGCCGTCGTAAACGACGACGAAGATGCCGGTGACTTTGCCGATGACTTCGAGAAACATGTCGTACTGTGTTACGCCTAACTTGAGCGGTGAAGAAGTTGTTGTCGCCTGCCCGAGAGAAGAAATCTGCTTGGGACAGTCACGCAAGGCACAGGGCAATCGTTACCTTGCGTGCGCATCCGATTGTAGGCTGCATCCCCACAAGAACTCCATGCAAGTCTTGATCATCGGAAATGGCGTCACCGGCGTGACCGCCGCCCTACGCCTGCGCGAGCAGCAACCCGACTGGAATATCGCCATGATTTCCGGTGAGTCGCAATTCCATTATTCGCGTCCGGCCCTCATGTACATCTTCATGGGCCACCAGACCTATCAGGAGACAAAGCCCTATCCTGACTCCCTCTGGGCCGAAAAGCGGATCGAGCTGATTCGCGACTGGGTGACTTTCATCGATGCGGAGAAGTCCGAGGTTCGGCTCAAGCGAAGTGGAACGCGCAGCTACGACAAGCTCCTGATCTGCACAGGCTCGAAGCCCAATTACTTTGGTTGGCCGGGACAGGACCTAGGCGGTGTTCAGGGTTTTTACGGCTTGTCCGACTTGACGCAGCTCTATGAGAACGTCAAGAGCACCAAAGAAGCTGTGATTGTGGGCGGTGGCCTGATCGGAATCGAGCTGGGTGAGATGCTGCACAGTGCCGGGATTCATGTGACCTTCCTGGTTCGTGAAGCGCGCTACTGGAACAACGTGCTGCCAGACCCTGAGTCCGAGATGGTCATGCGCCTGATCCGCAAGGCGGGCTTTGGCTTGGAGCTCGCAACCAACATGACCGAGATCGTGGACGACGGCTCAGGGCGCTGCTGCGCCGTGAAGACGGACACGGATAAGACGATAGGGTGTCAATTTGTCGGTCTGACCGCCGGTGTCACGCCGCGTATCGAGCTCTTGAAGGAGTCAGGCATCAAGACCGAGCGCGGCATCTTGGTGGATTGGAGCCTGCGCACAAATATTGAAAATGTCTTCGCCGCCGGTGACTGTGCCGAGCTTCAAACCCAGGGTGCTGAACGAAATGTGATCGAACAAGTTTGGTACACGGGTAAGTACCAAGGAGAAGTCGTCGCGGACGTCATTGCCGGCAAAGAGCGCCGTTACGAGCAGGGCATTTGGCACAACTCCGCAAAGTTCTTAGACCTTGAGTATCAAGTCTACGGTAGCGTCCACAGAGGCGAAGCGGGCGCCCAGGATCTCTATTGGGAAGCGCCCGACGGCGAACACTCGATCCGCATTGTCTATGTCGATGGGAAGGTCATTGGCTTCAACTTGATGGGCATCCGCTACCGGCACGAGGTTTGCGAAGCCTGGTTACGGGAAGAACGTAGCCTTGCCTATGTGCTCGAACATCTTCATCAAGCGAACTTCGATCCCGAGTTCTTTACACGCTACGAAAGCGACTTCACGGCGTACGCCAACAAGGTACTCGCATGAGCGACTCTCAACTTTTTGATTATGAGTTCGACGAAGAAGCCTTCGGCTTCGGTGCCCCGGAGACAGCGAGCACTCCCAAGCCAACTTCGCGACTGGAGCACACCTTCTTCTGGCTCGCCATCTTGGGCGCAATCATTATCGGCGTTCAAATCGCTGGTGAATTCGCCACGGGCTCATGGTTCGGCTTCCTAATCGGGCCGGGGCTCTTGAGCGTGAGTGGCGGGCTCTACTCCTGGTCGGTACACAAAGACACGACACCGGGCATCAAGCACAACGGCTTGCGATTCGACGGACGTTTCTCGCGCGGCGCTCTCGGCTGGCTAGCCGGACTCTTGATGACTGCGCTCTACGTTGCTCTATATTGGTTTCCCGAAGTTCTGGGCCATAGCCCCGACGGGAATCCCACCGGCCTGGTTCGCGTAGTCGATGCGCCGGCGCGACTGATGACTGGCGGCCCCGCTTCGCAATGGTTCTTGTATGGCGTGTTGTACTCCTTCGTGATGTCGGTCTTCGCCGTGCGCATGCTGATGAAGTACCGGCACAATCCATACCAGAGGTTACGCACACTGTCCGTTGTTTTCTTTCAGTTGACCTTCGCCTGGATGCTGCCGAATATCTTCGTTCGCATGCAACAGCCGTACATGGAACTGAATGGCGTTTGGCCTTTGAAGCAGGACTACCTGTGGCCTAGCAAGGTCAGCGAACTATGGAATGGTGATGCAAGCCTCGGCCCAGTGCTTGTGATCTACGCACTGCTCCTCGCTACTGTCGCCACGCCTATCTTGACTTATTTCTATGGCAAGCGTTGGTACTGCTCGTGGGTTTGCGGTTGCGGCGGTTTGGCTGAAACCCTTGGCGATCCCTTTCGCCAGCTCTCTGATAAGTCAGAGCGCGCTTGGAAGATTGAAGTGCGCACGATCTATTCCGTGATGGCTTTGGTGCTCCTAACGACCGTGGCCTTGTGGATCGATTACTTGACGGACAACGCCATATTCAAAGGCTACTCAGGCGCACTCAAACAGTGGTACGGTTTCTCGATAGGCGCAGTCTTCTCAGGAATCGTCGGCGTTGGTTTCTATCCGCTACTTGGCAGTCGAGTTTGGTGCCGATTCGGTTGTCCGCAAGCGGCGATCCTTGGCATCCTGCAGAAGGTCTTCTCGCGCTTTCGCATCACGACTAATGGCGGTCAGTGCATATCCTGTGGCAACTGTTCCACTTACTGCGAGATGGGCATCGACGTTCGCTCCTATGCCCAAGAGGGTCTCAGCATCGTGCGCGCTTCCTGCGTTGGTTGTGGCGTCTGCGCTGCGGTTTGCCCGCGGGGCGTTCTCAGTCTTGAGAACGGATCGTCGCACGTGGGACGTGACTAAGGGCGCGCTTCAATCCAAGCGATGATCTCTTTCGCAACGCGCGGCACATCATCCGCCATGAACCTCTCTGCGACTTCGCGGCGACCCTCGGAGTGTTCGTACAGGGGGTCGTAGTACTCTTCTAATAGAATCTTTGTTAGTTCATCCTCGCGGCCATCGTCCAGGCGTGCGACGAGCTCGCCGTCCCACTTATTAGCTCCCAGGCGGCGCTCAATGAAAGGCAGCTGCTCGCGCAGTTCCGCGCGGCTTTCCGAAGTCGCCAAGTAGTCGCTGATCAAGACTTGAATGCGGTACTCCGTGGGAGCATCCAAGTACAGATGTGAGCCTTCTTGCAGTGGACGCCACACGCTGAGAGGCATGATCGAATCCCCGATCTTGCGGCTTTCACCCTCAATCACGACGAGCCCCGAAAAGCCCTCGCGCAAACGCAACCCCAAGCGGCTGTCGAAAACCTTCTGCGAACAGGGATTGCGACCAACCATGCCGAGAATTGAACTGCGATGATCGGCCAATCCTTCGAGGTCCAACGTCCAGCCTGGACGCAAGCGTTCTATTTCGTGCAAGACGAGAGTCTTTCCAACTCCGGTGGAGCCGCGCAGGATGTAGGTCGCTGGCGCCTCCCAAGCGTCCAATTCCGCTAGCAGATGCTTGCGATAGCTCTTGTAGCCGCCCTGCAAAGCGTAGACGTCATCCCAACCGAGCTCGCGCAAGAGAACTACAAGGCTCGACGAGCGCAAACCACCGCGCCAGCAATGAATGACCAGTGCATTCTCGTTCGGCTCTTCCACCACTCGCTTGGTGATTTCTCGATTAACGCGCTCTATGCCGCCGGTGGTGAGACGAGTCAGACATGCGACCAAGTCATCTTTTGGAGCCGGTCTGCCCACAAGCTTCGCGATTGAATTGACCAGCGGCGCGATGCGCTCATGCAGAATCGCGAGCCCCTCTTCAAAGGCCGCCTCTGCCGAGGTTCGCTTGTACAGCGTCCCGATCAAAGCGCGCTCGGCATCGTCAAAGAGCGGGAGGTTGACCGCCTTTGGCAAGTGATCCAGATCGAACTCCCCTGGGCTTCGTAGGTCAACGACACGAATATCGTCCCGCTCTAGAATTCCTGCGACCTGCGCATAGGGAACGGCCCAGGGGTTTTTGGAGTGATTGCTTTGTGCGCTCATGATGACGTGCCCCACTCGCCGGCGAGTGGGGCACGTCAGAGTATAAGCATCGCTATCGGCTACTCGTCCTGGGATTTCCCCCGACCCTCTTGCTTCGACCAACCATTGGCGAGCGCACGGGCCCGAGAAAAGAACTCATCGTCAGGTAGAGCTTCGAGAGCCTCGAAGCCCGCTGCATCCAAGACCTCGAATTCCTTCATCGTCGCAATGACTCCTTCGCGTCGACGACTGTTGATGGCTGAGCGCCGGTCTACCCGACTCAGAGTAGAGAGGTCCAGGACCTCGCTGGGCTTGCTTCGCAGGCTGTGGCGCAGACTGCGGGTCAGGTCACGCTCTCGCGCCAATCCTTCACGATGTTCGGCGCGCTCCTCGCGATTCAAAGGCGAGAGGTGGCGCCAACCGTCCTCATGCTTCAGTCGCAGGATCTCTGCGAAGTACTCGTCCGGCTCTAGCTCTTCGAGCTCTTGCCATTTTTCCGTGGTGAAGTTTGCGGGCAAGCCATCTTCTAGGCGTTGCTTCTTGTCGAGCTTGCGGCGCAAATTCATCACCGTCTTCATACGTTCAGAAAGCGAAAGGCGTTCCAAGCGTTTGGTCTCGCCCTCGCCATAGCCCAGAGCTTCAGCAAGATCCTCAACAGCCAAAGCGCTGAGGCGCTCACGGGTAGTCTCCTTGAAGAGATCAAGTCGCTTGTGGCGCTCCTTACTCGGAGCACCTCGCAACCATTCACGTGCTTTCTTGGGTAGTTTGGCTTCAATCCGGGCGCCGCGATCACGCCGCTCGCCATCAACCATCTCCGCCAAAATTTCGCGACGCTTATCAGGCAACTCCTTTGTAAGACGCTCCCGATTTTCCGGCGATAGCCGCTTCATGATTCCGTTCTCGCGCGACTTCAAACGCGCAGAGCGAACACGAAGAGCTTCCTGCTCCGAGGAGTCGAGCTGCTCCAAGCGCTCGAAGCGCTTGCGCAGGCGAGTTTGGTCTTCGGCGCTCAACGCATCCCAGCGCTTGCGTGCTTCGGCCGGAGAGCTCATTTTGCTAGAACTATCTTGAGCCCAAATCTCGCGCCTTGTATCCGGTGAGGCGACACAAAATAATGTCAGCCAAGCGGTTAGGACAAAAAGCAGTTTGATGTTGGTGCTCTGCATCAGCCGTCCGACGGGTCACGGGGAAGTTCATCGTTTTCACCCAAGAACGCGAGAAGCAATTCGTCAGGCGCGCCGTAGAAATCGGAGAGCAGCAAGAGTAAATCATCCTCTTCGCTCACCAACTCGGCGCCACCAGCGTTGTCCTTCCAAAGGCTGTCGTTCTCAATGATATCGAGTACCGCGAGCATGGAAGCATCGGGTTCGGAGGAGGGTGCCGTTGCCACCTCTTCCGTCTGGACAATCGACAGAGAATCGGTGCTCTCGCCTTCTCCGTTCAACCATGTGCCGAGACTAAGCGCCGCCAGCAAGAACCCTGCGGCGGCCGCAAAAGCAGCTTTTGAGCGCAAGAGTTGCAGTCGCGAAACAGCCTGGCGCCTGTCTGCCGCTAGACCAGAAAGCACATTTTGCGCGAGTGCCGTCGGCGTATCCACGTGGGTATCGAGGGCCAACAACGCGTCAAGCGCGCGCTCCTTGCGAACACCCGAGCGAATTCGATTAGCAAGACCAGGAGGCACCGGCGCACCCGCGATTTCTAATAGCTCATCCAAGCCCACTGCACCTGCCGATGCACCAACAGTTTCGCCATACTTCTCCTGCCCGGAGTCGTCTTGTTTCGCCAGGCGTGCAACCAAACGCCGAGAAAGATCCGGCGGGAGATTGGGTTCCGGCAAACTAGCCAAGAGCAGTTCGAGCGCTTCTTCGCGCTCCAACAGATTGCGGCACACGCAGCACCCAACGAGGTGCTCGTGCCAAGATAGAGTCACAAGCTCTGCCGGCATTGGCAAACCTTCAAGAACACGTCCTAGCTTCTCGCGAAAGTCGCGACATCGATTATCTAAAGTCATAGCACTCCTCCGTTGTGCAGAAGGGACGCGAGAGACAACCTAAGAGTCTCGCGCGCGCGGTGAATCAGGGACTTGATTGCCTTTTCCGAGGACCCCAGAATCTCGGCGATTTCGTGGTAAGGGGTGTCGTGGTATTTGGCCAAGATCAAAGCGGCGCGCTGCTTCTCTGGCAACTCCGCGATCGCGGTGCGCACGGCGCTGACGATGTCATCGCGTTCCATGCTCTCGGACGGGTTCGGAACGTCGGCGTCCGTGATCTCTAGAAAGCCCCCCCCTTCGCCTGAAGCCCCTATCGGCTGGTCGAGGGAGAGCAGGCCCGCATTGGACGCGCGCTGGCTCTCGTTGACCGCCATGTTAAATACGATCCTATAGATCCAAGTCGAGAAGCGCGCTGTCGGTTGATAACGCTCTCGAGCGCGAATGACTCGCATGAAGACTTCTTGGACGAGGTCCTCACGACCTGCGCGATTGCCAAGAAATCGCGTCATGAGCGCAAAGACCTGGCCCGAGTAGTCCTCGACCAATTGATCGAAGGCTCCTTCGTCGCCAGCTTGGTAGTCCAGCATCAGCCGAACTCCCGGGTCTGTGGTGTAGTCAGTTGCCATAGTTATAGGTCCGTTCAAGGATCTGTGGCCTAAACCGGGCCCCCTAGGACAGGTTTCGTTCTCGTCTGCAAATGTAGGCGATCGTCTGCTAGTCCCCTGTTCCCGAAGGAAAAGTTCTCATGCGCTCAGGAGGCCAGGCAATCCCAATGACACGCCCTAGAACGCTGTCCAGGTCGATTGGCCCCCAATCACGGCCATCTTCGCTGTCCCGTGAATTGTCACCGAGTACGAATATTTGGTGCGGGCCAAGCTGGACCGCAGCCCCCTTTGCGTAGGTCCCGCGGGGGGTATAGTGGATGTCACGAAGAACCCGAATCCCAGAAAACAGCCCCACTCCAGCCGAGCCACCAAGGAAAACCCGATCTGATGGCCGTGACATCCCCGTTTTTGCCAAATCGCTGGCCAAGAGAACGTTCCCGTCATAGAGCTCATCAACGACCATCGTGCCGTCGATCCATACGCTCAGCCGGTCGTTGACGTTCGAAAAGCGCAGAGAGCGTTCTCCTCGTGGAAAATACACATTGGTCTCGGCCAAGGTCTCTGGACGAGAGCTGTTCATACGCGAAAGAGTGAGTTGCGTCGAGGGCCCAGCACCTGCCTCTATCGAGACCTCGAAACTGTCGCCCTGCTCGTTCATTCCGAAACGCAGTAGAAAGCTCGGGCTCACGACCTCGACTTGAAACTCCAGGATGCCGTCCGCCACATTCTCCACTCCTCTGGTGAACTCGCTGCTGCGAACATAATGGTGATCCTTGAGTCCAAGGCGCATGTACATCAAACCTGCATTGGCGCCGACATCTACAGAACTCGCGTCCAGTCGCCAGCCTTCGACCGATTCCGACCACACATCGCCTAGGCGAAAGGCTCGCTCCAAGTCCGAGAGTTGATCGTCGAAAACCACCACCGTATTTGACTCCAAAGCATCGCTTCGAAGGATCGAATCGTCGATCCACAAGTTGCCTCCCCTGATGACGACGGATTCGCCCGGCAAAGCCGCGACGCGCTTCACGAAGGGTTCTGTCTCACCTTTTGGCACCAAGACCACCGTATCGAAGCGCTTCAAGTCCTTGCCGTCGCCATAGCGAACAATCACATAGTCGCCACCCTTCGGAGCACCGTGCAAGCCCGGCTCCATCGAAGGGCTATCCACATAATAAAGGCCGAAGAAAAATGTGCGCGCAACGAGCAATGCGAACGCACCGCCAAGGACGGTATAGCCGAGGGTGCGGACCCGATTCAAAGGTTGAGCTCCATCTCTCTCATGCAATCAAACCCCGACGACGAGGCGCGCCACTCCCAGGTAAAGCGCTGTGCCTGATATGTCGCTGACAGTAATCAAAAACGGCCCAGCGACAATTGCCGGATCAATTCCAACCCGTCGACAAGCCATCGGAACGACACAACCGAGAAACGCCGCCCAGGTTACGGCGGATGTTATCGCAACACTGATCGCCAGGGCGAAGTGCGCTGACTCTGGGCTGTCCTGCGTCAGAAGCAAGAAGACGCCCGTCGTGCCACCACAAATAGTGCCGATGATAAGCCCCACCAGTGTCTCCGAGCCAAGCACGCTAGCTTCACGATCACGCTCCACTTCACCCGTAGCAAAAGCCCGCACGAGTATCGTAGAGGCCTGAATTCCAACGTTTCCGGCCAATCCAATGATGATCGGAATGAAACGTAGAAGGTCAACTTTCTGACTCGTGGCCCCCAATGCCTGACTGATAATCCAAGCTGTGACCAATCCGCCTATCACGGTCAAGCCCTGAAGCGGTAGGCGCGCACGAACCCGTCGCAGTACAGGAAGACGTGTTTGCAGTTCTGGCGATGTGCCGACCATGCGCAACATATCTTCGTTCGCTTCCTCCTCGAGCACGTCCTGAGCGTCGTCCGCGGACACAACGCCGACGATCGCGCCGTTCGCATCGACAACCGCGATCTCATTCAGACCGTAGTGCACTATCTGACGGGCGACCTCTTCTTGATCCATCTCGACCGGAACCAAGATTGGATCGGCCATCACGCTGTCCACGGTATCGTGGATCGAATGACGTAGAAGATCACGGTCAGGGACGTAGCCAACCGGCCGTTGCTTTCCGTCAATGACGAAGAGTCCCGAACCTTCTTCGGCTTCCTCGGTCTCGTACTTCAGCAACTTGATCGCATCGCCAATGCGGCCACCTTCCGTGACAACGATGAAATCTGTCGTCATCAAGCCGCCGGCAGAATCCGGCGGGAAGGCCGCTAGGCGTCGCAGATTTTTCGCGCGCTCTTCCTCGACGCTGCGCAAGACATGCTCAGCGGTTTCGCGATCTGAAAGGGCCAAGAGGTCAACCACATCGTCCGGCGCCATGCCGTCGACGATTTCCGCGATCTGGCGTGGAGTCAAGCGTTCGAGAAGTTGTTCTCGTAATGAATCTTCAGCGCAGGCCAAGACCTCGCCTCTCTCTTCAACTCCTAGGCTATCGAAGACCACCCAGGCTTCCCGCGCAGACATGTCGAGCAACCCCTCAGCGATGTCGGCTTCGTGGAGATCTAGAAGCACGGCCGCAAGGTCTTCTTGCGTGCCCGCCATGACGCTACGCAACCTCTCCCGGGGCGTGGCTTGGGGCTCTCTTTCCTGTTCTCCGCGATCTCTTGTCGACATTAGCTGTAGTCTCTGAATTCCGGGAGAGTCTAACCACGCGCACCCCCGCTCGGTATCGATTACACTCCAGCTTCGTTGGCCCATACTTCTTTCTAGTGCCGCGAACCTCAAAGACTGAATGAAGCTCAAGCACCTAATCGACCTATTTACCGGCATCGTGATCACCATCCTGGTTTTGACGGGGATCGACGCTGCCCTAGGCTCCGCCGGAATTGGAGAAATTTCGGAGTCCAACAACTGGTCGCGAGGTTTCGATCCTGCTGCCCGCTATCTGGTTCCGATCCCGGCGGTAGAAGGGGCTTGGCAAACGCGCTTCAAGCACAAGAGCCGCCCGGAAGTGATGATCGGACCTAAAACGGACAAGGTGCGCGTGATCACCTTCGGCGGATCCAACACGGCAGGTTTTGAGGTCAAGTACTTGAAGGAGTTGCTCGACGATGCAGTTGGCGAAGAACACTTTGAGACGATCAATCTTGGTCGCCCCGGCTATGGCTCGGAACGGGTCAAGTTCATCTTTCGCCAAGCAATCGAAGTTCTCGACCCTGAAATCGTCGTGATCTACACCGGTCACAACGAATTTGTCGAACGCGGCTTCATGATGGACCTCGAAGCAGCCAGTGCTGGGGATTGGGCAGAAAAGCCCACCGCACTGGCGCACGAGACCCACATCTTCAACGCCATCGTTCAGTACTATTCCGCTGAGGCTGCGCCGCGCTCTGGAGTACCAGAGGAGTGGGACAACGAGTACTTGAAGTTCTCGGACATCACCTACGACGAGACGGAGAAGTACTTCCAAGCCTATGGGCGCAATGTGCGCACGATGTGCGAAGAAGCCCTCGCCAAGGGAGTCAAGGTGGTTCTCTGCACCATCGTTCACAACCGCATGGCCGTTCCCTTCTCTTCAACCTTCCCAAAGGGTATGGACCAGGATGAGAGAGAGTCGTTTGAGAAGTTGCGCAAGATCGCCATTTCCCGATTCCCCAATTACATGGGCGTCATGCTTCCCGAAAAGGAAAGGAACCGCCTGCACGGATCAGATCTTGCGGTTAGAGGCCGCATCATCGATCAACCAGCGGAAGGTCTTGACCGCCAAAATTTTGATGGGTGGCGTGACGCTACGGACTTCCTGAAAGATCGCGACCCCGTGATACAACACGCGAGCCGCTGGGCGCCAATCGTGGCCAAGTACTACGAAGCTCTGCAGCGCTATCAAGTCCGTGACTTCGCGGATAAGACCAAAACTATTATCTTGAGTGGCGAGAAGAAGCTCATAGACGCCCTGAAGATCTACCCGGACCATCCTCGGGCGCTGTTTGAACTCGCGCTGTTCAAACACCTACTTGGTCGCGACCCGGCGGAGGTCGTTGCACTCCTGGAGCGCGCCGCACGGCTCGATCGAGCGCCAAGAAAGGGATCTGACGCGACAAATGACATCGTCAAACAAATCGCTGCCGATATAGACGGTGTCGTGCTCGCCGACATCGATGCAGCCTTCCGCGCCTGCTTGCCGAATGGCTTGGTTAGCTGGGAATGGATGGCGGACCACTGTCACCTGAATCGCGGCGGCAGAGATGCCATCGTCGAGCAGTTCGTGAAGGCTATCCTCGAGAACTGGGGCACCATTCAAGTCGGTGGAGCGACCAAGAACTAATGCAAGCGATTACCAGCTACCTCAAGCGCCATCCTCTGGTTTGGCTCGTTCCAATGATCGCTGTGCCGATCATCTTGGCTTTAATCTTCTACTTGGCGCGCGCCGAATCGATGACGCCCGACAACCCTTTTATCTACGACCTGTAGCGACGGCTGTCAGCGATTCGTCGTGCAAGAGACAAGTCGCCTGTTCCCGTAACTCACGCTCGAATAGAAAGACTTGGCCGAGTCCATCGCTGTCGAGATGTACGAAGCTAGGCTCAAGCCCATGATCTCTGAAAAGGTCTAGGGCCAGCGGTCCACTGGTCCTTCCGCCCCCGCCAACGAGAACTACAGACGAGAGTGGCGACAGAGATTCCGCGTGCTCACCTAGTTCGCGGCATAAGATTTCGAAACCGGAGCTAGGCGGGGCATAGACGCTGACGCCTGCAGAAGTCGTGTGTACGAAACGCGGCCTGACATGGTGCGCATGCATCAAGGTGAACAGGTTCGCTGGAACAGAACCCTTTTCACTCAGTGCGCGCAGGCCCACGAGCTCTCGGTTGCCGGCGACGGCGATCGGCTGGGTACCTGCGTCCCGGTTGTCGAGTGTCGACCCCGCAAGCTCCGGAGTGCGTACATCGCGGACTTCGAGCACCGTCACTCCCCCGCGCAGGGGCTCCAACGTGCTTGGATGCAAAACGCGCGCGCCATGGAAGGCCATGACTTCCGCTTCTCGGATGGAAAGCTCCGGAATGACCTGGGCGCTCTTCACAACTTGCGGATCAGCGCTCATCAGACCCGGTACGCCCTTCCAAAAGAGCAATCGCCTGGCGGCGACCGCTTGGGCAACCAGGGAAGCGGTAAGATCCGAACCGTTGCGCCCCATCGTCGTCAAGGTGCCGCTTCCGTCCTTGGCTAGGAAGCCTGTGATGACAGGAACGCCGGGTATGTCCGATAGGGAACGACGCAAGCTCGCTTCGACGCCGGGTAAGGGCCGCGCTTGCCCATGACAAGAATCCGTGGTGAGGCCCAGGTCAAAGGCGTCAACAGGGGTCGAAGCGTGCCCGACTTGACGTAAAGCTGCCGCCACAATGCGCGCACTCATGCGTTCACCGAGGGATAGAACAAAGTCCATCTCGTCTGCCTGGATGCGTCGGCGCTCCGAAATGCTGTAGAGAATCTGGCCCAGCTCCGCCAAAAGTCGATTAAGCAACTCGGGATCGAGACCCAACTCGCGCAAGAAGGTCTTGTGGCGAATCCGAACGCTTTCAAGACTGCAGCGCCCTGCTGCCGCCTCTCGGGCACAAAGTTCGAGGCTCTCGGTCACCCCAGCATGAGCACTAACAATGACGATCGGGGTCTCAGCCAGGTGCTCAGCCACGATTTCACAGGCCCGGCGCACAGCGGGACCATTTTTGAGGGCTGCTCCCCCGAACTTCATGACCAACGGAAAGGACATCTTGTGCGACTCATCCTAAACTGAGCGGGCACCATCTGTACGAGGACTTTCGATGACTGAAGAAAAGCGCGACGAACTGATTTACGACTGGAACGCCCCCTACCCCAAGGTTGAGGTCGAAGTCCAGTTCGACGACGAGACCTTGCGCGACGGGCTTCAAAGCCCCTCAGTGCGAGACCCGGAACTCGACCAGAAGATCGAGCTGATCCACTTGATGAACGACCTCGGGATCCACACGGCGAATGTGGGTCTGCCCGGTGCGGGTAAGCGCGCGCGCCAGCATATCTCCACGCTTGTCAAGGAGATGGCTTCCCTCAACATCACAGCCAACGTCGCGTGTCGCACGATGATCACGGACCTCGAGCCCGTCGTCGATGTCGTCCAGGAGACTGGTCAACCGATCGAGGTCTGTGCTTTCATTGGTTCGAGTCCGATTCGCCAGTTCGCGGAAAGCTGGGACTTCAAGAACATGTTGAAGCTCTCTCGTGATGCCGTCGAGTTCTGTGTGAAGAACGACCTGAAGGTCATGTTCGTCACTGAAGACACTTCACGCGCCAACCCCGAGCAAGTTCGCGCGTTGTACCAGACAGCCATCGAGGCTGGCGCTAGCCGTCTTTGCGTTTGCGACACCTGCGGACATTCGACACCTGTCGGCACGCACAAGATTGTCAGCTTCGTGAAAGGCATCGCAGAAGAGATGGGCGCAGATGTCGGTATTGACTGGCACGGTCACCGAGATCGCGGATTGGGCTTGATCAACACTCTGACCGCTCTCGAAGCCGGAGCCACTCGTTTGCATGCTTCCGCCCTCGGAGTTGGCGAGAGGACCGGCAACACCGAGATGGACCTCCTGCTCGCCAATCTCAAGCTCAACGGTGTGATCGATAACGACCTGTCAGCGCTCGGCAAGTATTGCCGCACGGCCGCCGATGCTATTGGTATGCCCTTCCCAGACAATTACCCCATCTTTGGCAAGGATGCCTTTGAAACGGGAACTGGTGTGCATGCATCAGCAGTCGTCAAGGCCTTGCGCAAGGGCGACGAGTGGCTCGCCAATCGCGTCTATTCCGGCGTACCTGCTGACATGTTCGGCCTGGAGCAAGTGATCAAAGTTGGCCCGATGAGCGGCAAGTCAAACGTACAGTGGTACCTTGAGAAGCGCGGAAAGGAAGTGACTGAAGAGGCCGTTAGCAAAGTGCTAGCCCTGGCGAAAGTCACGCCACGCTTGTTGACCGATGAAGAGATCATGGGCGCGGCTGGTTACTAAACATTCTCTTAGTGACCACAACTTCAAGCCTCATAGAACCGGGTAGATTGCGCCTTGCGCTACTACCTGCCCTTCTGTTGTTCCTGCTACTCGCCTGGCAGCTCAACTTTCTCTGCGACGATTCCTATATCTCGTTTCGTTACAGCCACAACGCGGCGGAGGGCAATGGTCTTCGTTACAACTTGGCGAAGGCCGTACCAGTCGAAGGCTATTCGAACTTCTTGTGGGTCGTATGGCTCGCGTTCCTTGACTGGCTGGGTTTGGAGATCACGACTTGGGCTCGTATCTCCTCCGTCCTCTGCGGATTGTTTCTCGTCGCCGCTGTTACGAAGCACGCAGCGCGCCGTCTTCAGCTCGATTTCGTAGGCGCCGCACTTACGGGCCTTTTCTTTGCTTCCCTGCCCGCCACCGCTGTTTGGGCAACGGGCGGCTTGGCGACGATGGCGACAGCCCTTTTTCTATTCTGCGCCTACGAACGTTTGCTCGGCGACAAAGATTGTCCGCGCGGTTTTCAGGCCGGGATATTCGCCGCACTTGCCGCTCTTGTTCGGGCAGATGGCGCAGTTTGGATCGCCATGCTTTTGGCCGCAGCTACCTTGCACTGGCTGTTCATCTCGCGCGACAAGCGGCTTATCAAGGCAATCTTCACGGCCGGCACCATCGTTGCCTTGGCCGTGGTCGTTCACGTTACTTGGCGTTACAGCTACTACGGCGACTACTTGCCTAACACGGCTCGGGTCAAAGCTGGCTACTCTGCGCACCGTTTGCAGCGCGGTACCGACTACCTTGCGGCAAACCTATTGAGCATTCCTACGATAGCGGTCGTGGCGCTTCTAGCCTTGCGCGGTCTCAAGAAACCAGCGGGGAGCATCTGGTTGCCCGCATTCACCATCCTCTTGGGAACGTTCACCTATGCGGCTTACGTCGGCGGCGACTTCATGCCAATGGGCCGCTTCCTTTATCCCGCTTTCGCTTTCTTACCGATGCTCTTCGCGCTCAGCTGGAAGAGTTGGACCGGAAAGGCACAGCCGCTTGTTGCCTCTGCAGTCGCCTCCCTCGTCATCGCGGTTCAAGTTTGCGCCTGTTTCGATTGGAACCTCGTGCCCAATTCAGTTCGTTCACACTTTCACTTCCGGCAGGATCGCACGTGGGAAAGCGAGATCTCGATGCAGCGCAACATGAAACAGCGCGCGGAGAACTGGACCGTTCAGGGAAAGGCTCTGGCACTCTTCGTCAACCCCGGCGAATCGATGTCTCTCGGTGCAATCGGCGCGATGGGTTACTACTCGGGCCTTGAGATCTACGACACCTATGGTCTAGTTACACCAGAGGTCATCGCCGCCGGCGAACCGAAAAGGAAGTCATCGCCGGGACACGACCGACGCGTCGGACCAATGTTCTTCAACGACCACCGCCCAACCTACGCAGGGTCCATGATCGCGAAGATAGGCGAGCCATTAAGCGAACAGCTGGGCAACTGGGAAGCCCACCCGCTCTCGAAGTTGGTGGAGATCGAGCACCATAAGCTCGATCCCGCCGAGGGCTTTGAGCCGGGAACAGAACTCCGACTCTTGCGTTTCACTCGCTGGGAGTAAGCGGCGACTTAAGGCTCTGTCGCGAGCAGGGTTTCAAGTCGTTCGACAAGCAACATGTAGACGCGCGAGTAGTGCGCCTGTCCGCTGATATCGTTCAGTTCGTTGATGTCGACCTCGCCAGCAATGCTCGGAACTTCTGTGTTGTAGAGGTGGTAGAGCTCGTCCGTCTCGCCGCCCGCATCGTTCAGCCTGCGGATAAGCTTGAACCAGTTGTCGCCGATACGCGAAGTATAGCCGCGACGGCGTGAGTTGAGATTATCCACAGGGGGCATGATCAGGCGCGGATCACCGTTGGGCGAAAAGCGCTCGACGAACGACCAGTCGCGAACCGACTTGATATAGGTCAAGTCGTCCAAGGTTCCGTCAATCAACGGCATAAACGAGACGCCGTCCAGGGCACGGCCATCGTTGACGACCGACGGGATGTCCGCTTGGGCCATCTCAGCCACCGTCGCGAAGATGTCTACCGCATCCACTGGCGCGTAAGAGACAGAGCCAACGTTAGCCACCAAGGGCCCAGCCACGATCAGCGGCACACGCACGCCTTGTTCGTAGGGCTGGTGCTTGAAGTGGTTGTTCCCCGGCGCAGTCAGCAGAGGATAAATCGATCCGAGGTCCTTGCCGTGCTGAGTCGTAGCCGAGCTCAAAGTCGGCGGCGGCGAACCATTGTCGCCCACCAACAAGACCATCGTGTCCTGCAGCACATTGTCCAAACCGCCCATGTCGTTGAACATTGCCGCCAAGCGTGAGTCCATCGCTTCCAAGTGCGCGCAATAGCCAGTCCATGCTGTCACTGGGCCGCTGCCGCCGGGAATGGTCAGGCCATAGATCGTTTCTGCGGGCCAGTACTCTTGGGTTGAAAGGTAGGCCGTGCCAGGAAAGTCGCCGTAGGGCGTGTGTGCCGAATTGAATGACGAGAAGATGTACCAAGGGCTCCCCGGCGCACCGGAAGTCATCCAGTCGATCATCTCTTTGGTTCGCAGTCGAGATAGCTCAGTCGCGAAATTCAGGTTCAAGTTCGGAGTTTGGAAGGGGTCCGTGCCGAAGTTCGCCCAGGACTCAAAGTTCCAATAGCCTTGCACGACGTCATTTTCGGGCAGAACGCTGCCGCTAACGCCGGGAATGTGCACGGGGGACACGAAGGGCCAGTTCGTGAGGTTGGCGTGCACCGACCAAGCGAAGTCCCACTTTCCATGGGTCAGAACATGAGGGAAGTCTAGGCCCGGCGCGCCGCCCAAAGCGACCTGTCCCGACCCAAGCGCCAAGTGCCACTTGCCCACATATCCAGTTTCATAGCCGGCAGGTCCGACGACTTCGGCGATCGTGTATTCGTCATTGCCCGGTCCTACACCAAACTCGCCAAGAGTTCCGACACGGTCCTCCGTAATCAAAGATCCAACGCCGTTGCGGAACGCGTAACGTCCCGAGATCATGCATGCCCGGCTCGTTGAACAGGTCGGGTTCGTGCGATACTGGTTGAACCGGATGCCCTTCGAAGCCAATTCGTCAATGAACGGCGTCCAGGGATAGATGTTCTTGCCGCTTGGGTCTTCCAGGGTGTTCAGGGGATTGTCGCCATCGAACTTGTTCTGATCGTCATAGACGCGCAGGTAGTCCATGCCGACGTCGTCAATCAAGACTTGCAGGATGTTGATCGGCTGCGAACCAAGTTGAACTTGGCTGGTCGTAGTGAAGTTGAAAGGTAATTGTTGCTGACCCGGGTCCCGGTACCAACCCTGAAAGCGCAGGGCTGTGCCCGCGTGGATGCCGCGATCGGCTTCCGCCAGCTGATCTAGTTCCACTTCGAGACGAATGCGATTGCCTGAAGCTTGCACAAAGGGCAACAAGCTTACGCGTCGGCCAGCGCTCCCAAGGCAGCTGAGCCCGTCCATCAAAGGCGTTCGAACTCCAGAGTCCGTGGAGTCTGTTGAGTAGAAAAAGATTCCCGGCTGGTTCGGCAGCGGGGATGCTTCGAGGGTCAAACGACCACCCGGAAGAGTCGCGTCGCCGCTCACCCGCAATCGCGCGGGTACTCCCAAGGAATTGGGTAAAGCCTCACAGCCCGCCTCACTCCGCCAATGCTGCGGGCTAGAGAGGGCGCTAGGAGCAAGCATGCCCAAGACTACAATTTTTGCAAATTTGCTAGAAAACACGGTGATACATCTCTGTGCGGCGGGAAACCCGACCCCTATGGGGCCGTGCTTCTGCATGATTTGTGGAATCGCGAACCTCCTAGCTGGGCCAGGATTCTGCTAGTAGCCTACCCCCGATTCAGAGATGCTGCCACTCAGCCCGGTGGAGTTGTCGAGGCCCTTTACTCTCAGGGCTGCTATAGGACCTTCGGATAGGATATGGGGGGGGAACTTCTGATTCTCGCCTTTGTCTTTCGGGCTCGAAATAGGGCGTTCCTAAGAGAGACTGCCCAATTTGCGCCATGTCGATGAGCCGCATACGTCGGCGGTCACCCTCCAGGTGATGACCATCGGGGACCTCAACCCGCACAGATTTCACTACGGCAGCGTCAACATCTACATGATCGTCGCCGTTGATTCGGGGCACTACCTGTGGCTCAGCCGTTCGCCCGATGAGAGAACTGGAGAAGGCCTACGTTTTGCGGACGTCGCTCCCTTCGCGACGGAGGGTTGGCGCTGGGAAACTACCCACCCAAGCTTCTATCTCTGGTACAGAGATCT
The DNA here is from genome assembly GCA_047639675.1 of Planctomycetota bacterium. Taxonomy (GTDB): domain Bacteria; phylum Planctomycetota; class UBA1135; order UBA1135; genus JABACD01. The sequence continues at coordinate 14,518 of JBLIOI010000021.1, read as the reverse complement.
TTGTGCCCTCCTCGGCACCCTCACCGTTTTCTTGGTGTATCTCCTTGGTAAGCGAACCAATGCGACGGTTGGGCTGGTAGCTCCGGGAACACTCGCTTGCCTGTCCGTGCACGTCACCAACTCTTCGATGGTTGTTCCGGTTGCCTTCTTTTCTAGCGCTACTGTCGCCCTCTCTTGCGCCTACGCGAAGTCGGGGCGAACGCTCACTCTGGCCCTGCCTTCGTTGTCACAGGCGTTGCGATTGCCACGAAGTACAACACTGTGAGCCTGCTGCTCGTGCCTTATTTAGCTCTAGGTCTAAGTAAGAAGGAGCACGCGACTCGACCACACTCGCTAGAGCGGAGCGGTGTGTTGATTTCCCTTCGGTCATTCTTCGTTTGCATGCCCTACGCTCTCCTCGCCATGCCGCTCTTCCTTGAGCACATCGGTCGTCAAGTCGCGCACTATGCCTTTCAGGCCCATGGGTCCAACACCATTGGAAATGGAACTGCCGTACATGGGGTAGGCCTTCCAAAAATTAGCAGAAACGGTGGGATGGGTTACGGCCTACGAGATTGAAAGCGTCTCATGTGGGCTGGATCAACATCGTAGAGGTGCAGTCCGCCAGCACAATCGCCTTCGCCGATGAAACACGTAAACAACCCGTCAAGGAGATCTCACTCTTGGCCTCCAAGCACTCTCGGAAACGAATAGGCATCGCAAAGTCGCTTCGCATTCATCTTATTGATTTGGTGAAGCTCGGCGTGGAGTACGAGGCCGACGACTTGGCCGAGTTGCGCGGCAAATCAGGCAGGTATGGCGCTCTCATCTGCCAGACGTCTATTGCGTTGGATGCGCCTCACGCCTCGAACCCGAAGGCATGCCAAGTGAGTTCGGGGAGATCTCGCGAAATCCGGGTGCATAGCTCTTCGTCAAACCTTATAGGCACAAGGCTCCCAAGTAACCAGCCGGCCGCTACAGCTGTTCGAGCTTGGCGACTTCCTCGATCAGAATCTTGGTGATCGCACTCGCTGCTACCTGCGCACCCTTCCGATTCCAGTGCGGGTCATCCTCGAATGAAGTCGGGAAAACCTCGTTCTTCTGAAAGGTCTCGAGCAGCGAATAGATGGGATAATCGACCTCTTTGCTCAATTCCTCGAAGTATCGGAACGGCTCGAGGCTGTAAGGCCCAAGCACCGTGTACTCACCACCTTCCCAGTTCTCCGGGGACTCGCGATCACTGTACTGGTAGGTGCGTGGAAGAATCACGGTTGCGAATTGAACGCCACGTTCGTCGCACCAAGCTTTGATCCTAGCCAAGTTCAAAGTGATCTCGGCGAAATACTCCCTCGTCTCCTCGAGGGGCGCTTCACTCATGAAGAAACGCTTCTGTGGCATGTCCGAATTGAGTGCCGAGAACATCCACGCGAAAGCGCTCCCTGAGACTCGCTGCAGCAAGGTAGTAGCCAACGGGAAGTTCCCGATAACCCCGTAAGCCCCGCGCCGGTCGAGCATATCACGCCAGCGAATGTCGTCGCGGATGTCCGTCATGTCGACACAGATGATGACAATATCCGGCGAGTAGTCCTCGCCAATATCAATAAGTCGCCGCCAACTTAGGAGCGGCGAAGAGCTTACCCAACCAAAGTTCGCGACCTTAACATCTTTCCTCTTGAGGCGCCGATTGAGGCGCTCTTCCACCAGGTATGGAAAGCAATGCTTCGGCTTCAGCTTCATTCCGAAGGTGAACGAATCGCCCATGATGATGATGTTCGTTCCTGCTTTGGCGAACTCCTTGGACTCGTGCGGGCAACGTAGCGAGTCTGAGTTCCAGCCCTTCTGGATCGATGTGTGCTTTGGTCTGTGATCCGGGTCTTGCAGGGCCGTGTAGGTGCCCATGCGATAGGAGCGGTTCAGATACGGAGCAGCGAATTGCTCAACACTCAAGTACGAGAGAAAGATACACAAGACGCCTAAGCGCCAACCCAGCGGCCCGCGCCACCAAGCGTAGATCACAGACCACAAGACGATGCCCGTAGACAGGTACACGAGGATGGGCCAGTAGAAGAACCGATCTCTTGGTCCGCTTGAACGACCCGTTTGAGTGACCACCCAAAGGACAATCAGAGCCAAACTAAGCGCAAGCAAGCTCGCAAAGAAAGGCTTGTGCCCCACGCGCTCTAACTCTTCCTCATACAAGTTCACTTCTTCACTCATCAGCCTTCTGGACTAGTCTTCTTGGGAGCTGGAATCCCCGAGGTACCCAATACTGTTCAGCTGCTTGGCTAACTCTTTCGAGATACCACCAGCGTCGACCTCGCCCCCTTCTAATCCTGACTCTTGCCAGACCACAATTGTGCCGGGCGGGATTTCCACGTTCGCTGGAAGTGTGGCACCCAGGTAGGGCGAGATGCGTTTATCTTTGGGCAAGGAAGGGAATATGAAACGAAGTGTGTCTGTGATGACGCCGTGGCCATTGAACATGAGAGCACTGGGCTCAGGCCAAGCGCCGTCAATGCGTAACAAGTAGAGGGGGCTCGCCTCCGCTTCACTGAAGTGAATCTCGAGGCTGGACCTGTCAACGTCATAGGCGTCGGCGCGCAGGAACTGTTCTCTAGGGGGGAAGCGCTCTCCGAAGCCCTGCGCTTGATCGATTCTTATGACCTTGTCGTGACGAGGCGACCTGTAGCGGACTTCACACTCGATCCTCTCAGCCCCTACGTGATCGAGTTCTATCCGTGTGCTATTTGCTTCTAGATCTTCGTTGATGGTGTATTTGGGATCCTTAGGGAGCACACCTTCATCGGCCTGCCACAAAGGGACCGCTGGTGTTTTAGACACGGGGGTCTTTCCCAACCAAACCGCATTGTGCAGGTCTTTGCGCTCGGAATGACGAAATGTCCAGCAAACCTCATGTCCCGACTTATAGATCTTGGGGTGCAAGGTGATCTCAACACCCTCTGGTCCCACTGTGCCTCCCCAAGCGAAGCTCTCGCCAGCTTCGGAAAGGCTACCGTCGACTACGCCCTCCACACCTTCAATCCTGACCCCCTCCATCTCTATGCGAAACTCAACCAGGTAGGGTCGTTCCATCGGAACCATACGGATATGAAGTTCCACGTCGGGACGGAAGTCTTCAAGCGCCTCGATCAAATCCGCGGGCTCTTCCTCTGAAAACGAATTCGAAAGGTTCTCCAACTCACCGGAATCCGAGCGCCAATCGTAGACTTCGCGCTCATTGGGCAACCACCCGTCGATCAGCTTCAAGTCGTCCGATCTAATCGACTTCTCGCGGCCCCACGAAGACTCAATAAAGACGGTGCTGTGCACGTTCTCGGTCGTTCCACGCATAAGTGGCACTAGGCTAACACCGTCGATTCTGCCCGACTCAGGATGATCCAAGAGCTCCATCAAGGTTGGGAGAACATCGATGTTCTGCGTGATCGAAGCGATCTCCAGCCCTTCCATTTGACCGGGAAGGTGAATCAATAGGGGCGTGTGGACCACTCCATCATAGAGGCGTGTATGAGTAAAGGGATGTGCCTGACGAGTCTCTGAATGCTCCTCCATATTCTCGCCGTGGTCCGACATCACGACGATCACCGCCTCGTCCAAGAGCCCGCTTATCTCCAAGCGCTCGAATAGATCGCTGATCCCCTTGTCCGTGCTCAAGATCTCCTCGTCATAACCTGCACGGCCCGTCGCCAACTTCAGGGCCTTGCGCAGCTCCCTGGGCGTATGCTCCTGAATCCACGCGTTGCGCGCCTCCGGGTCCAAGGGCCGCAATAGGTCGGCGAAGCCCTCAACACCGACATCCCGGTAGTGATAGTCAAAGTAGGCATTGCGCGTCTCTTCCGGAGGGTCGTAGAGGTTGCCAAAGAAATCCGTGTGCGGATCAAAGTAGTGCGCCCAAAGAAATAGGGGCTGACTGGCGTGCTTCCGATCGTAATCGTCGAGGAGATCGAACAGTCTTTCGTTGGTGAACTCATGGCGCGCAAACAACGGTCGATCCGTGAGCGGAATGGGTTCGCCGAGGTAGGAGATTTCGTCCCATCCTGACCAAAGAGCCGCACTCTGATCGCGACTGGAAGCCCAAGTGGGATGGCTAGTCACGGCTACGGTGTAGTATCCCTGGGTTCCAAATCGATCCGCAGCGGGGACAATCCCTTTGCTCTCCACAGTCGTACCTTCGATCGGAACGGCCAGGTAGTTCCGATGAGTTTTTGGATAGACGCCGGTGAAAATCGACATCATCGAAGGAAAAGTCGCGTTGCACTGAGTGCTATTGGCCTCGAACTTGAAGCTGCGCGCGGCGAACTTGTCCAGGAATGGGCTCGTTTCGAGGGGGTACCCATAACAGGAGAGATGATCCGCCCGCAGAGTGTCGATAACTATCACGACAACGGGTGTGCCTGGATCCAACTCAAACATATCCGCGACCCTGTCCTCACCGCATGATGAGAACACGAGCGAGAAGACAGCTAGGACCTGGTGTAGGCGCGGTGAGAAAGGGCAGTTCTTCCCCTCCTGCGCCTCAGAATTGCGAACACTATTCTCTGACATCGCTTCTAAATATACCTCATCCGCCCAATCCACAGGAGCTACCAGCGAGATATGGAGTCCTCCATTCAACCTTTGTGAATCGCCGACTCCGGCGATTCTTGCCGAGACCCTCTCCTTGGTCCTCGGTTCTCTTCTCCTCGCAACTCGGCAACTCCTGCCAGCCAAGACCTTTCCCCTGGCTGGGGGTTAGAATCCTCCCAAGATGACACAAGACTCCAAAAAAATTGTTGCTAGCGCCCAAGACGTCTACCGTTTCTTCAAACAAGGAGAACGGCAAGCCACCATTCTCCGGGGACTCTCCCTCGAGATTGCTGCGGGTGAGTTCGTTTGCGTGATGGGCCCCAGTGGTTCGGGCAAATCCACTTTGCTACATGTTCTTGCGGGGCTCGATCAAGTCGACGCGGGCAACACCACATTGGCAGGAGTCGATCTTGAAAAGGCAAGCGAGGCGGAGCGAACTCGAGTGCGCCGGGACACCGTTGGCCATGTCTTCCAGTTCTTCAACTTGCTGCCGAACTTGACTGTGCTTGAGAACGTGGGAGTCCCGTTATCAATCAAGGGATTGCACGCGAAGGAGGAAGAGGGTCGCATCCTCAAGATCCTCGCTCGCCTAGGCCTCGCCGGACGCGAAGGAGCTTTCCCCCACGAACTCTCGGGTGGAGAAATGCAGCGAGTTTCTATCGCACGTGCCCTGGTCGGCGAACAGCCTTTGCTTCTCTGCGATGAACCAACAGGTAACCTAGCGCAGCAAGCGGGCCTCGAAGTCATGCAACTCTTGCGCGAGCTGTGCGATGAAGACGGCCGCTCAATTCTCCTTGTCACACACAACCCGCGCGATGCGACCTTCGCTGACCGTGTGCTCTTCTTAGTCGATGGTGAACTCGCCCCGGACCTCGAATTAGCTGGTCCCAACATTCCTGTTGAGCTCGTCCACGAGAAGCTCGCGACGCTCCATATCTAATGAGTCTACCTGTTACCCTCGCGCGCCGCAGCTTGTTGCAGCGGCCGGCGCGCACTTTGCTTTCGATTCTCGGCATCGCTGTCGGCATCGCGACAGTCGTTGGCGTTTATACGCTCGACGTGAACACTGTTGAAGGGCTAAAGACCCGCTATGCCGGTGATCAAGACGCCGACTGGAAACCTGAGTTCGAAGTAAGCCCCGCGCCTGGGCTTTCCGACCCACGCTCCAAGCTAACCTCAATCGAAGGCATTAGCGACGCCGCAGCCTTCTTTCAAAACGAGGTGGAACTGCAGCCATTGACTGCGCAAGGCGAAGCCGCAGAATCTGTTCGCGCACGCCTGTTGGCCGTCGATGCGGAAGTTCTTCCGCGAATGGACGCCTATGACCTCCTCGCCGGAGCTGATATCACACCAGGGAGGCAATCGCCCGAAGTGCTGATCGGTCCCAAGTTGGCCAGTAGGCTCGGACTTAGCCCGGGAATGCAAATTGAACTCGCACGCCCCGCTCGTTCTGCTCCGCGCGTTTGCCTGGATGGCGAGATGCAGCGCAAGAGTGGCACAGAGGAAGACATTCCCGTTGCCATTCAATTCACCATCGCTGGTGTTTTCACACCAGAGAAGCTTGGACGGCGAGCGAATGGAGAAATCGTCGTCGTCGAGTACAAGTGGGGCGAGGAGTTGTATCGCGGTGCGCGAACTAGCCCACGCTATTGGGTGCAACCCGACCCTGTTGCCAATCTCGATGACATTCAATCGAGACTCGCGGGCAACTTTGCTTACGACATGACACGCAGCGTCGTGATTGGTCAAGAAGCCGACGAGCGAGCGTACCGCAATGGAGTCTTTATGGCTGGGCTCCTAGCTCTAATGCTCGGGCTCTACGTTATTTTTCACACGCTCTCCATGTCGCTTGTCGAGCGTATCCGTGAAGTTGGTGTGCTGCATGCACTGGGTGCAAGCCGCGCACAAGTCGGCCGCGTCTTCCTGCTCGAAGCTGTAATTCTGAGTACCTTGGGCGGCGTCTTGGGTTTAGTAGCTGGTGTTTTCATGGCCAAGGGGCTGCTGAAGATCGGAATCACAACACTGGGCACCGGCAAGCTCATCGATTCATTCAGAGTTCCTTTGGGAGTGCTCCCACTGGCCGCCATTGGTGTTGGCACGGCCCTCATGGGGTCGGTCTTCCCGCTCTTGCGAGCGCGCAACGCAAACACGATTGATGCCTTGCGTGGCGAAAAGGCGATGGAATCGGGGGGCACAACGAACAGTTTCCACGTGTTCTCCACACTACTCATCGCCATCTTGTTACCGGCCCTCTACTTCACCATCGTTCCTGTGGTCGGCGAAGCAAGTAGCACGCTCGTCGCATCGATGTTGCTCGCCGTTGGAATCTTGGGCTTGCTGCTCTCGGTTCCTTTGCTCATGCCTAGCGCCTTGAGTGCCGTGTGCCGCTTCATCGCGAAGCCTCTGACGAGAGTCTTCCCCTTCGCCGGTTCTATGGCTTCGCACACGATGATGGCCAATCCCCGGCGCATCGCCGTTTCGTCGGCGGCCATCGCCCTCGTCTGCGCTGCTTTCGTAGGGCTGAAAGGAATGACGGCAAGCTTGCGCGGCGAAGTCCACGACTGGGCAGAGACTGCTGTTGAAAACAAACTCTGGGTGCGCAATATGCCCAAAGTAAGTTTCGACAAACTGAGTACAGCGCTTCACGAGCTGCCCGAAGTTCTTGGTGTTGAGCCAGGCAGCGCACGCATTCACTCGCCCTTCCTTTTCATTGGGCAGCGCTCTTCCGAACTACAGGGGTATGGTCCCCTCGCTGGAAAGCCGAACCTTCGCCAAAAGTTCGACCGTGAGAACGGCATCATCATTTCCAAACGTGTCGCCAATAATCTTGGTTACAAGGTGGGTGGTGAAGTCCAGGTTCGTGTCGGCACGGGTGAGGTTGTGGGCTTTGAAGTTCTCGCCATCAGCGATGAGTATGGGTACTTCCCGCACCCGGACGAACGCATGTACGGAGTGATCAGCGAGACCTACATGAAAAAGTTCTTCTGCGTGGAAGTGAAGAACCCGGAGCTGATCGCTGTACGAATGACAGATGGCGCTGACACCGATTCAGCGAAGGCCATTATCCTTGATGTTCTCAAGGGACGTGGAAAGCCGAGCTTCCTTACGGGATCAGACCTGCAAACAATTCAGGTAAAGGACATCGCGAACGATTTCCTGCTCTTCGACTTGATCCTCAGCTTGACTGCGCTTCTCGCTGCTCTCGGAGTGTTGAACGGTCAACTGCTATCAGCGCTCGAACGATCCAAGGAGCTCGGTATCCTGCGAGCCCTCGGCGCTAGCAAAAGTCAGATCAGCGGTATGGTCTGGCTTGAGTCCGGAGTCATGGGTCTCTTCGGCGGACTCTTGGGCTTGGGCCTCGGCAACTTGCTCAGCCCTATTATTATCCGCGCGCTCGAGTTCCTATCAGGACTCGAACTGCCCCTGCGAGGTGCGGGGGATTGGAATTGGATCACCCTCTTCTCGGCGATCCTTATCGCGCTGCTTGCCAGCGCCTATCCAGTCTGGCGTATGAACCGCACAGATTCCGTCCGAGCTGTCCGCACGGGCGGTTGAATGAAAGTCTAGCTTCTCGCTAAGCCGTGATTTCTTCAGTCACTTCTAGCGCAGAAGTCTCTGCCTTTTTAGCTGTTGATACCTGCGCCTGTGCCGGGGGTGCACCGTGCAGCCCGACATAGCTGTTGTTCCACGCGCATGTGAAGCATTTGTGGTAACGCTTGCGCTGCCGCTCTTGGCAGCGCGCACGGTCAACCTTGTGCGCAAACAATACCGGGGCCCCATCGATGCGTGTCGGGCAGGTTTGTAGCGTCGTCTCTAGTTGAACCATCATTTTCTCCTTTGGTGTTTCCGGGCAGCCGTCCAGTGTGTGAACGCCCGATGAATCCCGCCCTAATCTCGCGCCGGGGCGCGAGGAGATCAAGAGTGCTTCTTTAGGATACGTTGCAAATCACACATTGCTTGTTCGGCCGCCGCAGCTCCCTGATGGCTGTCCCGAGACAATTCCACGGAGGCAACGCCTTCATAACCGGCTGTAATAAAGGCATTTAAGGTCGCATCGAGGTCTAGATCGCCACTCCCGAAGGGTCCGTGCTGATGGACCCCCCGGGGACAGTCATCCAAATGAACATTCCTTATTCGGTGCGCAAAATCTGAAATCAGGACTTCAACAGGCAAATCGCCCGTAACGACCAAATGGCCCACGTCGAGAGTCATCCAAAGCTCCTTTCCTTCCGCGCCCATACGCTCCAAGAGTTCGCTGTACTCACGGGGGCGTTCAATGAACATCCCAGGCTCTGGTTCCAGGGCTAGGGAAATCCCAGCCCCCTGCACGTGGGCCAGAACCGCCCGAAGCCCTTCGCAAAGGTTCTCCCAATGATCTTCCGCGCGATCCGCACCTTTAAGCTCGCCGGGCGCTTGCCCTGACCAAATGGAGACCATGTCTGACCCCAGAGCAACGGCCAAGTCGCAGGAACGCTTCAAGAAGTCCACGCGGCGCTCACGATCGAATGGCGAAGTCTCCAGCAAGGTGGGAAAGTGTTTGCGACGAGAATCCATCAGGAAACGTGCCCCGGTCTCCACGACAATGCGCATGTCGAGGTCCATCGCCAGCTTTGCGACTCCTGCAATCTCCGCTTCCGTCGCGTGGTATAAATCGAGGTGCCCAACGTCCGGTGTGAGCGCCAACGCGCCGTAGCCCATCTCGGACAACATGACTAGCGCGTCCTCCAGTCGGTGATGAGCTAATCCGTTGCTGTTGTACCCCAGGGTGAATTTCAATTCTCCTCGCCCTCTCCGGCTCTCTCTTGTTCTTCTTCCTGATCGGAAGCCGACTCACAGGAGTCGTTTGAATCTGGATACCAAGCGGGACGCCGCTGCGCTTCACCTGCGGGCTCGACTATCCCCGGCGGCTCAGGCGGACTGGGTTGCGGGTCCGCTTGACTAGCATCACCTTGCGCCAGCCCTGCTTCTGTATTCGACAGGGGATCTAAGCTAACCTCAAATGGACTGCGAACCTCGGACTCCACACTACGCACAGCGTCACGAACCACGTTCTTTGGGTTGACAGATCCAAGGCCTCGTTTGCCCGCTTCGAGCTCGCGCTGCATCTTGCGAACCTCTTCGCCAATTCCTGAGTCGCGCCAAACCTGACGCAGTGCATTGCGCGCCTGCTGGAACTTGGAGAAGGCTTGAGCTGCGACCTTGGGCAAATCTCGCCCAAAGACCATCACCGATAGGGCGGCGATGATCAGAATCTCAAGCATCGCGATGTCGCCAAAGAGTGCCAGCACGGGAATTGAAGTTAGAGTCGTGTTTGTTGCAAGGTTTGCATGGAGCCGAAGCGAGATGGCCTCCAGCCTAGCAAAGGCCGGTACTTGAAGGCGATTGAGCTGCCGCCTTCTCCCGCCCGGAAGCCATAGGCGAGCTCGAAGAGAAAATCGTGGCCTAGGCGTCGTAACACATACTCGCCTGAAAGCCTCGAGCCGTCGAGCTGGGAAACGCTCTGGCGAGCTTCCATCTGCCACTTTGGTGTCGCATCCCAGCGGAAACCCAAACTGACCGCCTCGATAATCTTTACGCGACTATTGTCGAGTCCCTGGTTGTAGGCAAGCTCCACGCCAAGCAGCGGGTGTGGCAGAAGGCTCAAACTCGACACCGAGAGGAGCGTGTCTCCGTCGTCCAAATCGTACTGGGCGTCATGAGTCAAGGCGAATGGAACGTCTCCGGCAGCCGCAAGCAACTCTCCGAAAGTACGAACGGGGAGCCATCCTTCTTCTTGGCCCGCAGCTACCGAGTCGGCGTGAGAAGTTCGAAAAGACAAGTCGAGGAATCGACGGCCACCAGGTACTCGCCAGCGTGAACGCAGGCCCAAGTCCAAGAATTCGCCGATCAAGGGGTCGTCCAAGTGATCGAGGCGCAACGGTTCGCCGTCCTCTTCGAAACTCGCTACATCACCGTGCACGCCAATAAATGGCGTCACCGAATTGACGACTCCGTGACTCCAGGTCTTGAAGAACGTGCTCTGCGCTTCGGCACCGACGATTACCGCGCCACGAGTCGGTGAGGTTGAAGGGTCGGCGCCCTCATTCCAAGCCGTTCCCTCGAAAGAGGCATAGGGTGAAACTCGAATGCCAGCGACACCTAACTCAAAGGGCGTCTCGACTCTGTGGCGTGTGTCCGCCCGCAACACATCGCGATTGCCCAAGCCATCACTGTAATCGGGATCAAAGGGTGAAGCGATATCGCTAGTGCCTTCCCTCCGGCGCAAGTAAGCCGCATCAACCGTTGCCGTGTACAGGAGTGGTTGGCCCCACATCTCGGCAATTGGGGTCAGACCGCGGATCATTCCAAGGTCGGGCAACCGCTCCAGGTCATCGCGGAAAGTGTTCGCTCGAAAACGAACATTGGCGCTGTAGAAATTTTGGTTCTCGGCTTTGCGCCAACGCACAAAGGAGTTGCGATATTCGAATCTGACGAACTGGCTCTCGTTGAATTCGGACTGGACACCGGGGTCACTCTGTGTCGAGAGGTTCATGTCGACCCACTCTTCTCCCGTAATTATGTAACGAGAATTCAGGTGGTAGACCCAACGAAAGCCATCGCCGCCGTCCTCTTTGTACTTCACCATTCCGCGGTCTTCGCCGCTGTCGTAAAGCCCTTCAAGATACATATCCATCCAGAAGCGCTCGCCGGCGTTAAAGCGAAAGCGCTGATCCAGTAACAAGCCACGGCCACTGTAATTGGCTTTCAAGCGATAGCGACCGTCGACTTCTTCCGGTGTAACCCCGAACAATGGGGCGATCGTTTCGGTAACGGTGTCGCCCACGTTCACGTCAATAGACGCTTCAACGAAGTTTCCCTGTCGAGAACTGTTTCCGAAGCTCAGACCACTGAAGGTCGGACGTCCCTTGCTGTCGCTCTTGTAGTGCACGCGCGGCAAGGGAATCTTCAATCCGTAGTCGAAGATCAGCGCGTTGTCCTTCAACAGAACATCCCAAACAGTGGACTGTTCACCCGTAGGCTTCAAACGCAGGTTCTTGGTGCGAATGAAATAGTGCGGCTCGGCAAATTCACAGGCGGTGACTTCGGCATAGTCAGCACTCAAGCTTCCATCCGCTGAATGGCGTAACCAGTCAGCGCGAACGGTCAACGCTGTTTCCTTACTGCCGATCTTCGTGTTGACCACGAATTCGCAACCTTGAATCCAACCGTGGCCATCCACCATGTCAATGTAGGCCGCATCGGACGACGAGACACGTTCACCGTTCTTGGAGTAGACAATGTCTCCTTCGAAGTACATCTCCTTCAAGACCTTGGAGATCTTGCCCGTGTCGAAGTTGCCAAATATCGTCGGCGCCTTCGGTTTATCCTCAGGCTCCAGGAGTTCGGAGCCCGGAGGAATAACTTCCGGTGCCGTACCGTCATCGGCCAACCACTCCTGAGTCTTCTTGAGCCACTCCTTGCGGTCTAACCAGAAGGTTGCCCAATCAGCGCGGATCTCGCTTTGGTCTTGAGTCACAACCGGATTACGCATGACCATCATGGTCGAGTCGGCGGCCTCGAAGGGTTGCAAAGACTCGTAGGTCGTTTGCCACCCCGCCCAATCAGAACCCTCTGCCCCGTAGATCCGGCCTTGGTCTGTCTTGACTAAGACGCGCGGGACGTCGTACTCGATGTTGTCCGACTCCCAGATGAAGTTCTCCATGTTGAAGCGGGCGGGACGGCCTTCCATGCGCAACACCTCGTAGCCGACTTGCAAGATGTCGCCGGTGCCAAATAGGCTCTCACCAACCGTTAGCTCGAAGCCGTTCCAAGCAACTAACTCCTGGACGCCTTGGCCTTCCTTCTTGCCCTGACTCTCGTCTTCAGTTCGTTGCAAGTGAATCGAACCGGCGAGCAAGTCAATATCCTCATCCTCCGCTGTTTTGCCCGTGAAGCTTGCGTCGCCCGAGAGCAAGACACCGGATTCATCAACCGTCATCCAGTTGCCTTGGCCCGTGTGTAGCTCTGTAGAGGAACGGCCGACGAGCAGTTGAGGTAGTGCTGCTGGGCGATCGAGTGTGATCTCCGGGAAAAGAGCCTGGATCTGATCGCCAACGTATTCGATCCAGGTGGCTGTCAACACGTAGGGCAGTCCATCTTCCTGAAACCTGCCGCGCGCTTCAACTCGTTCACCTAGCGGCGCTTCGATGCGTGTCGTGCCGCCATCTTTCCAAATGATTCGATCGCCGGTAGCTCGAAAGATTCCCGCCTCTCCTTCAAAGTTAGCCACAACGTTCCCGCTAGCTGTGAGCTCGCTAACAACAACGATGCGACGACCCTTCGCGTTCGTTTGGTACTCGCCGAAACCAGTCACCATGTCTGCAACGACAGTGGTCTCTTCCCCCACACCCAGCATCGCCGCGCGTGTAATTTCATGCGCTTCGAATTCAAAAGGCATCGGGGCGTCTTTATCGCGGCCTTCAAGGTCGCCGATAGGTCGCAACTCGAACCACGAACAATCTAGTTCGCGTTGTCCTTCGCTGCTCTGGAAGCGCACTTCGGTACGGGTCTCGGCGCGAATTCGGCGGTTATCTATATCAATGTGTTCGGCGCTGACAAAGCCTTCATCGTCAGCCTCGCCCCCTTGGGTTGCAACGTCAAAGGTCACCGGCAATTCGCTATCACCGAAGAATTCAATGTGCTCTCTGGAGTGACCAACTGCGCGTAATGCACGTCCTGTTCCTTCCACTCCTTCGTACAAGACTCCCGCCCCGGCAGTGAAGGTTCCGTTTTCAAAGTCGAAGTTGCGCAACACGCCAACGCTCACTTTGGAGTCTTCACCGTTGAACATTTCCAAAGTCACCTCTTGGCCAAGGATTACAAACACCTTCCCGCCCGTCAGTCTGAGCTTCAGATCCTTCTCGCTGCGAAAGTCGACGGGGTCGCCGTGCTTGTCCATACCACTTAGGTGGGCTGGTTTCAGCGTTTCACAGAAGACACGTTGCTCATCCTCTTTAGATTGACTTCCGCGCAACTCGAGTTCCGAACCTTCGAACAGCATTCCCTCAAACTCGCCCTCAACAACTCCGCGCAAGAGCATGTGAGCTAACCCGCGTCCCCAGAATTCACCGCGCATGCCTTCGAGCGCATCAAGTCTGAGTCGGCCGCCGAGATCTTCAATGCGCGAAGGTCCGGGTAACTCAAAGTTCACCAAGGGACTCTCTTGGTTGTAATCCAAGACCAGAGGGCCAACACCGCTGACGCGAACGTTCATCGGCTCTTTTAGGGGGCCTGCAGCGGACCCGTCCTTTGGCTCGAACAGTCCCGCGATCACCGGACTCTCGCTAATCTCCGCATGCTTCACTTGGCCGTTTGCGTCAAATTGAATATCAGCTACGCCTCCGCTGAGTTCCAACTCATCTCGCGTGAAGAACACGTTGCCGACGATGCGTGAATTCTCAGCGCTGAAGACCTTTGTCTTCTTGGTTGTTCCGGGTTCAGTGGGTATGGGTTCATCGATTACGAACACCCGGCCGTCAAGGGTCAAGTTGTCGCCTCCCAGCACAACCTCATCTTCATCTTTATCTTTTGAGACCAAGCGCCCTCCCGACGGAAGGCTCAGCTCAACCCTCTCGAGCAACGCATTGATCTCCGTCCGCTTAAACTCGATGGTCCCATTCTCTGCAGCGAAGATCTCAATCTCCGACGACTTTCTCGTTTGCAGACGTATGTAGCCCTCGCGCTTTAGAACCAAGCGCTGCTCCCCTTGCTCGGCGATCAAACCAAGCCCCGTCGCAAACAAACCGTCGCCCCTAACGAGAACGTTCGAATCAGACTCGAAACTACCCGCCGCTAGATTCGCTTCTGCCGTTGGCATCTCCAGCTCAATGGGCGCCATTGGCGACCCTTCGTGAAGAGTGACCAGCGCATCCTTGAGCTGAACGGGTTCGGACATTCCAACCGACGGGCGACCATC